>NZ_JHQR01000297.1 GCF_014843825.1 Mesorhizobium silamurunense
CAACAAATTAATGGGTCCTGACCCTAGCTGTACGGCCGGACAAGATCATGAAAACTAGTGCTTTGTCGCGTGGATAATTATGGATCCTGCCGAACCCGTGGCGCAGTGCTAATATTTGCTGCATTTTTTGAGATCCGCCCCTTCGCAAGGCGAACAGTCTTCGGTACCGGCCTTGTCTCGTAAGCTGCTTGGCGAACGAGGGGGCCTGGGCATTTCTAGAGAACGAGCAAGACAGCAAATGCGGACCATGATGCAATTCGACCGACCAGTCGAGCAGATCTTAGGAATCGGTGCACTGGTGCTGCTGGGAATCGGCTGCTTGGCCGTACTTTGGCCTTTCCTGTCGGCACTGCTTTGGGCGGCTGTGCTCTGCTTCTCCACATGGCCAGCGTATACCTGGTTCGAACGAACGCTGGGTGGCCGGAGGACACTTGCTGCCTTGCTCATGACCTTGCTGGTCGCACTTGTTCTGGTGGCGCCGTTTGCAATCTCAGTGGCAACGCTGGCTGATAGCGTGTCGAGCATCGTTGCCGCGGCAAATCGTGTCCTTGAGCAAGGTCCTCCTGCGCCGCCAACCTGGGTGGCGGGACTCCCGCTCGTTGGCGAGCGCTTGGCCATTTACTGGCAAGGTCTGGCATACAACGCTCCGGCTTTTCTCATCGAACTGACGAAACTGATCCGCCCAGCTACAGACATCGCTGTGGCGAGCGGCGCAGTTCTTGGAGTGGGCCTCCTAGAGCTTGCGCTTAGCGTGTTCATAGCTTTCTTCTTTTATCGGAGCGGCCCACAGATGGCGGCATATGTGCGCATTAGTTCTGAGCGCATAGCAGGCACTCGCGCCCGACATCTGCTTTCTGTGATAGGTCTAACGGTAACGGGTGTCGTTTACGGTTTGATCGGCACTGCCCTTGCGCAAGGGCTGCTGGCTGGCATAGGATTCTGGATAGCGGGTGTGCCTCAAGCACTTCTGCTCGGCTTCCTCACTTTCATCCTATCTTTCGTGCCCTTGGCCCCTCCTCTCGTGTGGGGCTCGGTCACGTTCTGGCTGTTCTTTCAGGGCGAGGTCGGCTGGGGCTTTTTCGTTGGCGCCTGGGGTTTGCTGCTCATCAGCAGCATCGACAACGTGTTGAAGCCATATCTCCTCGCGCAGGCGAACAGCCTGCCAGTGCTGCTCAGTTTTTTTGGGCTCGTCGGCGGAATTCTTGCCTTCGGCTTTATAGGAATATTCCTAGGACCGGTGCTGTTAGCGGTTGGATACAGCCTCTTCCTGGAATGGCACGCGGGCGAAAATGAGAAGCTTGTTAGCCCGCCCGATTCTATGCCATCGGTTCCACGAGAAAAATGATCGTGCAAAGGAGGTGCACGAGCCAATCGACCGGCTGGGCGACGGTCGCGAGGGCCATCGAGGAGCCGCACGCAGCCCAACGCCGGCTTTAGCCGAGGCGCCATTGGCAGGCGAACCAGCGCGAAAGCCCGGCCGGCTAGTTATACGGCCGGGCAAGATCATAAAAGCTAGTGCTTTGTGGCGTGGATAATTATGGATCCGGCCGAAACTTTCGGCGCAGCCGTGCTAATGTTCGCTGCGTTTTTTGAGATCCAATCCTTCGCAAGGCGGACACTCTCTTCGGTGCCGGCCTTGTCTTGGCATACGGTCATCGATAGGCCACCTTCGCTGTATCCCCACGGTGACGGCCGCCTTGCTGAGGTAGGCTGAAGGCTGCAAGTCCTCGTGGTAGCACTAGGAACAGTCCTATGACGACGCAGCATGTGGAGGTGATCACGTCCGTCGAGCGCCGCCGACGGTGGTCTCGTGAAGAGAAGGAACGGCTGGTTGCGGCGTGTCTGGAGCCGAACGCCAGCGTATCGGAGATCGCCCGCTCGGCGGGCATCCATGCCGGTCAGTTGTTCCGTTGGCGCAAAGAGCTCTGCCAGATCCTCGCGCCGTCGGTGCCGCAGTTCATGCCGGTGAAGGTTGTCACGGCACGGCCGGGGCCTGAGGCCGCGGAAACCAAATCGCCGCCGCTACCTCGCAAGAAGACGAGCACGGTGACGATTGAGCTTGGCCGCGGCCGGCGCATTCGTGTGGAGAGCGACATCGACACGGAGGCCTTGGGCCGGATCCTGGATGTGCTGGAGCGGCGATGATCCCGGTCCCGAGCGGTGTGAAGGTGTGGCTCGCCACTGGCTTTACGGATATGCGCAAGGGCTTCCCCGGCCTCGCATTGATGGTGCAGGAGACGTTGAAGCGCGATCCGCACAGCGGTCATTTGTTCTGTTTCCGCGGGCGGCAGGGTGGCTTGATCAAGGTGATCTGGCACGACGGCCAGGGGGCCTGCCTGTTTATGAAGAAGCTCGAACGTGGCCGGTTCATCTGGCCATCGGCGGCCGACGGCACGGTGGTGATCACGCCGGGGCAACTCGGCTATCTGCTCGAAGGCATCGACTGGCGGATGCCGCAAAAAACCTGGCGTCCGAGCTCGGCGGGATGAGCAAAACCGCTGGCATGGCGGGAGCGAATATGATTCCCTCGCGCCATGACCGATGCGGCCGATCAGCTTCCCGGTGACCTTGCCAGTGCGCACGCGATGATCCTCGCCGAGCGTGCGGCCCGCCGTGAAGCAGAAGCCGTTGCGGCTCGCGCCCAGGCCGTGAACTCGCATTCGGATGCGCTGATCGCGCGGCTCAGGCTGGAGATCGAGAAGCTGAAGCGCGAGATCCATGGCAGCCGCTCGGAGCGCAAGGCGCGGCTTCTCGAACAGATGGAGTTGCAGCTTGAGGAGCTCGAGGCCGATGCCAGCCAGGACGAACTGGCTGCGGAGATGGCGGCGCGCTCCTCGACGGTCAGGGCGTTCGAGCGCAAGCGCCCGTCGCGCAAGCCCTTTCCCGACCATCTGCCGCGTGAGCGCGTGGTCATCGCCGCACCGTCAAACTGCCCGTGCTGTGGTTCGGCCAAGCTGGCAAAGCTTGGCGAGGATATCACCGAGACGCTGGAGGTCATCCCGCGCCAGTGGAAGGTGATCCAGACCGTGCGCGAGAAGTTCTCTTGCCGCCAATGCGAGAAGATCGCGCAGCCGCCGGCGCCCTTCCATGTGACGCCGCGCGGCTTTGCCGGACCGAACCTTTTGGCGATGATCCTGTTCGAGAAGTTCGCCCAGCACCAGCCGCTGAACCGGCAGAGCGAACGCTATGCCCGCGAGGGCATCGACCTCAGCCTCTCGACACTGGCTGACCAGGTCGGAGCCTGCGCCGCAGCGCTGAAGCCGGTGCATGCGCTGATCGAGGCGCATGTGCTCGCCGCCGAGCGGCTTCATGGCGACGACACCACCGTGCCGATCCTGGCCCGCGGCAAGACCGATACGGGCCGCATCTGGACCTATGTCAGGGATGACCGGCCGTTCGGCGGGCAGTCGCCACCGGCGGCACTCTATTATGCCTCGCGCGATCGGCGGCAGGAACATCCCGAGCGTCATCTCAAATCCTTCACCGGCATTCTGCAGGCCGACGCCTATGGCGGCTATAACCCGCTCTTCAAGGTGGAGCGTGACCCTGGTCCGCTGACCCAGGCGCTGTGCTGGGCGCATGCACGCCGCAAGTTCTTCGTGCTCGCCGACATCGCCACCAACGCCAAGCGCGGCAAGAACGCCGCGCCGATCTCACCGATTGCGTTCGAGGCGGTCAAACGTATCGACGCGCTGTTTGATATCGAGCGCGACATCAACGGTCTCGCCGCCGACGAGCGCCTGGAACGACGCCAGCAGGAAAGCCGTCTTCTCGTCACCGAACTTGGGGCCTGGCTGCGAACCGAGCGGGCCAGACTGTCACGCAGTTCTCCGGTTGCCGAGCCTATCGACTACATGCTGAAGCGCTGGGACGGCTTCACGTCCTTCCTCAGCGACGGCCGGGTCTGCCTCACCAACAACGCCGCCGAACGGGCGCTGCGTGGTTTTGCCCTCGGCAGGAAAGCTTGGCTGTTTGCTGGCTCTGATCGTGGTGCCGATCGGGCCGCCTTCATGGTGACGCTGATCACCACCGCCAAGCTCAACGACATCGATCCGCAGGCCTGGCTGGCCGACGTTCTCTCCCGCATCGCCGACACGCCGCAGAACCGGCTCAGTGAGCTGCTGCCGTGGACCTGGCGGCCCGCTCGGGCGCTCATGGCGTCGGCCGCGTAAACAGCGCGCGAAACAGTTGCTCCGAGCGCTGAAGACCCTCATCCGTCAGAACCAAGGATTTTGCCTTGTTGACCGGGTCGGCGATCAGTCCCTTCCGGTGAAGTCGATCCGTCACGTCCCAGTCAAAGCCTTTCCAAGCGCACCGTTCATTGTGCAGGGTCAGCCAAAGCAGCGCCAGGACCGCATCATCAATCTTGTCGGTGTCGATCTCCATCGCTGCAGCTTAACACAGACCGCACCCGCCGCGGCCCAGACCGGAGGGACACCCTTCGCTGTCACTGCTGCGTGCGAGTGTGTAGCTTTCGAAGCCTTTCACTGAACGCATAAGCTTTTCAACGTCGGCCTTATTCTTTTCCAGAAATGAAAACAGCTCTTTGGAGCCCTTACCTGAGTAAGTTCTTACAACGACATCCATAATGGATTCCGATCGGGAATGCGTTCATCGTCTGAACGCGTCTGTGGAAAGCATCAATCGGAACCAACGGCTCCGGTCCTGCTGACCAACCCTACTAATGTGGTGCACCCATCGACCGAATGCGATGAAATAATGACTTGGGCCCCCAGAGATCTGACAAAACACCCTCGATTGGGCGGGACCCGCATGCTGATCGTGGCTATTGCTTAGGCATCCGCGTGGAGCGGCGGAAGACTTCAATGGACAGTGAAAGTTTTGCGGTCGATACCGGCATGATCGACGCTTTCCAGGCCGTTCGGTTGTCGGCAGTGTTCTCTTACCTCTAGCCTTCAAGTAAATGGCCCAAGGCCTTCAGCGGACGCAGGCGATCGCAAATGATCTTCACGATGGCCAGCACCGGGACAGCCAGGATCGCTCCGGGCACGCCCCACATCCAGAACCAGAATACCAGCGACAGAATGACCAGCACCGGGTTCAACGTGAAGCGCCTGGCGAGCAACATCGGCGTGAGCGTCTCTCCCTCGACAAGATGGATGCCGAAGTAGAGGGCTGCCGGCAACAGTGCCCAGAGCAGGCTGTCGAAGGTGAGCATTCCCGCAAGGACGAAGATGCTCATCCCGAACAGCGGCCCCAGAATGGGGATGTAGTTGAGCAGGAAAGCCGTCGCGCCCCACAAGAGGGGGTCTCCGAGCCCACAAAGATACATGGCGACCGCGGTGGCGATGCCCACCGCGGCATTCATGCCGGTAATCGTCACCAGATAGGCGGATACATCCCCCTCGATCTGCTGAGAGATATCGACTGCTTGCCGCTTCTCGCTCAGCCGCGGGAGGATCTCGACAAATCGCCGAAGGAAAGTATCGCCTGACACCATCAGGAAGTAGAGCACCAGTACGGTCGTGAACAAGCCGTCGAGGACGGCGCGCGTACCCGAGAACAAAGCGCCAGTCAGGCCGAGATCACTGCGGATCGAGACGGTCGAGCCTTTCTCTCCAGGATTGTTGGCGATCGCTTCTGCCTGTTGGATGAATTTCTGAAGCGCCTGGATCGGACCTTTCAGAACCACCAGATGAGCTTCAAGACGCGGTATCCCTTCCGGCAGTCTCTCCGCCCATGTCGCGGCAGGCCCCGACAAAGCGGCAACAAGGCCGACCAACACTGCGACAACGAGCAGGATCGGCAAGAGCGCGCCCAGGGCTCTCGGTACGTGCATACGCTCCAGTAACCGAACGACGGGTTGCAGGAGGAGCTTCAACACGAAAGCGAGAACGACAGGAAGGATAATTGAGCTTGCCACATAGGCCATCACCACGACGCTCACGGTGAACAGGCCGCCAAGAAAAAACGTCTGCGGATTGGACGGCAGCGGCATCTCCGTTTCGTCGACCGTCTGTCTCGATTCCGGCGGCGAAGGCGGGCGCTGCGGTGGTCGCACGATTGGACCCATGGTTGTGGTTCACCCTTGTCCCACTGCCTCACTCGGCAGCGCGCATATGCTGTCTCTTAGACGAGCTGTGCTCCCGTTCCCAATCAATCATATAATCACGGGTCATGGGCACGGTATCGGACCGTTTCGCAAGCTGCACCTGGAAAACTATCATGGTCCGGTATCGAAATCCGATCTCGCACAAGACGAGATAGAACTCCCACATGCGACAGAACCGCTCGTCGTAGAGCGCCGCGACGCGCTGCCAATTGTCCATGAAGCGCTTGCGCCAGTGGCGGAGCGTTTCTGCGTAGTGGAGCCTGAGGATTTCGACATCGGTGACAATCAGCCGCGAGCGCTCGGTGGCAGCGAAGACTTCCGAGAGAGATGCAAGGTCCGCACCCGGAAAGATGTATTTGCGGATGAAGGGATTGATCGGTGCCGGGGCATCCGAAAATCCGATGGCATGCAGCAGCGCAACGCCATCTTCCCGAAGCAGGCCGTGGAGCTTGGCAAAGAACTCGTCATAGTTCTTCTTGCCCACGTGCTCGAACATACCAACCGAGACGATCCGATCATACGGGCCGGTCGCCTCACGATAGTCGCGCAGCTGAAAGCGGGCGCGGTCGGCAAGGCCGGCCGCGGCTGCTCGCGCCTCGGAGACTTTGTGCTGCTCGACGCTCAGTGTAACGCCAGTAACGTCCGCGCCCGCCTCTTCGGCCAGATACAGGCCAAGCCCTCCCCACCCAGAACCTATGTCCAGTATCTTGAGGTTTGACCGGTCGAGCAGCAGCTTGGCCGCGATGTGGCGCTTCTTGTTTAGCTGCGCGGTCTCAAGATCCTCATTCCCGTTTGTGAAATAGGCGCAGGAGTATTGACGGTCCTTGTCGAGGAAGAGATCGTAGAGATGGGCGGACAGATCATAGTGATGGGCAACGTTTCGCCGCGCTCGGTCTATCGGATTGTACTGCTTGAGCCGTCGCGTCACCCCGGACAACAGCGAACACCACGACATGCGCTCAAAGTTGCGGAAGTTGATCGCCGCGATCTCTAGAAGATCATATAGGCTCCCTTCCTCGATTGTCAGCAGACCGTTCATGTAGGCTTCGCCGACCGAGAGCTCGGGGTTCAGCGCAAGTGTATAGTCGAGATGGCAGGCACCAAGCCTGACAGCACAACGCGGCGAGGAACCGTCGCCATAGTCGTGGATCCGCCGATTGCCGTCGATCAGACGTAGGCTGCCTGTCCGGATGACTGATCTGAGGATGGCGGGGAACAGCATGTAGCAAACCTTTGGACTGATCGCATATCCAGCGCGATGGTACGCGGCGGAAGGTCAATGTCCTAAGGACCTTCAGGGCCCTGCCTTCGTCGTCCAGCAAACAAGGTCATCGGTCACAATCCTGGCCCATGCGATGCATTCGCTCCGATAAAGTTGTGAGCTACAAGCGCCGCCTCCAGGTTTTTCTCGGCGCTAACGCCATTCTGGAATTCTCGGACGAGAAATCGCGCCGTGTCGGCCTCCATTCCGCCCAGGAGGTGGCGCTTTGCCGAAAGCCGAATTTGGCCAGCGTCCGAGCATTTCTATGGTTCTAGCGAGAAATCGCTGACGCCTGGAGTCGGATGACATTGCGTCCTCCCTGTATCCGGACCGGAGCGAAACGTCGCTGCCCACTGACAGCGCCGCTTTAGAAGCTGCCAACGCCACGATCTTATGCCGTGAGAGTGGGTGACGCAAACACATGCCGAGGGAAGGCGGCCCATCGCGCGCTCGCATCTATAAAGCATCGGATAAGACACGCGTTCAGAAGGCGTGAATGGAACGAAAATAGGCCGCCAACCGTTCATTGATGTTGGAGCGGTGTCGCGCGGGACGCAAGAATGAACGGCCTCCGCAGTAGATGTCGCTCCCAGGAGACTCACATGAGTATCACCACGATTCTCGTCATCGTCCTTATTGTTATATTGCTAGGCGGCGGTGGTTTTTACGGCCGCGGACGCTGGTACTAACGCAAACGCGTGCCGCTGGCATGGATTTGTACAACTCCAGCAATACTTTCTAGACGAACCGAGACTGGCCTCGATCGCACCAGTTCGGTGACGTTTTAGGATTTGTCTAGTTTGACGCCGTCAAGGGAGAAATGAATAGCCGACACGCCTATCTCCGAAGGCGTCAGACGGCAATCAGGAAGTAATAAAGAAACAGATCGCAGAGCTTCGCCGCGAAATCACCCAGGATAAATCGAAACCTTTCCGGGAAAGCCGAAGCGGCTATCGAAGCAGCACACGGTTGGTACGATCAGGCCAGGGACCAGGCCTCGCGCGCAGCTTAGCAAGTGCGAGGCCAAGTGAACCTTTTCGGCTACTGTTCAGAGTAACGGCACAATCGCTGCAGCGAGGGTGCTCGGCGGCATACTTGATCTTTTCGTCGACATCGTAATCGGCAGGAGTTCCTAGCCCGGTAACCGCTGATTGGGGCATCGTCACCGGTCGGACGCTCGTCACCAGCGTTTGCAATGCGGGCGGCGCGTTTTGTGAGCGGTGGGCGATCCCCAAAATCTGGTCTTCGATTTCGGACGGAAAGTCGTTTGCCCACCGACGTTCTCCTCTGCCATGTAACAAAAGCGTTTGTTAGTCGCTGCCTTCGTGGAGTACTCGACGCGGTTCATTTGTGGTAAATGTGTCGCGCGGCTATCTGCTGCGCAGTGAAGCCACCGGCAGAAGGTTGTTGGAGGGCAAGCCATGTCGATGTCGTTGGATGCCGCCGCAGAGGTCTTTCGTGAGGCAATGCGGCAGACGGTCAAGCGGTACTCGCTGTGGTATCTGGTAGAGGGCGTGCTGCTGGTGGTGACCGGAATTCTGGCGATGATCTTTCCTGTGGTCTCGTCGGTGGCTGTGGTCGTCCTGCTGGGATGGCTCCTGGTCTTCAGCGGGGCCTTGCAAGGCATAAGTTTGGTCGGTGCGGGCCATGTGCCTCATTTCTGGCTGCAACTCATATCTGTCATCCTGGCGGTGCTGATTGGCCTCCTCTTTCTGCGCGACCCTGGAGATGGGCTGCTGACCATCTCTCTGCTGCTGATTGTGTTCTTCATGATCGAGGGCATCTCGAAGGTAGTTTTCGCGCTCACGATACGTCCCGTCCCTAATTGGGGCTGGGTCTTGGGAAGTGGGCTGGTCGGGATTCTTCTTTCTTTGATACTGTGGGCCAGGCTCCCCGTGACGGCCGTGTGGCTGATCGGACTGCTGATGGGGATAGAGCTGATCAGCGTGGGTGCGGCGATTGCGTATCTTGCTTGGCAGGTGCGTAAGAGTTGAACATAGGCCCCACGGACGTAGCCGAGCGAGAAGCCGCAGCCTTCTAACCCGATCCATAGGCCTAGACAAAGTTACTCGTCGTCTTCCCGGCGTGAGCGTCAAATCGCGGTTTCGTAATTTGGCAAATCCTGGCCATTCACTGCTAGACTGCCGGGACCCTATTGAGTTGGGTTCGGGGGCAAGGGCGGCCAAGGACCCGTTCCCCCGCTTCGACGCTGGTCGAAACGCCAGTACTGGCGGACCAAGTTGACCCAACGGCAGCCTGAGGCGTCTGGCTCCTATTGATCGCAGACAATGGCGGTGTTGCGGGAGTCGGGCCTGGGCAACCAAGGCTTGGCGAGTAAAAGGGTCATTACAAGGGATTTCCGTCATACAGACGGCAGGACGGCCCCGGCGGGATGCGATCCAGCTGATCAAGGGCCAGTAGCAGCGAGGCGACGCGGTTTATCGAAGAAAGGCAATCTGCCAAGCCCGTGTAATTATCGACCAGCCAGTTGAGAGCCGCCTGTACGATAACGAAAGCCGCCGTCACCTGGGCAACTTCTCCAAGCGACATCGTTCCGACCAGGTATTTCGGCGCACACAGAACCCAGGCGATTACAGGGGCCAGCAGCGCATTTCCTTGCGAAACAAGCGTCGTGCGCATTAATTGCACACACAAATCCCGCCAGCGCGCCGTCACGTCATCCAGCGCCTGGCTGAGTGACCGATGTTGGTCGACCTCCCTTTGTGACCCGGAAGCAGCCACATTGCGTTCCCTCAGATGCGATCCGACCGACCGAAGCTGGGCTTCCGCTGCATTCTTGCCGGCAATAACTCTCATCAAGGGGCGGCCAACGATCGTCATGGCAAAAGTCAGAAGTGCCGAGTACGTCGCAACCGCAATAACCAGGTACTTGGGCACCGTCAGTTCACGGCCAAATATGCCAATGATGAGATCCCCACCGACGTTCCAAAGGATGCCGATAAATATTCCCGCGCTAAGCACGGCCTTAAGCAATCCAATTGCCATGCTTATGGGTGCCTCCGTTGCAATTCGTGCATCTTCAGCAATTCGGTATTCCGGGTTCTGGTCCTCGCCGACTCCAAATTGAAGTTTGCGGAAAAGGTCATTCTTCAGCCAACCGTCGATCAAATGCTGGGTCAACCATGCGCGCCATCTTCGCTGCGTCGTCATCAGCGACCAGACGCCAAGAACCGCCACGAGGATGCTGGAGCCGGCAAGTGGCAGGAAGAGCAATGCCTGAGTTCTTAGGACGGCGCTATCCCGTCGGCCAAACGCATCAAAAAAGTCTCGGCCCCAATAGCTCAGGCGATATTGAATTGCCAATTGCAGGAGCACGCTGACCATCAACAGCACAGTGGGAAACCATGCCTTCGAGGACTTAGGGCCTTTCCAAAATCCCGACGCGCTGCGCCAGAAGCGGACGATTAGAAGGCGTTGACGATCCGCCGAAAGATTCGCCATCGCGACAGTTTCTTGACGAGATGCATTCACATTTCGTGCAGCAGGCGAGGTACGATTTTCCGTAACCGCCCGGTTGTTACCGCGGAGAT
>NZ_JHQR01000302.1 GCF_014843825.1 Mesorhizobium silamurunense
GGCCGGTGGACGACGCGCTGGGGCTCGCCGGGCTGGCGCGAACAATCGCGACCGTGGTCGGCGGCTTTTCGGAAGCGCTGGCGCTGGCGCGCGGCTCCGACCTCATCGCCACCGTGCCCGAGCGCTATACGGGCAAGCTGCGCCAAGGCCTGTTCACCTTCGCCCTGCCGGTGAAGCTCGCCGAGCTCACCATCTCGCTGCTATGGCACCCGCGCCTCGACGCCGACCCCGCGCATCGCTGGCTGCGGGGGATGGTAAGAGACGTGTGCGGCGGGCGGTGAATCTGCCGATCTCCTCCCTGCGGCGAGATGGGCGACAGGCCAGAAGGGGGTGCGAAGGATCGCGACGCGTCAGGATCAGGGATTCCTCTGGGAGAGGTGGCTCGGCGAAGCCGAGACGGAGAGGGGGAGCGCCCTACGAAGACCCCCTCTCGGTCCGCTTCGCGGCCACCTCTCCCGCGCCTTTGGCGGGGGCGTGGAACCCAAGCCTTGATACGACGGCAGCGCCCTCGACAATCCGTCCGCCTTACCCTCCTTCACCACCGGGAGCGGCAAGGCGATGACCGTGAGCAAGGTGATGGCCGACACCGGCTGGGCGCATTCCCGGGAATGCACCCACGCCATCGACGCGCAGCACAACGACCGCTGCGCCACCACCAAGTGGGCGGAACGAATTGAAGTTTCCTCGCCCCATGAAGTGGGAGAGAGGTGGATCGGCGAAGCCGAGACGAAGCGGGGGAACGCCCTACGAAGGCCCCTCTCCGTCCGCTTGGCGGACACCTATCCCCCGCTTGCGGGGCGAGGAACCAAAAGTGCCGATAACTCATGGCCCTACCGTCACCGGCTCGTTCTTGCGCATTCTGAGCTCGTAGTTCAGCCGACGTTCGGGTTGGCGCATTTGAAGATCGGCGAGAGCAGATAGGCGTTGAAGGTGGCGACGCGCACCGTCTCCACCTCCTGCGCGCCTGCGCCGCCCATAAGACCGGCAATCAGCGTTGCGAGAAAGATGAGCAGCCCAAGCGCCACCCTATCTATCCAGGACTTGCGCCTGGCAAGCACTTCGAGCAACCGATCGCCCATCGCACCCTCCCCCGCTCGCATGGCGCATCATAGCATGCTTGCATGATGGCATCATGAAGCGGTTCACAGAGGGGCTGACGCTCTGACACCAGTGATTGGCGAAACCGCCCGCGGCGCCTCGCGCAGCCGCCAATGCTGCAATGCAGAAATGCGCCCAAAAAAAGTCAGGGGTAAAAGGGGAACCTCAAAACGCCTCAGCCGGCGAAAAACAAGCTTATTCAAGCGGATAGGCATATAGCCCGGCGCCGGCTTCCGCAACGGTCGAAAAGCCCGGAAATCCGCCATTTTCGAGCTTCCGCCAAAGGCAATGGCGTGATCGCAGCAGGCCGATTTCGGCCCCTGCACAACAAAAAAAGCGCCCTCCGCGGGGCGCTCCGGCCGGCGTTGACAGCAAGGCCCGCCAATGGCAATTCGCGATCACTGGTCACGCCATGACCGTTGCTGTTGGGGACGGACGGGGTTTCAGCAGCTTGGCGGCGGCGCCGGACGGGCGGGCACCTGCACGGTGTACCGCCCGCTCCTGGCCAGGAGCGTCGCAAGGCTCTGACGCTGTGCCTGCCGCTAGACCGCGATGGACGAGCCGTTGCCGGCCGTTACAGCCGAAAGCTTCCCGCGCTTTTCGAGCGTCGGCTTGCTGTAGACCTTCTTCATCGAGATTCCCCCTGAAGACGATCCGGGCAAAATGAGCGCCGCGGGGAGCGATTGTCAAGTTTGGACCGCCCGACGGCCTCAGAACGTGAAGCCGGACGACGGGGTGGCGGCGGTCGCGGCCGAAAGCCTGTCGCGCTTTTGCAGCCTGGGCTTTTCGTAAGTCTTCTTCATCGTCCGTTCCTGCGCGGGTCAACGATCGGCACAGGTGAACGCGCCATGCCGAGCCTGTCAAGATTCGACGAGCGCAACCATGCGGCAAGGCCTGGCGAAATCGCCGGCTGGCCGCCGGATCAGCGATACGCGATTACTTTGGTCTGGACACCACGATAGCGACGACGCCGCATGCGACGCGTTCCGCGCGGCGGCGGAACCGGAATACCGCTCAGGTCCGCGAGAGCGCGACCGCGACGACGCCGGACAGCTTCCCGCGCTTCGACAGCGTCGGCTTCTCGTAAACTTTTTTCATGGATGCGCCCCTATCCAATGTTGCCGCCTCACGAGGCAAGGGGGACGCCGTCTTGTCAAAAAACGTTTTCGTGATCTGCATGCAACGAGCGCCTGCCGCAACCGAAAGCGCGTCAACTGTGGTACGCAGGCAACAGCCGGCGCCCTCTCCCGGCGCTCTCTTCTTGACGCCGAGGTTAGCCCGCGTGCTGCAGCCAATGGCGGTCGAACACATTGAGGATGGCGCGGAAATCGGCCGGCGGGATCTGGTTGGCGCCGCCGCTGTCGGCGCCAAGGAACTGCTCGAGTTGCCGGTCGATCGTTTCCGGGTGTTCCACGGCGATGCCGAGGCTCGTCAGGTCGCCGGCGATCGAGCCGCCGGCCGGCAGGTATCCGCCCCATGTCTCGGCGCCGAATGCTGCATCGCGCAGACGCACCAGAAGGATCCTGGTGATCGACGGTTGAGCCTCGGGCCCGATGATGGCGGCGCCGCACATATAGCCGCCGAGTACACTGACCGGCTGCGTCTGCGGGAACAGGCAGAGGAAGAACTGGGCGTCGCCGCCCGCCTCCTTCAGATGCACGTAGAGGCCGCGCTTTGCCGGGTTGACCGGGCCGCCGAGCAGCAACTGCCCGGTCGGCAAGGTCTCGCGATAGGTGGCGGCAAGCCCATGCGCGCCGGGCCCGGCCTCGATCGACAGGCGGCCCTTGATGAGCTGGCCGCGATAATAGGGCGACCAGGCGCGCGAATAGCAGGCATAGGTCCCGGCAAGCCCGGAGCCGAGGCCGCGTTCGTCATGCGCGGAGGCCTCGAACTGCACGCCGGCGCGGCGCTCCAGCTCGGCGCTGTCGATGCCGTGGCGGGCCGCGCCGCGATCGCGGCGGTGAAGCTTGCCAGGTCGCTCTCGGCGATCCAGGCGCTGGGCTGTTCCAGCTCGAGTAGCTTCGCCCAGTCGTCATAGACGCTCATCTGGCGCGGTCGTGCGCGGCCCTGCAGCCATTTGTCGGCGCGACCGAGATCAAACGCCGTCTTCGGGTTGACGGCGCGGAACGCCGCCGCCAGGTCCTTGCGGGTCACGGTTCCCAGCAAGGCCGACGTCAGTCTTAGTTTTTGCGCGATGTGCTGCGCCATGCAACAAGCCCCTCGATGCTTTTCGCCGCCAGAGCATTTCGGCGTTTGGCAGGGAATCGCCGAGCTGCTCTAACCATTCGGTTTAGCACGCCGGGAAACAGTCTCCATTCCCGGCCATGCCGATTTTCCATGGCCTAATATTCCAGGAAATCCAGAGAATTCCACAGCGTTCCGCACGCGCTGCCTTTGCGGCCGGGCAGCCGGCGCTAGGGTCGCCGCCGGGGTGGGTGCAGGGGAGTTGTCATGAAAGTCGTTCTATCCGCGCTTGTTGTGGCACTTGCGCTATCACAAGCCGCCGAAGCCAAAACGAAAACTCTGGTGACCGAGACAAAGACCCAGACCGAGAAAACCCGGCCGCCGCTGGACCAGACGTCCACCGGTGGCATAGCGCCCGCTGGCACCGCGACAACCGCGCCGCCAAGCCAAGCATATCCGCCGGCGCTATGGATCCATTTCTAGCGCGATTTAAGCCACCTTCGCGACGTTCTGTCCTGGTGGGCGAGGAAGCAGAAACGGCCGGGCAAAGGCCGAACCAACAGCCACCCGGCCAGCCTGAGGGTTTGGGGGCTTGGCGCCGCCGGCGGGGGCCGGCGCCCGCCCGCGCGGATCGCCAAGCGGCGCGGTCCGCGCGGGCCATGCCAATCCTCAGACCGGCCAATTCTTGCCGTCTTGACGAAAGGACAGCGAACCGGAAAGCTCGGCACAGTCGCGGCCAGGGCGCTGCTATGGCTGTGCGACGAGGCTCCGAGGGAGGCCATGCCATGGGTGCCGAGGAAAAGCTTGCCGCGCTCGGCATCATCCTGCCGCCGCCGCTGAAACTGCCGCCAGG
>NZ_JHQR01000304.1 GCF_014843825.1 Mesorhizobium silamurunense
GGCGTCGACGTGGCGGCGCTTAGCGGTTCCGGTCCGCATGGCCGCGTGGTCAAGGCCGATGTCGAGGCGGCGATCGCTTCCGGCGGCGCCAAGGCGGCACCTGCTGCCAAGGCCCCTGCTGGCGCGCAGGCTCCGGCCGCGAAGCCGATGTCGGACGACCAGGTGCTGAAACTGTTCGCCGAAGGCTCTTACGAGCTCGTCCCGCACGACAATATGCGCAAGACCATCGCGCGTCGCCTGGTCGAAGCCAAGAGCACCATTCCGCATTTCTACCTGACGCTCGACTGCGAGCTCGACGCGCTGCTGGCGCTGCGCACGCAGCTCAATGCGGCAGCGCCAATGAAGAAGACCGAGAAGGGCGAGGTTCCCGCCTATAAGCTCTCGGTCAACGACATGGTGATCAAGGCGATGGCGATGGCGCTGATGGCGGTGCCGGACGCCAACGCCTCCTGGACCGACAATGCCATGGTCAAGCACAAGCATGCCGATGTCGGCGTTGCCGTCTCGATCCCCGGCGGCCTGATCACGCCGATCATCCGCCGCGCCGACGAAAAGACGCTGTCCACCATCTCCAACGAGATGAAGGACCTCGCCAGCCGCGCCCGCAGCCGGAAGCTGAAGCCCGAGGAATATCAGGGCGGCACCACGGCCGTCTCCAATCTCGGCATGTTCGGCGTGAAGGACTTTGCCGCCGTGATCAACCCACCGCATGCGACGATCCTTGCGGTTGGCGCGGGCGAGGAGCGTGCGGTGGTGAAGAAAGGCGAGATCAAGATCGCAACCATGATGTCGGTCACGCTGTCCACCGATCACCGCGCCGTCGACGGCGCGCTTGGCGCGGAACTGCTCGGCGCCTTCAAGCGCATCATCGAAAATCCGATGGGCATGCTGGTGTAGGAAGGAAAAAGGCGGTGCGGAAATTCTTCACCAGCCTTTTCGCCTTCATCCTTTCCGGTCTGGCCGGCGGACTGGTCGTTGAAGAACTGGCCGTGCTTACCGGCGCGACCGAGGAATACATTCTGGTCTTCGCGGCGACGGTGATGATCATCATCGTCGTGACGATCGCCTTCTTCCTGGTCCAGTTCCGCGCCGAGCCGGTTGCCGCAGTCGACCGGATGTTGTGGTGGCTGCTCGCGATTTTCGGGATCCTCCTGATCGCGCTCGCCGGCTGGACGTTTTCGGTGCCGCCCGAGAACCGGGCGACCGCGAGCGACCTTTCGATCGTTGCCGGGCTGATCCTGCCCGGCGTCGTGGCGATCATCGTGCAATGGCTGTTCGTGCGCTGGCGGCTAAAGCGCTCGTCGGCAGGATTCGGCAGGGGCGGGGCGACCGTATGAAGACAATTCTCTGCTATGGCGACTCGCTGACCTGGGGTTACGACGCCGCCAGCCTCGGCCGCCATGCGCTCGAGGACCGCTGGCCGAGCGTGCTCAAAGCGGCGCTCGGTGACGGCATCGAGGTCATCGCCGAGGGGCTGAACGGCCGCACCACCGCCTTTGACGATCACCTCGCCGGAGCCGACCGCAACGGCGCCAGGCTTCTGCCGACAATCCTCACGACACACGCCCCGCTCGACCTGATCATCTTCATGCTCGGGGCCAACGACATGAAGCCGTGGATCCATGGCAATCCGGTTGCTGCCAAGCAAGGCATACAGCGCCTGGTCGATATCGTGCGCGGCCACGACTATCCGTTCGACTGGCCGGCGCCGCAGATCCTTATCGTCGCGCCACCCGCCGTGACGCGCACCGACAATGCCGAATTCAAGGAAATGTTCGCCGGCGGCGACGACGCCTCGAAGCGGCTGGCGCTGCAATATTCCGCGCTTGCCGACGAGGCCGGCTGCGGCTTCTTCGATGCCGGCACCGTGGCGACGACCACGCCGCTCGACGGCGTCCATCTCGATGCGGAAAACACGCGGCGGATCGGCCAGGCGCTGGCCCCCCTCGTGCGTGTGATGCTCTCACTCTAACCCCCAGAAAAATCAGGGAGAAAACCCGTGGCTGAGAACTACGACGTCATCATCATCGGCTCCGGCCCCGGCGGATATGTCACGGCGGTGCGCTCAGCGCAGCTCGGCTTCAAGACGGCGATCGTCGAGCGCGAGCATCTCGGCGGCATCTGCCTGAACTGGGGCTGCATCCCGACCAAGGCGCTGCTGCGCTCGGCCGAGATCATGCACTATTCGGACCACCTGAAGGATTACGGCCTGAAGCTCGACGGCAAGGTCAGCCCTGACACGACCGCCGTCGTCGACCGTTCGCGCAAGGTGTCGCTCAGGCTGAACGGCGGCGTCGCCTTCCTGATGAAGAAGAACAAGGTCGACGTCATCTGGGGTGAGGCAAAGCTTTCCAAGCCGGGCGAGATCGTGGTCTCCAAGACCGCCAAGAAGCCGATGGAGCCGCAGCCGCCGGTGCCGAAAGGCGTCAAGGGTGAGGGCACCTATACCGCCAAGCACATCATCCTGGCGACCGGCGCCAGGCCGCGGGCGCTGCCCGGCATCGAGCCGGACGGCAAGCTGATCTGGACCTATTTCGAGGCGATGGTGCCGAAGGAAATGCCGAAGTCGCTGCTGGTGATGGGCTCGGGCGCCATCGGCATCGAATTCGCGTCCTTCTATCGCACCATGGGCGCCGATGTGACGGTCGTCGAATTGCTGCCGGCGGTGATGCCGGTCGAGGACGCCGAAGTCTCGAAATTCGCGCAGAAACAGTTCGAGAAGCAGGGCATGAAGATCCTGCTCGAGGCCAAGGTGACCAAGGTTGAGAAGGGCGCCAACTCGATCACCGCCCATGTCGAGATGAAAGACGGCAAGGTCGAGAAGATCACCGCCGACCGGATGATCTCGGCCGTCGGCGTGCAGGGCAATATCGAGGGCCTCGGCCTCGAGGCGCTCGGCGTGAAGACGGATCGAGGCTGCATCGTCGTCGACGGCTACGGCAAGACCAATGTGCCTGGCGTGTACGCCATCGGCGACGTCGCCGGACCGCCCATGCTTGCCCACAAGGCCGAACACGAGGGCGTGGTCTGCGTCGAGAAGATCGCCAATTTGCCCGGCGTCCACGCCACCGACAAGCTGAAGATCCCCGGCTGCACCTATTGCAGCCCGCAGGTCGCCTCGGTCGGCCTGACCGAAGCCAAGGCCAAGGCCGAAGGCAAGGACATCCACATCGGCCGCTTCCAGTTCGGCGCCAACGGCAAGGCCATCGCGCTCGGCGAGGACCAGGGCTTCATCAAGACCATCTTCGACAAGAAGACCGGGCAGCTTCTCGGCGCGCATATGATCGGCGCAGAGGTGACCGAGCTCATCCAGGGCTTCGTCGTCGCGATGAATCTCGAGACCACCGAGGAAGAGCTGATGCACACGATCTTCCCGCATCCGACGCTGTCGGAGATGATGAAGGAAAGCGTGCTCGACGCCTATGGCCGGGCTTTGAACGCATGATAGATTGGGTGGGCGAGACTCAGACACGACGGCCGGAGGACTCTGACGGCAAGGCAGTTCGTATCCGGATGCATTTTCACCTGATCGAGGAGGAGTTGGCATATGGACGTGAATGGCGTGGGCTGGATTGCAGCCATCATCATCGGCGGCTTGGCCGGATGGCTTGCCGAGATGGTCATGAAGAGCAACACCAGTATCTTTATGAACATCATCCTGGGCATCGCCGGCGCGGTGGTGTTGAACGCAATCCTGCGCGCCCTCAACATCGAGGCCTTCGGCGTCGGCTGGTTCGCCTATCTGATCACCGGCTTCATCGGCGCCTGCCTGCTGATCTTTGCTGGGCGGCTGGTGCGCCGCTGAACTCCAGCGAACTCCGCTATGCGAAAATGGCCGTGGCGGCATGCGCCGGCGCGGCCTTTTTCTTTGCTCCGAAAAGTCCTAGATGACGCAGACAAGCGGCCGCGATGCCAGCGGCCGCGAAGGGTTTGAAATGGTCACTGTTCTCGACACGATCGCCAACGCGCCGCGCCCGCGGCATCCCGAAAAGGCGCACAGGCCGGACCAGGAAGTGCTGCGCAAGCCGGACTGGATCCGCGTCAAGGCGCCGGTTTCGAAGGGCTATGCCGAGACGCGCGAGATCGTGAAGTCGCACAAGCTGGTGACGGTGTGCGAAGAGGCCGGCTGCCCGAACATCGGCGAATGCTGGGACAAGAAGCACGCCACCTTCATGATCATGGGCGAGATCTGCACGCGCGCCTGTGCCTTCTGCAATGTCGCCACCGGCATCCCGACCGCGCTCGACCCCGACGAGCCGGCGCGCGTTGCCCACGCCGTCAAGCAGATGGGCCTCAGCCACGTCGTCATCACCTCGGTCGACCGCGACGATCTTGCCGATGGCGGCGCGCAGCATTTCGCCGACGTCATCCATGCCATCCGCGCGACCGCGCCTTCGACGACCATCGAGATCCTGACGCCCGATTTCCTGCGCAAGGACGGCGCGCTGGAGATCGTCGTGGCGGCCAAGCCCGATGTCTTCAACCACAATCTGGAAACCGTGCCGTCGAACTATCTGACGGTGCGTCCAGGCGCCCGCTACTTCCATTCGATCCGGCTGCTGCAGCGGGTCAAGGAGCTCGACCCGTCGATCTTCACCAAGTCCGGCATCATGGTCGGCCTCGGCGAGGAACGGAACGAGATCCTTCAATTGATGGACGATCTGCGTTCGGCCAATGTCGACTTCATGACCATCGGCCAGTATCTGCAGCCATCGAAGAAGCACCACCCGGTGATCCGCTTCATCACGCCGGACGAGTTCAAGTCCTACGAGACGATCGGCAAGACCAAGGGCTTCCTGCTGATGGCGTCGAGCCCGCTGACGCGCTCCTCGCATCACGCCGGCGAGGACTTCGCCAGGCTTCGTGCGGCGCGCGAGGCGCAACTCAAGAAAGCCGGCTGACCTTTTCGACGATGCCGAAATTCGAAGCCACCCGCCGCGTCGCCCATACGCCGGAAAAGATGTTCGCGCTGGTGGCGGATATCGAGGCCTACCCGCAATTCCTGCCGCTCTGCGAGGCGCTGACAGTGCGCTCGCGCAAGGAGCGCGACGGCCGCACCATCCTCGTCGCCGACATGAGCATCGGCTACAAGGCAATCCGCGAGACTTTTACGACCCAGGTGCTGCTCAAGCCCGACGAGAACGCCATCGACGTCAAATACATCGACGGTCCGTTCAAATATCTGAGCAATATCTGGCGTTTCGACCCGGCCGAAGGTGGCTGCGAGGTCCACTTCTTCATCGACTACGAGTTCAAGAGCCGCATCCTCGGCGCGCTGATGGGCACGATGTTCGACCATGCCTTCCGCATGTTCGCGGAGGCGTTCGAGAAGCGCGCCGACGTGATCTACGGTGCAAAACCGCTCTAGTCTTCGCCAAGCGCGCGCAGCCCTAGTTGCAACGCGTACCGCACCGTCTCGTGGCGAATGAATTCGCGGCCCTTATGACCGAACAGCTGGCGCTCGGCGATGACCGGCCGGCCGGCGAGCGCAAGCCCGAACCAGACCAGGCCCACCGGCTTTTCCGGCGAGCCGCCGCTTGGACCGGCAATGCCGGTGACGGCAAGCGAGAGGCCGGCGCGCGAATGCGCCAGCGCGCCCGCCGCCATCTCGAGCACCGTCTCACGCGAGACCGCGCCATGCGCCTCCAATGTCGCGGCGGAGACGCCGAGCATCTCCATCTTGGCTTCGTAGGAATAGGTGATGAATCCGCGGTCGACCACGGCGGAAGAGCCGGCAATGTCGGTGAGCGCTGCAATGATCATGCCGCCGGTGCAGCTTTCGGCGG
Source organism: Mesorhizobium silamurunense (assembly GCF_014843825.1). GTDB lineage: Bacteria > Pseudomonadota > Alphaproteobacteria > Rhizobiales > Rhizobiaceae > Mesorhizobium > Mesorhizobium silamurunense. The sequence goes on from NZ_JHQR01000304.1 coordinate 5,787, forward strand.
TCGCCAGCATGACGCCGCGTTGCTGGCAGGCCTGGAGCAGGGCGACGGCGAGTTCGGCGTTGCTCATGCCGGCACGTCTCCCGGATAGGCGACGCTGGCGGTGGCGATCGCCGCTATGCCTTCGCCGCGCCCGACAAAGCCGAGCTTTTCGTTGGTCGTCGCCTTGATCGAAATGCGCTCCGGCGCAATGCTGAGCATCGCCGCAAGCGCCGTAGTCATCGCCTCGCGATGCGGCCCGACGCGCGGCGCCTCGCAGATCAGCGTGATATCGGCATTGGCAATGCGCCCGCCGCGCTCGCGTACCAGCTTCGCCGCATGCTCGACGAATATCTTCGAGGCGACACCCTTCCACTGTGGGTCCGATGGCGGAAAATGCGTGCCGATGTCGCCCGCGCCGCAGGTGGCGAGCAGCGCATCGGTGAGGGCATGGAGGCCGACATCGGCGTCCGAATGGCCGGAAAGTTTCCGATCATATGGGATGGCGACGCCGCACAGCGTGACGTGGTCGCCGGGCTCGAAAGCGTGCACATCGTAGCCGTTGCCGGTGCGGATGTCCGGAAAGCGCGGCAACGCGCAGGAAAGCCGCTGGTCGGCCATCGCAATATCCCTTGCCCAAGTGAGTTTGACGTTATCCGGCGAGCCGGTGACGATCTTGACCGGAATATGCGCCCATTCGGCGATGGCTGCATCGTCGGTGAAATCGGTCTTGCCCAAATGATGCGCCTTCTCATGCGCGGCAAGCAGCGGCCAGAACGGGAAGCCTTGCGGCGTCTGTGCGGTGTGCAGACCGGCCCTCGACACCGTCTCCTCGATCATGCCCGTTGCGGATTCCCGTTTGAGCGTGTCGGCCACGGGAAGCGCAGGCAGCGCGCCCTGGCGCTCGCCGATGGCTTCGATGGTGCGGTCGATGAGCCCGGCATCGACGAATGGGCGCACCGCGTCATGCACAAGTACCTTCGTCGGCGCCAGCTCCCTGAGCGCCAATAGCCCGAGGCGGACGGAAGCCTGGCGGGACGGACCGCCGGTGACGGCGAGGACACGCTCGGCATCGGCTCCGGCGGCACGGTCGAAAAGTTCGCGGTCGTCGGCATGGATCGCCACGACCACCGGTCCGACATTCGGGTGCGAGAGGAACTTTTCCAGCGTATGCGCGATGACCGCTCGGCCGCCGATGCGCTGATACTGCTTCGGCCCGTCGGCCTGTCCGGCGCGCGCGCCGCGCCCGGCGGCGACGATGACCACGCCGACCTTGCCGCCCGCATCCGAAGCCCGATTTGCACTTGCGTCAGTCATGGCGAGAGGCTTAGTCGCGGCTCGAAGGGAAGGCCAGCATTTTCCAAAATGCGCCTTAATGTGACGTCATTGCGCGTTGCACAACGGCTTGCATCTGGCTAGAGAATGTGCAGCAATCGAACATGCTTGGTTTTTGTGCATGGCTGAACTGACCATATTGGCTTCACCGCTCGATATCGGCGGCGTGAGGATTCGCAACCGCGTGTTCCTTGCGCCGATGTCTGGCATCACCGACCAACCGTTCCGGCAACGCGCCCATGCGCACGGCGCCGGGCTGGTCGTATCGGAAATGGTGGCGAGCGGCGAACTGGCCAGGGGCAGGGCGGGCTGCGACCTGCGCATCCGCCATTCAGGGCTGCCTGTCCATATGGTGCAGCTTGCCGGCCGCGAGGCGGCGCATATGGCCGAAGGCGCCCGAATCGCAGCAGGCGAAGGCGCCGACATCATCGACATCAACATGGGCTGCCCGGCGAAGAAGGTGACGGGCGGCTATGCCGGTTCGGCGCTGATGCGCGATCTCGACCATGCGCTCTCGCTGATCGAAGCCGTGGTCGGCGCGGTCGCGGTGCCGGTGACGGTAAAAATGCGGCTCGGCTGGGACGAAAGCGCGCTCAACGCGCCGATGCTCGCGCGCCGCGCCGAGCAGGCCGGCGTGCGCATGGTGACTGTGCATGGCCGCACGCGCTGCCAGTTCTACCAGGGCAAGGCCGACTGGCGCGCCATTGCGCGCGTCAAGCAAGCGGTCTCTATTCCCGTGGTGGCCAATGGCGACGTCGGGTCGCCGGAAGAAGCGACGACCATTCTCGATCAGTCCGGCGCCGACGCGGTGATGATCGGACGTGCCCATTACGGCGCGCCATGGATTGCCGGCAGCATCGCGGCGGCCGGTACGTCGGCGCACGACATTCCCCAAACGTCGCAAGCTCTCGCCGACTACGTCGTCGGCCACTACGAAGACATGCTCTCGCTCTACGGCACCGAAAGCGGTCTGCGCCAGGCGCGCAAGCATCTCGGCTGGTATCTCGACCGTCACGCGACCGGTATTTCCACCGGGCAGCGCAAGCAAATTCTCACTTCGTTCGAAGCAGCTAAGGTCATCGCTGGACTGCGTAGCGCGTTCTGCGACGGCGTAACATCGTCTGAATTGCGGAGCGCGGCATGACGGCGAGCCTCCCCCAAGCAGCCGACGGCGTGGCGGACGCTGCCAACATTGTGCTGAACACCATCCGCCGCCCGGTGATCATGGTCGATCCCGACGGCTTCATCACTTTCGCCAATGCGGATGCCGAAGATTTCTTCCGCTCCAGCGCCACCATGCTGGCCCGCAACACGCTCTCCAAGCTGGTGCCGTTCGGCAGTCCGCTGCTGACGCTGGTCGATCAAGTGCGCGAGCGCCGCGCGCCGGTCAACGAATATCGCGTCGATATCTCCTCGCCGCGCCTCGGCATCGAGAAGATGGTCGACCTCTATGTCGCGCCGGTGCCCGAGTTTCCGGGCTCGGTCGTGGTGATGTTCCAGGAACGATCGATGGCCGACAAGATCGACCGCCAGATGACGCATCGCGGTGCTGCCCGCTCGGTCACCGGCCTCGCCGCCATGCTGGCGCACGAGATCAAGAACCCGCTCTCCGGCATTCGCGGCGCCGCGCAACTGCTCGAGCTGTCGGCTTCCGACGAGGACCGGGCGCTCACCCGCCTGATCACCGACGAGACCGACCGCATCGTCTCGCTCGTCGACCGCATGGAAGTGTTTTCCGACGAACGGCCGATCGAGCGCTTTCCCGTCAACATCCACGTCGTGCTCGACCATGTGAAGGCGATCGCAAAGAACGGCTTTGCGAAAAAAATCAAGATCTTGGAGGAGTATGATCCATCGCTTCCTCCGGTCTTTGCCAACCGTGACCAGCTGATCCAGGTGTTCCTCAATCTGGTCAAGAATGCCGCTGAGGCGATCGGCGCCGACCCGCAGGGCGAGATCGCGCTCTCGACCGCCTTTCGGCCGGGCATCCGCGTTTCCGTGCCGGGAACGCAGGACCGCGTTTCGCTGCCGCTCGAATTCTGCGTGCATGACAACGGCCCCGGCGTTTCCGAGGACATCCTGCCGATCCTGTTCGATCCGTTCATCACCACCAAGCCGAACGGCTCGGGCCTTGGGCTGGCGCTGGTCGCCAAGATCGTCGGCGAGCACGGCGGCATCATCGAATGCGACTCGACGCCGCGCGGAACCACGTTCCGCGTCCTGATGCCAGCCTGGAAGGAGACTGCGCCCGGCGCCGGCGATGAAACTGAAGGAGACCGCAAATGACCGCTCGCGGCAATATTCTCGTCGCCGACGACGATGCGGCCATCCGCACGGTGCTGAATCAGGCGCTGTCGCGCGTCGGCCACGAAGTACGCGTGACTTCGAACGCCTCGACGCTGTGGCGCTGGGTGGCGGCGGGCGAGGGCGATCTCGTCATCACCGACGTGGTGATGCCGGACGAGAACGCCTTCGACATGCTGCCGCGCATCAAGAAAGCCCGGCCGGAACTGCCGGTCATCGTCATGAGCGCGCAGAACACCTTCATGACCGCCATCCGCGCTTCCGAGACTGGCGCCTACGAATATCTGCCGAAGCCGTTCGACCTCACCGAGTTGCTCAACATCGTCAACCGGGCGCTGGCCGAGCCGAAGCGGCCGAAGCTCGATTCGCGCGCCGACGAGCAGCCGGAGACGATGCCGCTGGTCGGCCGGTCGGCCGCCATGCAGGACATCTACCGCATGCTGGCGCGCATGATGCAGACCGACCTGACGGTGATGATCAGCGGCGAATCCGGCACCGGCAAGGAACTGGTGGCGCGCGCGCTGCACGAATATGGCCGCCGCCGCGGCGGCCCGTTCGTGGCCATCAACATGGCGGCGATCCCGCGCGACCTGATCGAATCGGAGCTGTTCGGCCATGAGAAGGGCGCTTTCACCGGCGCCCAGAACCGCTCCACCGGCCGCTTCGAGCAGGCCGAAGGCGGCACGCTGTTCCTCGACGAGATCGGCGACATGCCGATGGAGGCGCAAACGCGCCTGCTGCGCGTGCTGCAGCAGGGCGAATACACGACCGTCGGCGGCCGCACGCCGATCAAGACCGACGTGCGCATCGTTGCCGCCACCAACAAGGATCTGAGGACGCTGATCAACCAGGGTCTGTTCCGCGAGGACCTGTTCTACCGCTTGAATGTCGTGCCGCTGAGGCTCCCGGCGCTGCGCGAGCGCTCCGAGGACGTTCCGGACCTGGTCAGGCACTTCTTCAAGCAGGGCGCCAGCGAAGGCCTGCAGACTAAGCGCATTTCCGCGGGTGGCATCGAGCTGATGAAGCGCTATCCCTGGCCCGGCAATGTGCGCGAGCTGGAAAATCTGGTGCGCAGGCTGGCTGCGCTCTATTCGCAGGACGAGATTTCGGCCGAGATCATCGATGCAGAGCTCAAGACCGGCGAAAGGCCTGTTGTGCCGGACGGCGGCGCGCTGATGCCCGACGATCTGTCGATCGGCCAGGCGGTCGAGCATTTCCTGCAGCGCTATTTTGCGTCTTTTGCCGGCGACCTGCCGCCCTCCGGACTCTACCAGCGCATCCTCGCAGAGGTCGAATATCCGCTGGTGCTGGCCTCGATGACCGCGACGCGCGGCAACCAGATCAAGGCGGCCGAGCTTCTGGGCCTGAACCGCAACACGCTGCGCAAGAAGATCCGTGAGCTCGGCGTCAACGTCTACAAGTCCTCAAGACAGATCTAGGCCTTCGATGCCGGCCAGGTGCTTCGCCGGCCCGTCTCGTTTGTTCCGCCCGCCGGTCGACGGGCGGAACGCTTCATTCCCACTCGATATAATTGGTTCAGAGATAGTCTCTGAGGGTATCCGCGATCATTACGTCAATGCTGCTGGCCTTCACGCCGAGGAGATGCTCGGTGTCGGAAGAATCGACCAGCAGCGGGCGATCGAAGAGATATTGCATTTCCACGAGCTCATGCATGCCCAGGGCTTCCATCTCGGCGACGGAATAGCAGCGCATTGGCGCAACCTCCCTTCCGAGCATCGCCGCGGTTCTGCGGATAAGATCGCGGGGCGAGGCATATTGCGACGGGACATGGAAGGCACGTCCCCATTCGCCCGCGTAGAAGGCTGACGCGACGAGCGTTCGGGCGACGTCCTTGATGAAGGCCCAGGCATGATCGGCGTCGAGGTCTCCCAAGAAAGCGACAGGCTTTCCTTCAACGACTGACGGCAGCGCGAGAAGCGAGAAGTAGGTGACCGCGCCATATCCCAGATAGTCGCTGGAACGCACCTCGATGGCCGGCACGTTGGCGCGAAACACACGCTGCCACATTATCGTCCGGACAGTGCCCTTCCTCGATGTCGGGTCGAGAGGCAGGTCTGAATGAAGGGGACCGTCGGCGTTCTCGCCATAGCCGTAGAGGTTTCCGAGCAGGATGATCTTCGCATTAACGGCTTCCGCCGCGCGGACTGTGCCGTCGACGATTGGAAAGAAGTCGGTCGGCCACCGGTGGTAAGGCGCCATGGCACACATGAAAATGGCATCCGCGCCCCGGCTGATGCGCGAAAGTTCGGCGGCATCGGTGGCGTCCGCCTGCATCGCGCGGACGCCGGGCAAATCGATCTCGCCGACGCTCCTGCTTGTGAGGACGACGTCATGCCCTTGCTCCCCGAGCAGGCGAGCCGTTTCGCGCCCGACCGGGCCTGCTCCGACGACAACATAGTAACTCATATGAACCTCTTTGCGTTGGCAAACGAGGCGCAGGTCTAAAGGGCATCGGCATTGAAAATCGCGCAGGAACCGCCAAATGTTGGGCAGGTTCTGCTACGATTTTGAGGCTCGTTTCGCATGTATCCGCAGTTCGCTCCGGCCCGGGCCTCGGCTGGCATATCGATCGCTTCCCGGCATATCGAAGCAGGCACCCACCGGCTGCCGCGAACGGATCATCACCGCATCATGGTCCATGCCAGCGCAGCGACGCGCTCCTATTGCAATGACGCCGGGCGATATTTCTTACGGCGCGCCGGTGACATTGATTTCGTACCCGCGGGACAGGAGGGCGGGTTCGAGGCCGAAACCTCATTTGAGACGAGGGAGGTTCGCCTGCCGCCCGCCATGCTCGACGGTGTGGCGTCGGAGATCGGGGGCAGTGTGAGGGCGCGCCGGTTCGACACGCGGCACCTGCTTCGGGACGAACGCATCGAATACCTCGTCCGGGCACTTGAAACCGACCAAAACGCAGGCTCGCCGGGTGGGACTCTGTTCGCCGAAAGTGTCGGCATCGCGCTTGCGGTGCGGCTGGTTGGTCTTGACGATTTGGAGACTGATCGAACGGTTCGGCTGTCGGATGCGCAGCTCAAGCGCGTCCTGGACTATGTCGACGCCCATCTTTCCGAACCGCTCACGATCGACACGCTGAGCCGCATCGCCAACGCCAGCAGCTCGCATCTCAGGACATGGTTCAAGGCGGCGACCGGCACGACCCTTCACCGCTATGTGCTGAGACGGCGGGTTGAGCGTGCCCGCTCCCTGATTCTGGGAAGCGACCTCAGCACCAGCGAGGTGGCCTATCTGACAGGCTTCGCGCATCAGTCGCATATGGCGCATTGGATGCGCCGCGAGATCGGGCAGACGCCCCGCAGCTTGCGACGGGGGCAACCGGGGAAGTGACGCGAGCGATCGCATCGCCGGGCCTCGTTCGGCGGCATTGGATCGCCTGTATGGTCCTTTTGCGTGAATGAGCCGGGGAAAGATTTCCGTCCTGGCCACACTTGTTGCATAATCGCCACAATGCGTTGCATACATCCGACGCAATGACCGACTCTAGACGGCGATATGGCTGCTGAGACTCCGACACCGAACCAACCGCTTTTTAGCCGGGCCGGCGTTCGCGACGGCCGCCGGCTGCTGGCGCTGCCCGGCGTAGTCGCGATCGTCGGCGCGATGATCACGGCTGCGATCTCGTTCGCTATCCTTGTCGGCGCGACCCCGATTGCACCGAATGCCAACGCCACTTGGGCGCTGATTGCGCTCAATGCCGTCTTCGTCCTGTTCCTGATCGCCCTGGTCAGCCGCGAGATCCGCCGCATCGTCATGGCACGCAAGCACGGCCGTGCGGCCTCGCGGCTGCACGTGCGCATCGTCGCCATGTTCGCGCTGGTCGCCGCCATCCCGGCGATCATGGTGGCGATCATCGCCTCGATCACGCTCGATATCGGCCTCGACCGCTGGTTCGAGATTCGTACCAAGACGATCGTCAATTCGTCGCTGTCGATCGCCGATGCCTATGTCCAGGAAAATGCCCGCAACCTACAGGGCACGACCCTGTCGATGGCCTACGACCTCGATGCCTCGCGCACGCTCTATGGGCTCGATCGGACCGGCTTCCTCGATCTCATGAACAAGGAGGCCGTTGGCCGCGGACTGGCGCATGCGGCGCTGATCAAGCCTGACGGCTCCTTCGTCATGAGCGCCAAGACCGACGCCGACTTCGCAATGCCGGAGCCGCCTCCCGGCGCGGTCAACACGGCAGCGGACGGCAAGCCGGTGTTGATTGAGCCGCGCACCCGCAACATCATGGGCGCCATCGTCAAGCTGCGCGAGATCGAAGGTCTTTACCTTTACACGATCCGGCTCGTGGACCCGGACGTTATCAAGGCGCGGCAGATCGTTCGGTCGAACACCGACGAGTATCGCGGGCTGGAGGAGAATCGTCGCACTTCGCAGGTCGCTTTCGCTCTGCCCTATCTGTCGCTGACCCTTATTGTCATCCTTTCGGCGATCTGGACCGGCATTGCGGTCGCCGACCGGCTGGTCCGGCCGATCCGCCAGCTGATCGGCGCGGCCGACGAGGTGGCGACCGGCAATCTCGACGTTGCCGTCCCCGTGCGCCAGTCCGACGGCGACGTCGCCTCGCTTGGCGAAACCTTCAACAACATGATCCTCGAGCTCAAATCGCAGCGCAACGAGCTGTTGTCGGCCAAAGACCTGATCGACGAGCGGCGGCGCTTTTCGGAGGCGGTGCTGGCCGGCGTGACCGCGGGCGTCATCGGCGTCGATCCCTATGGCATCATCACCATCGCCAATCGCTCGGCCGAAACCATGCTGGCAATCTCGGCAAGTGCCGCGCTCGGACAGAACCTGTCAGCCATCCTGCCGCATGTCGGCCGCGTCTTCGAGATCGGGCGCCAATCCGGCAAGCCGGTCTATCGCGAGCAGGTGACTTTCTTCCGCGCCGGCATGGAACGGACTTTCAATGTCCAGATCACCGTCGAGGCGGGCGACGACGGCTCGGAAGAAAAATCCTATGTCGTCACTATCGACGACATCACCGATCTCGTGCAGGCACAGCGCTCTTCGGCCTGGGCGGATGTGGCGCGGCGCATTGCCCACGAGATCAAGAATCCGCTGACGCCGATCCAGCTATCGGCCGAGCGCATCAGGCGCCGTTACGGCAAGGTCATCACTGAGGACCGCGAGGTCTTCGACCAGTGCACCGACACCATCATCCGCCAGGTCGAGGATATTGGCCGCATGGTCGACGAATTCTCGGCCTTCGCTCGCATGCCGAAGCCGGAGATGAAGGTGATAGACCTGCGCGAATCGCTGCGCGAAGCCTCGTTCCTGGTGGAAGTCAGCCGTTCCGACATTGCGTTCCAGCGCGATTTCGGCAACGAGCCGCTCAAGGGCACGTTCGACAGCCGCCTGATGGCGCAAGCCTTCGGCAACGTCATCAAGAACGCCGCCGAGGCCATCGACGGACTTGATGCGCAAGACCGTTCCGACGGCACAATCCGGATTCAAGCCGGGCGCCAAGATGGCGCCATAAGAATCGACGTAATCGACAACGGCAAAGGGCTGCCGCGCGAGAATCGGCAGCGGCTGCTCGAGCCCTATATGACGACGCGCGAAAAAGGCACCGGCCTTGGCCTCGCTATCGTCAAGAAGATCGTGGAGGACCATGGCGGCCGGCTCGAACTGCACGACGCGCCGCCGGATTTCCACGGCGGCCGGGGCGCGATGATCTCGATCATCCTGCCGCCGGCGGCGGTCGTTGCCGCACCGCCACGCGGCGAAGGCCGCAACGAACACGAACGAGAAACTGAAAAGGTCGGTAATGGCGTCTGACATTCTCATCGTCGATGACGAGGAAGACATCCGCGAACTCGTCGCCGGTATCCTGAGCGACGAAGGTCACGAAACCCGCACGGCGCACGATGCCGACAGCGCCCTGGCGGCGATTGCCGATCGCGCGCCGCGGCTGATTTTCCTCGATATCTGGCTGCAAGGCTCGCGCCTCGACGGTCTGGCGCTGCTCGACGAGATCAAGACGATGCATCCGACCATGCCGGTGGTCATGATCTCCGGCCATGGCAACATCGAAACGGCGGTGTCGGCCATCCGGCGCGGCGCCTATGATTTCATCGAGAAGCCGTTCAAGGCCGACCGTCTCATCCTGGTCGCCGAGCGCGCGTTGGAAACGTCCAAACTGCGGCGCGAGGTCTCCGACCTCAAGCTGCGCAGCGGCGAGACCTTCGACCTGATCGGCATGTCGTCGGCCATGAGCCAGTTGCGGCAGACCATCGAGCGCGTCGCGCCGACCAACAGCCGCATCATGATCATCGGCCCGTCCGGCTCCGGCAAGGAACTAACGGCGCGCGCCATCCACGCCCTGTCGGCGCGCAAGGCGGGACCGTTCGTGACGCTGAGCGCCGCCACCATCACGCCGGAACGCATGGAGATCGAGCTGTTCGGCACCGAATCGAACGGCACCGAGCGCAAGGTCGGCGCGCTGGAGGAGGCGCATCGCGGCATCCTCTACATCGATGAAGTGGCTGACATGCCGCGCGAGACGCAGAACAAGATCCTGCGCGTGCTGGTCGAGCAGCAGTTCGAGCGGGTAGGCGGCACCAAGCGGGTCAAGGTCGACGTCCGCATCATCTCCTCGACGGCGCAAAACCTCGAGGCGATGATTGCCGACGGCCGCTTCCGCGAGGATCTCTATCATCGCCTGGCGGTGGTCCCCGTCATGGTGCCGGGTCTCGCCGAGCGGCGCGAGGATATTCCCTATCTGGTCGACAATTTCATGAAGCAGATCGCGCGCCAGGCCGGCATCAGGCCGCGCCGCATCGGTGACGACGCTTTAGCCGTGCTGCAGGCGCACAACTGGCCGGGCAACGTTCGCCAGCTGCGCAACAATGTCGAGCGGCTGATGATCCTGGCGCGTGGCGGCGACGTCGATGCGCCCATTACCGCCGACCTTTTGCCCTCCGAGATCGGCGACGTCATGCCGCGCACGCCGAACCAGTCCGACCAGCACATCATGGCGCTGCCGCTGCGCGAAGCGCGCGAGCAATTCGAGAAGGACTATCTGATCGCCCAGATCAACCGCTTCGGCGGCAACATCTCGAAGACGGCCGAGTTCATCGGCATGGAGCGCTCCGCCTTGCACCGCAAGCTGAAGTCGCTGGGCGTGTAGCGAGCGGTTGGCCCACGCGATTGTTCATTACGGCAGCGGCGGAATCGCCTAAGAAAGCCGGACATTTCCCTGAGGTAACCCATGCCGCGCATTGCCTATGTCAACGGGCGCTACGTCGCCCATGCCGAAGCCCGCGTCCATATCGAGGACCGCGGCTACCAGTTCGCCGACGGCGTCTACGAGGTCTGCGAGGTGGCGCGCGGCTTTATCGTCGACATGCCGCGCCATCTGGCCCGTCTCAAGCGCTCGCTGAAGGAATTGTCGATCGCCTGGCCCGTCTCGGAGGGCGTCCTGCCGATGCTGATGCGCGAGGTCGTGCGCCGCAACCATGTCGTCAACGGCCTGGTCTATGTCCAGGTGACGCGCGGCGTCGCCAGCCGTGAATTCTTTTTCCCATCGGCCGACACCAAGTCGTCGCTGGTGATAACGGCCCGAAAGGCTGATCCCGCTGCGGCCGCCAAGCGGGTTGAGACCGGCATCAAGGTCATCACCGTCCCGGAGAATCGCTGGGACCGCGTCGACATCAAGAGCACCGGCCTTTTGCCCAATGTGCTCGCCAAGCAGAAGGCCAAGGAAGCCGGCGCCCAGGAGGCCTGGTTCGTCGATGCCGACGGCACGGTCAAGGAAGGCGGTTCGTCCAACGCATGGATCATCACCAGGGACGGCGTGCTGGTGACGCGACCGGCCGAGCACGGCATTCTGCGCGGCATCACGCGCACGACCTTGTTCGATGTCGCCGCCAAGCTCGGCTTGAAGATCGAGGAGCGCGGATTTTCGGTTGCCGAGGCCAAGGCGGCGCGCGAAGCTTTCATCAGTTCCGCGACCACGATAGCCATGCCTGTGGTCGAAATCGACGGCGCTTCGATCGCGAATGGCAACCCCGGCTCCATGACACTTTCGTTGCGGCAGGCATTTTTTGACATTGCGGAAAAAAGTCCAGCCTGATAACCGCAAAGGTGGAATGAACCTCAACTATCTCGTTCTGCTTGTCGTTTAGACGGCAAGAGGGGGTTTGCGCGCTTGACAGGTGCCGCGTAATTTGGCGCATTGGCCCGCAGACCGAAGGGGATCGGCGAAAGACAAAAACAATGGCGGAACGATCGCAAAACCTTCAGGACCTGTTCCTGAATTCAGTTCGCAAGAGCAAAAATCCACTTACCATCTTCCTCATCAACGGCGTGAAGCTGACCGGCGTCGTCACTTCGTTCGACAATTTCTGTGTGTTGTTGCGGCGCGACGGCCATTCCCAGCTCGTCTATAAGCACGCCATTTCCACGATCATGCCGAGCCAGCCGGTTCAGATGTTCGATGGCGAGGAAAGCCAGGGCGCCTGATTGGCACGTGAGAAGGACGCGGACCGTAGCGTTCGCGGGAAACAAGGACACCAACTCGGGCCGGAATCCAAGGATCCGACCCGGGCTGTTGTCATTGTGCCGGTGCTTACGCGCCAGCCGCGCGGCGACGACGATTCGAGCCGCCCGCGCCTGAACCGCTCGGCGGATGCCCGCCACGACGAGGCGGTCGGGCTTGCCAGCGCCATCGATCTCAATCCGGTCCACACTGCGGTGGTGACGGTCGCCGATCCGCGTCCGGCAACGCTGCTCGGCAGCGGCAAGGTGGCGGAGTTCGCCGACATCGTGAAGGAGCGCAAGGCGGAGCTGGTTATCGTCGACCATCCGCTGACGCCCGTGCAGCAGCGCAACCTCGAAAAGGAACTGAACGCCAAGGTGCTCGATCGCACCGGGCTGATCCTCGAGATCTTCGGCGAGCGCGCCAGGACCAAGGAAGGTACCCTCCAGGTCGAGCTGGCGCATCTCAACTACCAGAAGGGTCGGCTGGTGCGGAGCTGGACCCACCTCGAACGGCAGCGCGGCGGCGCCGGCTTCCTAGGCGGTCCCGGCGAAACCCAGATCGAGTCGGACCGGCGCATCCTGCAGGACAAGATCACCAAGCTGAAGCACGAGCTGGAAACGGTTCGGCGAACCCGCGACCTGCACCGCGCCAAGCGCAAGAAGGTGCCGTTCCCGGTTGTGGCGATCGTCGGCTACACCAATGCCGGAAAGTCGACGCTGTTCAACCGGATGACCGGGGCGGGGGTGCTGGCCGAGGATATGCTGTTTGCCACCCTCGATCCGACATTGCGCCGGGTGCGGCTGCCGCATGGCACGCCGATCATCCTGTCGGACACGGTCGGCTTCATCTCGGACCTGCCGACGCACCTAGTCGCGGCCTTCCGGGCGACGCTGGAAGAGGTCGTCGAGGCCGACCTCGTGCTGCATCTGCGCGACATTTCCGATCCCGACACGGCCGCCCAGGCCGAGGATGTCGAGCGCATCCTCGGCGATCTCGGCGTCGATGCCGCTGACACCAGCCGCGTGATTGAGGTGTGGAACAAGATCGACCTGCTCGACGAAGGCAATCGCGAACGCCTGCTTGCCGAGAGCGCCGGTGGCAACGCGCCGCCGATCGCGATATCGGCGGCGACCGGCGAGGGGATCGACGCGCTGAAGGCGCTTATCGAGACCAGGGTGTCGGGCGAGCTGGAAACCATGACGGTGACGCTGAGGCCCGCAGAGCTCGGCCAGGTCGACTGGCTATATCGCAACGGCGATGTCGTTTCGCGAACCGACAATGAAGACGGCAGCGTCACCATCTCGCTGACGGCGACGCACAGCGCCCGCCAGGAGATCGAGAGCCGGCTGCACCGCAGGAAGCACGGCTAAGCTACGAAGCAATTCCAGGAAAAGTGTGTAGCGGTTTTCCGTCCGGAATTGCTTAGAACAAACACTTATTTTGCGTTTTTGGCCTGCTGCCAGAGCGCTTCCATCTCATCCAGCGTCGCCTTCTCCAGCGAACGGCCGGAAGCCTCGAGCGCTTGCTCGACATAGTGGAAGCGCGAGCGGAATTTCTCGTTGGTGCCGCTGAGCGAGGCTTCGGAATCGAGCTTGAGGTGGCGGCCGAGATTGACGATGGCAAACAGCATGTCGCCGAACTCGTCCTTGATGGGTGCAGCGTCGCCCTTGGCGAGCGCCTCGCGCAATTCGCCGATCTCTTCCTCTATCTTGTCGAGAATCGGTGCCGCCTCGCTCCAGTCGAAGCCGACGCGGGCAGCCTTCTCCTGCAGCTTCAGCGCGCGGGTGAGCGCAGGGAGCGCAACCGGCACGCTGTCGAGATAGCCCTTGCCGTGATCTTCCGGGTCGAGGCCGCGCGCGATGCGGGCATTGCGCTTGTCGGCCTTCTCCGCCGCCTTGATCTTCTCCCACATGCCCTTGGCCATGCCGGCGCTGCGCGCCTTCTCGTCACCGAAGACATGCGGATGGCGGCGGATCATCTTGGTGGTGATGCCTTCGACGACATCGCCGAAGGCGAACTCGCCGGCTTCCTCGGCCATTTGCGCGTGGTAGACGACCTGCAGCAGCAGATCGCCCAGTTCCTCGCGCAGATCGTCGAGATCGCCGCGCGCGATCGCGTCCGCCACCTCATAGGCTTCCTCGATCGTGTAGGGCGCGATGGTGGTAAAATTCTGCTCGATGTCCCACGGACAGCCGGTCTTCGGTGCTCGCAGCGCCGCCATGATCTCGATCAGCCGGGAAATGTCTTTCGAGGGTTTCATCCTACAAACCCTAGCGCGTGCAGCGGCGGGCGACCAATCCCGCCGGCGGGCAAAAGCCTATTGTCCACAGCTGCGCGGCTCTCAGTCGAGAACCGAGACGATCGCCTTGGCAAGGTCGTCCAATCCGTCCTCGGGCAGGCCGGCCACGTTGATGCGGCTGTCGCCCACCATGTAGACGGCATGTTCGGTGCGCAGGCGCTCGACCTGCGCTTCCGTCAGCCCAAGACGGGAAAACATGCCGCGATGGCTGGCAACGAAATCGAAGCGGTCGGAGTTGGACTGCCGGCGCAACGCCTCCGCGAAGGCGACGCGCAGCTTGAGCATGCGCAGCCGCATCTCCTCGAGCTCGGTTTCCCAATCCTTCTTCAAGTCGGCGTCTTCAAGCACCATGCGCACCGCCGCCGCGCCATGGTCCGGCGGCATCGAATAAAGGGCACGCGCCGCGGCCAGCATCTGGCTCATCGCCACATCCGCCTGCGCGCCATCGTTGGCCATGATCATCGCGGCACCGACGCGGTCGCGATAGACGGCAAAATTCTTCGAGCAGCTCGAGGCGACGACCATCTCCGGCACCTTGTCGGCGAGCAGCCGCAAGCCGGCAGCGTCGGCGTCGAGGCCTTCGCCAAAACCCTGATAGGCGATGTCGACGAAGGGCAACAGACCGCGCTCCACCAGCACGCCGGCGACCTTGGCCCATTGCGCGGCATCCAGATTGGCGCCGGTCGGGTTATGGCAGCAGCCATGCAGCAGCACGACATCGCCGCTGTTCGCGGTCTTCAGCGCCGTCAGCATGTCGTCGAAACGGACGGCGCCGGAGGCTGCGTCGAAATAGGGATAGTCGCGCACTTGTAAGCCGGCGGCACGCATCACCGGAAGATGGTTGGGCCAGGTCGGATTGGACAGCCATACCGTCGCGCCGGCGCGCGTGCGCTGCAGAAGCTCCGCCACCAGCCTGAGCGCACCCGATCCGCCCGGCGCTTGCGCGGCGCGGATGCGCGAAAGGTCGGCCCTCTCGCCGAAGGCAAGCTTGATCATCGCGGCGTTGAAGCCGATATCGCCGGCAAGGCCGAGATAAGTCTTGGTGTCCTGGCTGGCGAGCAGCCGCTTCTCGGCCTCGCGCACGGCGCGCATCACCGGCGTCCTGCCGTCGCGGTCCTTATAGACACCGACGCCGAGATCGACCTTGCCGGGGCGCGTGTCGGCGCGATAGAGGCCGATCAAGGCAAGGATTTTGTCGGCGGGCGCAGGCTGCAGGGTTTCGAACATCGATAGGGCTCCAATCGCGGCGGAGTGATACGCAAATCGGCCGCGCTTCGCCAGCGGTTTCCTCCGGATGCCCGCTCGCCTTTGCGAGGCAATGTCCGTCGGAGCGCAAAAGAAACGGCAGGCCGGGATTAAAATCCCCACATGCTCCGTAAACAGGGCATGAAACGGTCGATGGCACGCTTCGATATCGTCGGGCAGCTGGGGTCGCTGCGGCGCTACGCGCGCTCGCTGACGCGCGACAGCGCCGATGCCGAGGATTTGGTCCACGATGCGCTGGTGCGCGCTTACGAGCGGCGCGGCACCTTTCGCTCGGGCGGCAACCTGCGCGCCTGGCTTCTGGCGATCGTGCACAACATCTTCATCGACCGCATGCGCTCGCGCCGTTCCGAAGCGGCGCGCATCGAGCAGGCCGGCCGTCTCGCCGATCTAAGCGTGGCGGCATCTCAGGACCACGCGGTCCGCCTTTCGCAGGTGCGCGAAGCTTTTCTCTCGCTGCCGGAAGAGCAGCGCTCCGCCCTGCATCTCGTCGCCATCGAAGGGCTTTCCTATCAGCAGGCCGCCGAAGTGAGTGGCGTGCCGCTTGGAACCCTGATGTCACGCATCGGCCGCGCGCGTGCGGCGCTGCGCGAGATGGACGAGGGCGCTCCGGCGCGCGGCAAAAATCACTTGAGGATCGTGGGAGGTGAATCATGACCGCTGTCGTCGATCCCGTCACCGATGCCGATCTCGACGCCTATGTCGACGATCAGCTCGACGTCGCTCGCCGCATCGAGGTGGAAGCGTTCCTGTCCGCCCGTCCCGAGGTGGCGGCGCGCGTGATGTCCGATCTCAGAACACGCGACGAATTGCGCGTGGCGCTTGCCGGCCCCGTCGGCATGGCGCGCCCGGCAACGACAGAGGCGGCGCGGCGGCTGGAGCGGGCGCTTG
>NZ_JHQR01000305.1 GCF_014843825.1 Mesorhizobium silamurunense
AGCGTGCCGCCCCGCAGGCGCCTGCCTCACACAGCCACGGCAAGCGCGGCGTGCCCGGCATCGACGCGATCATCGCGGTGGCTTCCGGCAAGGGCGGCGTCGGCAAGTCGACGACCGCCGTGAACCTGGCCCTCGGGCTGGCCGCCAATGGATTGAACGTCGGCGTGCTCGACGCCGATATCTACGGGCCGTCGATGCCGAGGCTGCTCAACATCCATGGCCGGCCCCAGACCGTCGACGGCAAGGTCCTGAAGCCGATGCAGAATTACGGCCTGAAGGTGATGTCGATGGGCTTCCTCGTCGACGAGGAGACGCCGATGATCTGGCGCGGCCCGATGGTGATGTCGGCGCTCACCCAGATGCTGCGCGAAGTGGAGTGGGGACCGCTCGACGTGCTGGTGGTCGATATGCCGCCCGGCACCGGCGACGCCCAGCTTACCATGGCCCAGCAGGTGCCGCTTGCCGGCGCCGTCATCGTCTCGACGCCGCAGGACCTCGCGCTGATCGATGCCCGCAAGGGCCTCAACATGTTCAAGAAAGTCGACGTGCCGCTGCTCGGCATCGTCGAGAACATGAGCTATTTCCTCGCCCCCGACACCGGGAAGCGCTACGACATCTTCGGCCATGGCGGCGCCCGCCGCGAGGCCGAGCGGCTTGGCGTCACCTTCCTTGGCGAGGTGCCACTCGAAATGGGCATCCGCGAAAGCTCGGACGCCGGCGCACCGGTGGTCGCATCCAAGCCGGACGGCGCCGAGGCGAAGATCTATCGCGACATCGCCAAAAAGGTTTGGGAAAGAGTCCAGGAGGAACGCGGCGCGGCAGAAGCCGCCGTGCCCTCGATCGTATTCGAGTGACCGCCTGCGTCGGGGCTAACCGCTGACTTTCTCGCCAAAAGTCGAAAAAAACTGACCGGCCAGCTTCTTCGAAGTCGATTGGATCAGCCGGCTGCCGAGCTGTGCGATCTTGCCGCCGACATCCGCCTTGGCGGCGTATTTGAGCACCGTCGTGTCCGCACCGTCGGCGGTCAGCGTCACATCGGCGCCGCCCTTGGCGAAGCCGGCGACGCCACCTTTGCCTTCGCCCTGGATCGTATAGGAATGCGGCGGCTTGAGGTTCTTCAGCGTCACTTCGCCGTTGAAAGTCGCCTTGATCGGCCCGATCTTGAGCACCACCGTCGCGGTCATCTCGGTGTCCGATTTCTTTTCCAGGCTCTGGCAGCCGGGGATCGCCTGCTTGAGGATGTCCGGATCGTTGAGCGCTTCCCACACTTTCGCGACGGGTGCGGCGATCCGCTCCTCGCCTTCGATCATCAAAGCCATCAAGACCTCCCGATTGCCGATGTCGATTGGTCCTAGCGCGCGGCCCTTTATCTGTCTATCGCACCAAAGTGCGGGGTCGCGGCGCTTGAACCTCTTGCCTGCTTCCGCGCGTTGTCATATCGATTTGTCATACAAATACGGAGACCACCATGGCAGGCGCCCCCACCAAGAAGAAGAAATTTCGCTCGCAGGAGTGGTTCGACAATCCCGACAATCCGGGCATGACGGCGCTCTATCTCGAGCGTTACCTCAATTACGGGCTGACGCGCGCCGAGCTGATGTCGGGCAAGCCGCTGATCGGCATCGCCCAGACGGGCTCCGACCTTTCGCCCTGCAACCGGCACCACCTCGAGCTCGCCAAGCGCGTGCGCGAAGGCATCGTGTCGATGGGCGGCATTCCGTTCGAGTTCCCGTGCCATCCGATCCAGGAAACCGGCAAGCGCCCGACCGCCGCGCTCGACCGCAACCTCGCCTATCTCAGCCTTGTCGAGGTGCTCTACGGCTATCCGCTCGACGGCGTGGTGCTCACCATCGGCTGCGACAAGACCACGCCTGCGTTGCTGATGGCGGCGGCCACCGTCAACATTCCGGCGATCGCGCTTTCGGTCGGCCCGATGCTCAATGGCTGGCACAAGGGCAAGCGCACGGGTTCCGGCACCATCGTCTGGGAGTCGCGCCAGCGCCTGTCGGCCGGCGAGATCGACTATGACGAGTTCATGGACATCGTTGCGTCCTCGGCGCCGTCGACCGGCTATTGCAACACCATGGGCACCGCCACCACCATGAATTCGCTGGCCGAGGCGCTCGGCATGCAGCTGCCGGGCTCGGCCGCCATACCCGCGCCCTATCGCGAGCGCGGCCAGATCGCCTACGAGACGGGCAAGCGCATCGTCGACATGGTGCATGAGGACCTGAAGCCCTCCGACATCATGACCCGCAAGGCCTTCGAGAACGCCATCGTCGTCAATTCGGCGATCGGCGGCTCGACCAACGCACCGATCCACCTCAACGCCATTGCCCGTCATCTCGGCGTGCCGCTCGACAATGACGACTGGCAGAATGTCGGCCTCAACGTACCGCTCCTGGTCAATCTGCAGCCGACAGGCGAGTATCTCGGCGAGGACTATCACCACGCCGGCGGCGTGCCGGCGGTTGTCGCCGAGCTGATGAAGGGCGGCGTGCTCCCGCATCCCGACGCGATCACCGTCAACGGCAAGACGATGGGCGAAAACTGCCGCGATGCCGCCAACGAGAATCGCGAAGTGATCCGCAGCCTCGACGAGCCGCTCAAGGCCAATGCCGGCTTCATCAACCTCAAGGGCAATCTGTTCGATTCCGCTATCATGAAGACCAGCGGTATCTCGCCCGAATTCCGCGAGCGCTACCTCTCCAATCCGAACGATCCGGAAGCTTTCGAGGGCAACGCCATGGTCTTCGACGGTCCGGAGGAATACCACGCCCGCATCGACGATCCGGCGCAAGGCATCGACGAGCACACGATCCTGTTCATGCGCGGCGCCGGCCCGGTCGGTTATCCGGGCGGCGCCGAGGTGGTCAACATGCAGCCGCCGGCCTACCTCATCAAGAAGGGCATCCATTCGCTGGCCTGCATCGGCGACGGCCGTCAGTCCGGCACGTCCGGCTCGCCGTCGATCCTCAACGCTTCGCCGGAAGCCGCAATCGGCGGTGGCCTGGCGCTGCTCAAGACCGGCGACCGCGTCCGCATCGACCTCAGGAAGGGCACGGCCAACATCCTTGTCAGCGACGAGGAGATCGCCAGGCGGCGGGCCGAACTGCAGGGCAACGGCGGCTATCACTATCCCAAGCATCAGACGCCGTGGCAGGAGATCCAGCGCGGCATGGTCGACCAGTTCTCGGCCGGCATGGTGCTGAAGCCGGCGGTTAAGTACCAGGACGTCGCCCACACCAGCGGTGTGCCGCGCGACAATCACTGAGCTCTTGCTTCGGGAATCAAAGGGCGGCTCGCGAAGCGCGGGCCGCCCTTTCTTATGCCCTTGTTTCAGCCGCACGGCGCATCCAGATAGGCCCTATACCGGCTGGTTGAGGACACAGGACCATCATGGCCAAGCGGCGCTCTTCCCTCGGCTTCCTCGGCATGTTTGGCCGCTCGGGCGAGCTGCGCCAACTGGACGACGCGCTGCGCCAGGCCGATCTGCATCCGGCGCTGGTGCCCGAGGGCGTGAAACTTACCATCGTCAACCTGATGAACGACTGCTGGCCGGACGAGCCGCCGCCCGAGGCCTATGCGTCGGTGGCGCAACTCTGCGGCTATTGCATCGCCGGGCCTGAAACCTTCGAGCAAGCCAATGGCAGGGAGCTGACGCTGGAAGCCGAGCGCCGCATCGAGGCCGCGCTCGAAGCCGGCGACAGCTTTGATGCGCAGATCGTGCTGATGACGCTGCACGCCAAGCTGATCAACGCCGAAGTCGTCGAGCGCTACGGACTGAGCGCGGAGTAGGATGCTTGAGATTCAGGTCAGGGCGAGTCGAAAACGGTATTTTCCGAGAACCGGAGCGGAGCGTACTTGAAGTACGTGAGCACCGGAAGCGCAGAAAAATGACGTTTGCAGACCGGCCTCACCTGAATATTAGCCGCCCATCTTGTTGCGCGGCAGCTTGATCATCTCGCCGAAACGGGCGCGCAGCTTGTCGTCGACGAGCCGCGATACGTGCCGCGGGAAGCGTTCGGCCAGCACGCGCTTCTTCTCGGCGATCGCCCGCTGCAATATGTCGGGCCGGCCTTTCTCGTTCCACTCCTTCGGCGAGAAGCGGTCGCCGACAGCGGGATAGAAATATTCGGTCTGCATCAGCTTCAGCGTCTGCTCATTGCCGAGATAGTGGCCCGGTCCTTTGAGGCAGACGTCGGCGATGGTGTCGATCGACAGCGCATCGTCGGTGACCTCGATGCCACGCACGCAGCGCAGGCAGTGGCCGAGCATGTCGTTGTCGATGATCAGGCTCTCGAGGCAGAAGCCGAGCAGCGAAGCATGCATGCCGGCCGATTCATAGACCAGGTTGAGGCCGGACAGACCCGCCATCACATTGGTGATGCCCTTCTCGTAACCGGACTGGATGTCGGGCAGCTTCGAGTCCGTCATGCCGGCGGCCGAGCCGCCCGGCAGGTCGTAATATTGCGCCATCTGCGCGCAAGCCGCGGTCAGCACCGCCTGCTCTGCCGAGCCGCCGGACATGGCGCCGGTCCTGAGGTCGGAGACGAACGGCCAGGTGCCGAAGATCGCCGGATGGCCGGGTTTTATCGCGTTGACGTAGACGAGGCCCATCAGCACTTCGGCCACCGCCTGCACGACGGCGCCGGCAATCGCGGCGGGAGCCGTGGCGCCGGCCTGGCCGGCCGACAAGAGCAGGATCGGAATGCCGCCCTCGACGCAGGCTTCGAGCACGCCGCAGGCGTCCTCGGCGAACTTCATCGGCGGCACGACGAAGCAGTTCGAGTTGGACACGAAAGGCCGCGCCCGGAAATTCTCCTCGCCGCCGGCGATCGCATAGAGCATATCCAGCGCCGGCTTGACGTTCTCGCGCACGGTGAACGAGGTGCCGACATGCTTCGATGTCCCCATCACGCAGGCATAGAGCGTGTTGAAGTCCATCTCGAGCGGATCGGGAATGTCGCGCGGCACCATGGTGCGCTGGAAGAAATGGATGTTGTCGAGCCCATCGACCAGGCGGGCGGCGTCGTAGATGTCCTGCAGCTGCGATTCGCGGTATTCGCGCTTCTCGACATCGACCAGATGCACCGCGGCGCCCGCCGTGCCGTAATGCACGCGCTTGCCCTGGATCAGCATGTCGTGCTTGGCGTCCTGGCCGTAGAGCGTGAAGTGGCGCGCGGCCTTCTTGATCGTGTCGAGCACCAGCGCCCGCGGCAGGCGGATGCGCCCGTCGTCGCCATAGGTACCGCCGATCCTGGTCAGCGCCTCGATGCAGGAGGGGATGGCATTGGCGAAGCCGACCGTCTCCAGAAGCGTCAGCACCGCCTCATGGATGCGCTCGCGGTCGTCCTGGCTCAATGGCCCGTAGCTGCCGCCTTCGAGGCCTGGCCGCACCGGACGGATGTCGTCCGCGAGCGGCGCCGCCCGCATCGCGCGGCGCGCTTCGCGCCCGCCGGACCGCCGCGAACGCTGGTCCGACGACGCTTCCTGCTTCTCAAGAGCCACTGACATGGAAAGCACTCCACCTTTAGCTTTTCAGGGGCAGGATGCGTGGCGGTTGGTCCACCATCGGCCTGCCTCGTCCCCTTTGTGCCTCGACTATGCCGCCGGCATTGGTACAGCCTATGAGCCAGTCTGTCCCGTCGAATATGCCAGGGTGCTAAAGCAGGGAGAGAGGTGGTGCCAAAGCAAAAGGGAGCCGGCGCGGGCCGGCTCCCTTTCATGATCCGTCGGCGGTCAGGCTGCTGCGGGCCTGCGGCCGGCTGCGGTGGCGAGCTCGCGGATGCCGGGCTCGATGTGCTGCAGCGAGATCGAGGAGATGCCCAAACGCATGAAACGAGAGGGCTTTTCGCTGCGGTCGAAGAACCGGTCGCCGGGTTCGATGATGACGCTTCGCGACGCGGCCGCTTCGGCAAGCCCTCGTGAATCGGTGCCGCGCGGCCCTTCCAGCCAGAGCGATGTGCCGCCCGCCGAGTCGGTCGAGCGCCACTCCGGCAGGAAAGCGGAAATCGCATGGACCAGACGCTTGCGCCGCTCGTCGAAGGCGGCGGAGAGCCTGCGCACCAGCGCCTCGTGATGGCCGAGCGACAGGAACAGCGCCACCGCGCGCTGGTTGTTCGCCGGCGGGTGTCTCAGCATGAAGCGGCGGAGCGCGCGAAGCTCGGCGATCAGCCCGGCCGAGGCCACGATATAGCCAAGCCGCAAGCCCGGAGCCAGCGTCTTCGACATCGAGCCGACATAGACGACGCGGCCGGAGCGGTCGAGGCTCTTCAGCGCCTGCTGCGGCGCCTCGTCGAGAAGCTGGCTGTCATAGCCGTCCTCGATGATGATCTGATTGTTGCGATTGGCCCGCGCCAGAAGATCCTGCCGCCGCTCCGCCGACAGCGGCACCATCGTCGGGCAATGGTGGCTGGGGGTAACGAAGACAAAGCCGGAATCGCTCGGGATTGCCGAGGTCACGATGCCCGACTGGTCGACCGGAACCGGCTGGATATCGGCGCCGGCCAGCCGGAAGATCGAGCGGGCATCCGGATAGCCGGGGTCTTCCATCGCCACCTTGGAGCCCTTGGTCATCAGCAGCGAGGCGAGCATGTAGAGCGCGTTCTGCGCGCCCAGCGTCACGATGATCTCGTCCGGATTGGCGAAGATGCCGCGGCGCGGCAAAAGCCGGGCCTGGATCTGCTCGATCAGCAGCGGATCGTCGCGGTCCACCATGTCGGACGCCCAGTTGCGGATCTCCAACACCGCGAGCGCCATGCGGTTGCACTCGCGCCATTCGGCGGTCGGGAACAGCGCCGGGTCGAACTGGCCATAGACGAAGGGATAGGAGGACTTGATCCAGTTGTCGTGCTTGGCCGGCGGCGGCATGTCGCTGGCGGCGATCTGCCGGCGTGCCTTCCAGTCGATCTCGTTCTGCTGGTCGGGCGCCTTCTGGTGCGGCTTGGCGGGTGTGGCCAGCACGTCAGGGTTGACGAAATGGCCGCGCCGCTCGCGTGCCACCAGGAAGCCTTGGTCGACCAGCTGCTGGAAGGCAAGCACCACCGTGCCGCGGGCAACCCCGAGTTTTTCCGCCAGAATCCGGCAGGACGGCAGCGGCATCGAAGCGGCGATTTGTCGGTCGAGGATGGCTGCGACGATCGCCTGGCGGATCTGAGCCTGGAGGGTTTGTCCGGATTCGGCCGAAATCCGGAACAGGCCGGACCATATGGCCGTGTCATTGCGCTGTGGCATGGGAAATCTTCCTCGGATGGCCAGCTGTTTTCACTTGGCTGGACCAGTCGAGTGTAGGGGTGGCACAAGGGGTTGCGCCAATCAATTTTTCTGATCGCTGGGATTTATGCCAGTGATCCATTGGTCACGAAAGTGATCCATCGCCCCCCGAAACTGTATTGCAGCGCATCATCAAAGCGTGATGCGCTGCGGCATCGCCGCGCTTGAATAAATCGAAATCGGCTCAATAGAATGACGCGCCGACACGCGCCGGAAACATCCGGCCTGTTAAAATGGTCTAAAAACCCGCCAGGAGCCCGCCAGTGGATCAGTCAGCCTTCGACAAGCAACTTGCCGCGTTGCGTGATCAGCGCGCGGCAGCAAAGGGCACCATGCGCGAGGCCTTCGCCGCCGATCCCAAGCGCTTCGAAAGGTTTTCCGCCACCGGTGGCGATCTTCTGCTCGACTGGTCGAAATGCGCGGTCGACGCCGACACCATGGCAATGCTGGAGAAGCTCGCCGGCGCCGCCGATCTCGCGGGACGTCGCACCGCGATGTTCGAAGGCAGGAAAATCAACGTCACCGAAGACCGCGCCGTGCTGCACACGGCGCTGCGCAACCTGACCGGCAAGGGTGTCGTGGTCGATGGCCAGGACACCAAGGCCGAGGTGATTGCGGTGCTCGACGCCATGGGCGTCTTCGCCGATGCCATCCGCTCGGGCAAGGCGGCCGGCGCCACCGGCAAGAAGATCACCGACATCGTCAACATCGGCATCGGCGGCTCGGATCTCGGACCGGCGATGGTGACGCTGGCGCTGGCGCCCTATCATGACGGGCCGCGCGCGCACTACGTCTCCAATGTCGACGGTGCCCACATCCACGACACGCTGAAGGGTCTTTCGCCCGAGACGACGCTGTTCATCGTCGCTTCCAAGACCTTCACTACGGTCGAGACGATGACCAATGCCGAGACGGCGCGCAAATGGGTGGAAAAGGCGCTGGGCAAGGAGGCAATCGGCAAGCATTTCGCCGCCGTCTCGACCGCGCTCGATTTGGTGGCGAAGTTTGGTATCGAAAAGGACAGGGTCTTCGGCTTCTGGGACTGGGTCGGCGGCCGCTACTCGGTCTGGAGCGCCATCGGCCTGCCGGTGATGATCGCCATCGGCCCACGCAACTTCCGCGCCTTCCTCGACGGCGCGCATGAGATGGACGAGCATTTCCGCTCAGCACCCCTGCAGAAGAACCTGCCGGCATTGCTGGGGCTGATCGGCTGGTGGCACCGGGTCGTCTGCAAATATCCGGCACGCGCCGTCATTCCCTACGATCAGCGCCTGTCGCGCCTGCCGGCCTATCTGCAGCAGCTCGACATGGAATCGAACGGCAAGAGCGTGACCCTGGACGGCGGCGTGGTGACCACGCCAACCGGCCCGCTGGTCTGGGGCGAGCCCGGCACCAACGGCCAGCATGCTTTCTTCCAGCTTTTGCACCAGGGCACCGATGTCATCCCGGTGGAGTTTCTCGCCGCCGCGATAGGCCATGAACCCGAGTTGAAGAACCACCACGACCTCCTGCTTGCCAACTGCCTGGCGCAGTCGGAGGCCTTCATGAAGGGCCGCACGCTGGAAGAGGCGCGCTCGCAGATGCTGGCCAAGGGCATGAAGCCGGCCGATGTCGACCGCATCGCGCCGCACCGTGTCTTCTCGGGCAACCGTCCCTCGCTCACCATCCTCTATCGGAAGCTCGATCCGCGCACGCTCGGTCGCCTGATCGCGCTCTACGAGCACCGCGTCTTCGTCGAGGGCACGCTGTTCAACATCAACTCGTTCGACCAATGGGGTGTCGAACTCGGCAAGGAATTGGCGACAGGCCTGCTGCCTGTCGTGGAAGGCAAGGAGACTGCCGCAAAACGCGACGCCTCGACTGCCGGATTGGTGGCTCATATCCACCAATTGCGCGGCGCGGAGTAAAAGGTTTGGCGGATATCAAGGGCATTCTGTTCGACAAGGACGGCACGCTTGTCGACTTTAACGCAACATGGCTCGGCATTGCCGATTTCATGGCCATGGACGCCGCCGAGGGCGATCGCTGGAAGGCGGACAGGTTGCTCGCTGCGGCGGGTTTCGATTTCGCCAGCAAGCGCTTCAAGCCCGATTCGATCTTTGCTTCCGGCTCGAATATGGATGTCGTCGAGCTCTGGTTCCCGCGCCTGTCAGACGAGGACCAGATGCTGGCCGTCTCCCGCTTCAACGAGATCACCTCGGTGCAGGGCTCGGCTATGGCGGTCGCGCTGCCCGGCATCGTCGAGTCGCTGCGGGCCCTGCACAAGCGATCCTTCCGGCTGGGCGTCGCCACCAACGATTCCACCAGCGGCGCCGAGAAGACGCTCGCCACGCTCGGTGTCGCGCAGCTCTTCGACGCCGCCTTCGGCTATGATGCGGTGGCGAACCCGAAGCCGGCGCCCGATACCGTCGTCGCGTTCTGCGATCTGACGGGGCTGAAGCCCGGCGAGATCGCCATGGTCGGCGACAATCGCCACGATCTCGAAATGGCGCGCGCCGGCGGCTGCGGACTGGCGATCGGCGTGCTTTCCGGTACCGGCACGCGCGACTCGCTGTCGCCGATGGCCGACGTCATCCTGGACTCGGTCGCCGACCTGCCGGATTTCCTGTCGGCGCGGGTTAAGGAGACAATCTAAGGACCAACGGCACTGGACGCCTCGGAACTATCGGACTGCCATGCGGGTACAGTCGATCGTCGCATTCTCAATGGCCTCCAGTTTGGTCAGCAGGTCCAAACGGATTATCTCCACCGTCTGACTGGGAAGGATACCTTCCACCGTGAGCTTTATGTCGCCACTTCCCTCAACATAGCGCACGGTGCCGCCCTCGACGCACAGGCGATGGACACGATGCTCGTCCGTAATCTTCGAGTGAGGTATGTCGGGCGTGTACAACGTCTCGAGCAAATCCAGTCGCGGGTTGGCACCGAGATCGCGAAGGCGTTCGGCTCGAAAACCGCGTTTGTCCTCGCTCCTGCCGCTGACACGATCCTCAAGAAGCCTGCGCAGCCAATAGAGATGATTAGGCATGCCATCGGCGCGAACGAATGCAAATCGCGGCCAGAGACGCCTGGTCAGGCGTTCCCAGTAGCCCGTTTGGATGTCTAGGCGCCAATCGTCGATGTTTTCGATCAATGCAGGCCACTGCGGCCCACACAAGAGCCCGCCGCGAACCAGGATCGCGCCACCATTTTCCACCAGTTCCGCAGAGTGGTTGTGAATCCATGGCGGAGCCTCGCCGGTCGTGTCGAAGCGGTCCATGCGATAGCTTGTCGGGTCCAATGCGAGCACTTGCACCTTGTGTGCCCGAACAAACGGATAAGACAGGTTCCCGATTATAATTATACGGTCGTCAACGAGATTTGCCGTGTGGAAATCGGTGGGTGGAAAGACCTTATCCGAGTAACCGAAAATCTCGGTGCGACCCGCGGCATCAGTCACAATCACATCATTGTAGATGTAAAAATCTGGGTCGTACCAATCTTCATATTCGCCGCCGATCCTGACAAGGCGACCGTCTGGCAGGTTTGTTTCAGTGCGACCGTAACGGTGGAAGCTCCAGCACGGCCCTACATCCTTGGAATATGGGCCGCCGAACGCTTTATTCAAACGGTGGCCGGTGAGACGGCGCTCAACTGCCCATGTCCAGACAGGGTTGGTCATAGGGTCGGGATTGCCGGAACCTCGACTGGGCAAACGAAACTTGGAAAACAGTTCTGGGTCTATGTGTGCAGGCGTGTTGATCAAGCTCAAGCGCAGCTCGCAAAGCTGCTATGTCAATCGACTACGAAGGTTGAGACTTTGTACGGCAAGGCGATGCGCCATTTATCCGGACGCTTTACAGCCTTTGATCCCGCCGCCGGACAATAGCTCCGGCAGCTCCGTCTGCAAAGGGTCGAAAATCGGTCAGCGATCGGTTTTGAACTTGGCCTCAGCGATTGTTGGGCACAAAGGCAAACACTCCGCTCGGCTTCGGCGCGCCGCCGCCGACATCAGGCACCTGATACTCGCCAAGCAGGCGAAGCCGCGGCCCGGGCAGCCAGGCGCGGCCGGGGTCGCCGACCAGCACCTCGATGCCGGCGG
>NZ_JHQR01000308.1 GCF_014843825.1 Mesorhizobium silamurunense
GGTGCCCATCCGCGGCGTGCGCGGCGACCTGCCGGTGCGCTTCGCGCCGGAAGGGGCGGTGCCAGGCGACCGCATCGTCGGTATCATCCAGCCGGGAACCGGCATCACCATCTATCCGATCCAGTCGCCGGCCCTGCAGGCCTTCGACGACCAGCCCGAGCGCTGGATCGACGTGCGCTGGGACATCGACGAGCGCACCAAGGAGCGCTTTCCGGCCCGTATCTCGGTCACCGCCATCAATGCGCCGGGATCGCTCGCCGACATAGCGCAGGTCGTCGCGTCCAACGATGCCAACATCCACACGCTGTCGATGGTGCGCACCGCGCCCGATTTCACCGAGATGCTGATCGACCTCGAGGTCTGGGACCTGAAGCACCTCAACCGGCTGCTGTCGCAGCTCAAGGACAATTCGAGCGTCAGCGATGCGCGTCGCGTGAACGGCTAGTTTACGATCTGTCACTGGGGAACGAGATGAATACCGACGAAGTGTTGGGCATTTTCCGCGAGGCCGGCGCGGTTCTCGAAGGCCATTTCATCCTGACGTCTGGACTGCGCAGTCCAATCTTCCTGCAGAAGGCGCGCGTCTTCATGCATGCCGACAAGACCGAGCGCTTGTGCAAGGCGCTGGCAGAGAAGATCCGCAAAGCGGTGCCGGGCAGGATCGACTATATCGTCGGTCCGGCGATCGGCGGCCTGATCCCGGCTTACGAGACCTCGCGCCATCTCGGTGCGCCGGCGATCTGGGTCGAGCGGGAAGGGGGCGAGTTCAAGCTGCGCCGCTTCGAGATCGACAAGGGATCGCGGGTTGTCATCGTCGAGGACATCGTCACCACAGGTCTTTCCATCCGCGAGACCATCGACTGCTTGCGCGAGCTGGGCGCCGAGGTGGTGGCCGCCGCCTGCATCATCGACCGCTCGGCCGGCAAGACCGATGTCGGCGTGCCGCTGATCGCACTTGCCGAATATGAAGTGCCGGCCTATCCGCCGGACCGCCTGCCGCCGGAGCTTGCCGCCATCCCAGCCGTCAAACCCGGCAGCCGGAACATTTGAGGTCCAAGATGATCGCCGGCATCGATCATTTCGTGCTGACGGTCCGCTCGGTCGAAGCGGCCTGCGATTTCTACCAGCGCGTGCTCGGCATGCGGCGGCTGGATGAACCGAACCGGCCGACCGCGCTTCTCTTCGGATCGCAGAAGATCAACCTTCACGAGGTCGGCCGCACCTTCGAGCCGAAGGCGAAGGCGCCGACGCCGGGCTCCGGCGATTTCTGCCTCGTCGCGGCGGTGTCTCTTTCCGATATCCGCGCCGGCCTCGAGGCCAACAGCGTGGCGATCGAAGTCGGTCCGGTCGAGCGCATCGGCGCCTGCGGCAGGATGATGTCGGTCTATTTCCGCGATCCCGACGACAATCTGGTCGAGGTCAGCGAGTATCTGGCATAGCCTTCTTTTCGGTCAATTCAGACCAAGCTGCATAGCGCAAAGCCTATCGAATGGAGATTGTGTATGCACTCGTGCCGTTCTCAGATGAAGGCACTCAGAGTCAATTACAGCAAATCTGTGCCATGGGTCAAAGGAGCAGTAACTACTGCTAGGCATCATTTGCCGTCCAGCCGACGGGATAGCCGGACGCCAGGTCCACCTCCATTTTCTGGGATAAATTCGATTCCAGCTGCCTCAAACGTGGCCCGAATCGTCGCAACGGTTGACGTTTTAAGTTCTTCGCCTCGCTCAAAACGGGCAATGGTATCAGGTGAGACGCCTGCGTTACGAGCCAAGTCTCTGGTTCCCCAGCCGAGCGCCACACGCGCCATTTTACATTGAACGACATTCATTTCGTAACATTGATACGATTTTTGTTGATCCGGGCTTTCGGTCGAATTATCGTATCCCTGATACGATTATAGGCTGGCTTAAAAGCGGCTGCTGATGGTGTTACGACCACCCAGCAGCCTGATCACAACCCTAGCTATTGGGAGCTCGGATCATGGGTGATTCCGACAATACCACGACTTTGCCTCTCGTCACCCGCAGGAGGGTACTTACGGGAACGGCAATTGCAATGGCGGCATGGCAGCCAACAGCGGCTGCCCGCAACGATTAGAGAAGGACGAACCCACCGATCCCGCGGTGGCAGTGTGGCGCAAATGGCAGGCGGCCCATCAGCAGGCTGAGCGGCTTTGCCGTCAGCAGCAACGCCTGGAGCGGAAACTGGCCGAATCCGTTGGCTTTCCTTGTGCGACCATCCGGCTGCGCGACGGTGAAAGCGTGACGCTGCATTCACGCGGGGCGCTTCAGGAAGTGCTCGATCTTTGCCCGGAAGATGAGGCAACGCGCGCGAAGGCCGAAGCCGATTTTGCGGCTCATCAGGCGCGCTGGGATGCCGCCGACAGGGAAATCGGCTATTCCGCCGCGCTGCACGCCGAGCGGGAGTCAGCCGACCGGGCCGAAGACATGCTTGAAATGTTGTCCGAGACCCCCGCTGCTTCCCTTGCCGGTGTGGCAGCCAAGCTTGATGCCGTGCTGAGGGAAGGAGAAGTTTCCGAAGACAGCATTGAGTTTCCCTGGCCGCAGATCCGCTCGACACTCGATGATGTCATTCGCATCGGCCAGAGGCTCGTTCCTGAACAGATGCTTGCAAGCGAGATGCTCCAATCGAAACCGGCTCGAAAACGGGAAGGTAGAAGGTTGCGCGTCTGGGCCGAGGCGGATGGAGGCACAGCATGAAAAAGCCAGCCGGTGGATCGCCTATTATAATCGACGATTCTCGTTGTCACCGGGAGACTGCCGATAGTGCCGCGTTGCTTGGCGAGTGGTCCGTTATCGAAGTCGCCGACGCGGCAAGAGCGTTGTGGGCGATTTGGCAGTAACGGCGATCGCCTGGGGCGCCCTGGCGGCGAATTGCAAGGGCGATATGCCGGAATATCGCTTCTGGTTTCAAGTATTTGATTGTCTTCAGGCGGGCTCTTCGGAAGCCGAGCCTGAACTGATAGTGCTAAAGGCTCGCTTGCGTCCTTTTCATTGATTGCCGCCATGCAGAGTTGGGCCCTGTTCCGTTTCGCCGCCTCGGGCGTCCCTGACAAGCCACCGCGGGCTCGGCGCAGTTTTGGGAAATAGACCAGCTGCCGAAATGAGCAGGACCGCTCCGTCCCTAAAGTCATCTTACTCCGGAAGTTCATCACCCTTGACCGGCGCTTTGCCTTTGCCGGCTCGCTTCAGGATTGTGTGCGCCTTGGGGATGTCCGCACGGGAAGCCCGTTCCCCAAAAGTAGCTTTCCGTCCGCAGCGCCGAGAGCTTTTCGGCAACAGCCACGTTGATGAGCTGGTTGAGCGGCACGCCTTCGCTTTCCGCCACCTTCCGGGCCTCGTCCAAAAGCGAGGGCTGCAGCCGCAGCGCATTGCTCAAGTATTTGCACGCTACACTACGACCGCGCGGCAGCTGGACTTGACTTGCTGATCATCCCTTCGCTCAATGCTCCTGATCTTCATGGAAGAACAGGTGCGCCATGGTGGACGACGCCAAGCCTGCGAACGGCAATACAGGCGTTAGTGACAGCGCCGACATGTCGGAACGGGACATGGCTGAACGAGCTGTCCTGTCCATTGCCCGCCTGCTCGGCCGGCAGGTTGCGCGATAGCATTTCGAAGAATCGCGCGCGGCTAACGACAACAAAGGTCATCCTCCTCAGAAGGCCACATTGGAAGCGGAGGGTGAGAGCGGTGGGGGATTTGGACCTGTTCGCCCTGCTTGACCATAAGTTCGCGACGCTGAGCCTCAAGGAGAAGACCAAGAGCGACTATCCACGAGACCTCGACAAATTCGGCTCAGGACCAGCTTGAATGGATCGACTCACATGGTGGCGGGGCCGCTCAAGTCGGCGCGCCGCCCGCCGGGCCCGTGTGTCTCTATCCCCAATTTCAGACATGAATGCCCTGAGCGTCGCGACGTTTGGTAGAGATTCCGGTCGGGAAGCCAGTTTGATAGGAGGAAAAGATGTCTCGAAAAATAAGGTTGAGTTCTGCGGCGGAGAAGATTTTGCGGAAACGGCGAAAAGCGTTCATAAAGAAGTTTGGCCGAGAACAAAGTCGAGATTACCAAGTCTTCTTTGTTGACAATTCTGATGTTCCCATCCAACTGAGCGAGGAAGAAATAAAGTCGACAATTAAGAAGGCTATGCTGGTCGCCGGTACTCCTAAACATTTTGTATATGCGTATGAAAAGACTGGCTTTATGGTAAACGAAGACGGATACAGGAATATGAACCGAGAAGATCGCGCGGAGTATGACCGTGCAATTGAAGAGTATTTCGAGATGGAGAAGAAACAGAAGTTAACACAATAGATAGATATCTGTGAACTCTGCAGTCGGACAACTCAGCCGTAAAAATTGCGGAATCGCCACGGAGACTACGGGCCGAAATGGGGGTTCCCTGTTCACAATCTGAACATGTGCGTTCCACCGGCGATTGGTTGACGTCTGGCCTTGGGCGATAGTGATCGTCATGCAAAGACGGAGACGGGTATTGCCTCAGTTTGGATTCTGTCGCCAGCGGAGTTGGTCGTAATCAACGACCAGCAGATGCCTGAACAGCACATCGATCAAAAACGGCAGCCCGAGCACGCTTGGCTCAAACCACAGGGCAGTGTGGGGAAGCTCCCGCCAGCCCGGTAGAACCTGTCCATTGTCCACCAGGAACGCCGTCAGCATCAGGATATAGGAAGCACCCAGCCGGATAGGTGAAGGCGTGGCCATTGCCGCCAGCGGCGCTGCGCGGCGGTTGCGGGTCGGGGGCATTCGGTAACGGGCGCACAGTTCCTCATAGCGATGCGTGAGATCGGCCTTGGCATCGGCAACGAGGTTGCGGAAGGCGGCCGATAGGCTGTCGCTGCGATGATAGAGCGGCGCGCCGCCGACCGACCCCAGCGCGTTCTGCAGACCTTCCGCCAGAGCGACGAAGCTCTCGCCGCCAAGGATGACATGGGCGTGCTCGAAGCCCGACCAGACGAGCCGGAAGTGATAGAGCAGATGATCGAGCGGCTCACCGGCGATCGTCACGCCGAGGTTGCTCATGTCGGTAAAATCCGAAAGCCCCCGCCGGCCGGGTTCATGGGTCTGGCGGAAGATCCCTCCTGTTCCTGACCGTGAACGGCTCGCCATGACCGGATGCGCTGCTCAAGCGTGCGGTGAATGCCTACGGACAACTCCGGATGCCGCCGCAGCATCTCGTCACAAACCGCGACCGCCCGGATCCCAGGAGCGGCCTCGAGAAGCGGAGCGACTTCGGCGTCAAAGATATGCTCGAGCGGATCGAGGCGACGGCACCCGCGGGGGCTGCTTCTTCTGCCAGGGAAGTCGGGGATCGTGCTCGATGCGGTAGGCTGTCGCTCGGCTGATCGACGCCTTCGCGGCGGCGACTTCGACAGAGTGATTTTGTCGGTACTTCATAAAAGCCTCGTCTGATGATCGGTTACCTGGCGACCCGGCACAAAGGTGATTCTCCATCCAGAAAAATCACTAACTGCCGGGCTGACCGCGATCACAGACGCCGAAAATTTGCTCTGCGGCGGGGGGTGCAACTCCGGTCGGACTGCGCCCTCCCTACGTCACACCCCCGCCGCAGAGTCTCATCCTGATTGACGCTGGGTCTCACCTTTGTTTGTCGCCGCGCAGCCAACCCTCACGCCGCCGCAAGACCCAGTTGCTGGCCCGTTTCGACCGCATCTTCAAACGCCGCGCCGGCTTTGCCATGCTTGATCTTCTGCTAACCAGGCTGCATGCTAACAAGGCCGAGTTGTTGACCGTTCTCGATCGGCCTGAGATCCCGCTTCACACCAACGGCTCGGAAAATGACATCCGCTGCCAGGTGATCAGGCGCAAGATCTCCGGCGGTACCCGCTCAGAGGCTGGGCGCTCCTGTCGCGATGCCTTCCTCTGCCTTAGCAAAACCTGCCAAAAGCTCCGCATCTCCTTTTGGGACTATCTCGGTGCCCGCCTCGCAATCGACGATGCTCCACAAATCCAATGCCTGCCAAACATCGTCAGCTGCACCTGGCCGCCACCACTTTTGCCCTGTTATCGTATTGAGCGCGTTTATCATCGCCGGCGGACCCCCAAATAGGTATCCGGCTCCACGACAGGCCAAAAAATCGTTACACTTCAATGTATTGAAGCGTGATCGAGCGTACTCGAAAAGTGGTAAGTGGGATGATCATCGGCCCTGCCTCCCGGTTCACTCCTCAGTTTTGCCAGAATGGCGCTCTTTTTACGGCCTGCGGCAGACCATCTTACGGCCTGCGGCAGACCATCGCGGCGGCGTTTCGTTGTTCCGTGGCTTGGCGATCGCTATATCAAAGTTTTGTTGCCTTCCTGCGCTCTCGAAGCGCAAGATAAGTCGGCGCGACCCCGATGGCAGGGGAGCGTATGTTGGACCAGGAACTGAAACAGAGTGCTTTTTCGACGCCGAGAGCCTGATGGCCTCCTGGAGCGGGTGCGTACTTACCTGTGGCCGCGCCGCTCCTTTTCGCGCTCCGTTCAGTATTTCTCCAAGCGCATCCTGCGGCTGAAGGCGACGCCCCATTCCGTCGCGGCCGGCGTCGCGGCGGGCGTTTTCGCCTCCTTCTTCCCGCTTGGCTTCCACTTCGTCATCGCCGCCGTGCTCTGCTGGGTGATCGCCGGCAATCTGGTGGCTGCGGCGCTCGGCGCGGTTTTCTTCGGCAATCCGCTGACCTTCCCGCTGCTCTGGGGCGCGTCCTGGGAAACCGGCAAGCTCATCCTGCATGAGCGCCTGCCCAAGCACGGGCCGCCCGAGCATCTCGGCGAAATGATGCACACGCTTTCCTTCGCCAAGCTGTGGCACCCCATCCTGGAGCCGATGTTGATCGGCGCGGTGCCGCTCGGACTGCTCTTCGGCCTTGTGTTCTACGGCATCACCCGCTGGGGTATGACCGTGTTCCGTGAGCAACGGAAGAAACGCATGGCCGAACGTGCCGACAAGGCCAAGCGCGGCGGACGGGAAGTTCCCGCGGAATGATCATCGGCATCGGCAGCGACCTGATCGACATCAGACGCATCGAGAAGTCGCTGGAACGGCACGGCCAGCGCTTTATCCAGCGTATCTACACCGAGGTCGAGCAGGCGAAGTCCGAGAAGCGCGCGGCCCGTGCCGCTTCCTACGCCAAGCGCTTCGCCGCCAAGGAGGCCTGCGCCAAGGCGCTGGGCACCGGCATGGCCGAGGGCGTGTTCTGGCGCGACATGGGCGTGGTCAATCTGCCCAGCGGCGCGCCGACCATGGCGCTCACCGGCGGCGCTGCCGCCAGGCTGGAGAAAATCCTGCCCAAGGGCCATCGCGCGTTGATTCACCTCACCATCACCGACGATTTTCCGCTTGCTCAAGCCTTTGTGATCATCGAGGCAGTACCCGCCGAACAAGCGCCACATTGATTCCATCTGACCACGGGCGGCATGACGTTGCCCAGCGCGCGCCGAGACTCTATACCAACCAACGCACAATCGAGGACGACATGAGCGTGGCTGAAAAATCGCAGAAGAAATCCGGCGGGCTTGGGGAAACCTTCTCCGTCATCATCCAGGCTCTGCTGCTCGCGCTCGTGATCCGCACGCTGCTGTTCCAGCCCTTCTCCATCCCGTCCGGCTCGATGCGGCCGACGCTGCTCGAAGGCGACTATCTGTTCGTCACCAAATGGGCCTATGGCTATTCGCGCTACTCGCTGCCCTTCGGACCCAACATTTTCTCAGGCCGCATCTGGGGCTCGGAGCCCAAGCGCGGTGACGTGGTGGTGTTCAAGTTCCCGCCGGATCCGTCCGTCGATTACATCAAGCGCGTCGTCGGCCTGCCCGGCGACAAGATCCAGGTCAAGGACGGCCAGCTCTTCATCAACGGCACCGCCGTGCCGCGCGAAAAGGTCGGCCAGATCGACAATCCCGATATCACCGAGGTCGACCGTCCCGTCGACGTCTATCGCGAGACGCTGCCCAACGGCGTCACCTATGACACGCTCGACCTGACGCCCACTTCGATCGGCGACAACACGCGCGAGTTCGACGTGCCGCCCGGCCACTATTTCATGATGGGCGACAACCGCGACAACTCCTCCGACAGCCGCTTCACCGTCGGTTTCGTGCCAGCCGAGAACCTCGTCGGCCGTGCCAACGTCATCTTCTTCTCGATTGCCGATGGCGCAAGCCCCTTGGAAATCTGGAAGTGGCCATCGCTGATGCGCGCCGGGCGCCTGTTCCATCTCGTCCACTAAGGTCATGGCGGCCACCAAGCGTTTGACCGCCGTTGCCCTCGCCGAAGCGCTTGTCGAGCGCACCGGCCACGTCTTCGCCGACCGCCAGCGTCTGCAGCGCGCGCTGACCCATGCCAGCGCGCGTTCGACCCATGCCGGCGTCGACTACGAACGCTTCGAATTCCTGGGCGACCGCGTTCTCGGCCTCGTCGTGGCCGACATGTTGCTCGCGGCCTTTCCAGAGGCCGCCGAGGGCGAACTCTCGTTGCGCCTCAACGCGCTGGTCAATGCCGAAGCGCTCTCCGAGATCGCCGAGGAGATCGGCTTGCCGGAACTGGTCCGCGCCGGCTCCGACGTGCGCAACCTTGAAGGCCGCAAGCGAACCAACCTGCGCGCCGATGCGCTGGAGTCGCTGATTGCCGTGCTCTATCTCGACGGCGGCCTGGAGGCGGCGCGCGCTTTCATCCATCGCTACTGGCAGCCGCGCTCGCAGGCGATCGGTGCCGCCCGCCGCGACGCCAAGACCGAATTGCAGGAATGGGCGCATCAGGCCGCATCGGGCGCCGTCCCGGCCTACCGCATCGACGCTCGCGAAGGCCCTGACCACGATCCGCTGTTCACCGTCAGCGTCAAGGTCGGCTCCTTCGCGCCGGCGATCGGCAGCGGCCGTTCCAAGCGCGAGGCGGAGCAGGCAGCAGCGGCGGCGCTGCTGCTGCGCGAAGGCGTATGGAGCGCTGCATGACCGGAACCGAAACTTCCGAAACGCCAGCCACGCGCTCCGGCTTCGTCGCGCTGATCGGCGCGCCCAATGCCGGGAAGTCGACGCTGGTCAATCAACTGGTCGGCGCCAAGGTCTCCATCGTCACCCACAAGGTGCAGACGACGCGCGCGATCGTGCGCGGCATCGCCACGCATGACAATGCGCAGATCGTCTTCGTCGACACGCCCGGTATCTTCAAGCCGAAGCGGCGTCTCGACACGGCGATGGTCACCACCGCCTGGGGCGGCGCCAAGGATGCCGATGTCGTGGTGCTGTTGATCGATGCCGAGCGCGGCATCAGAGGCGACGCGGACGCCATACTCGACCGGCTGAAGGACGTTAAGCAGCCGATGCTGCTCGTCCTCAACAAGGTCGACCGCGTCAAGCCGGAGACGCTTCTGACCCTGGCGGCGGCAGCGAACGAACGCGTGCCGTTCAAGCGCACCTTCATGGTTTCGGCGCTCACCGGCTCCGGCTGCAAGGATTTGCTCGACTATCTCGCCGAGACGCTTCCCGCCGGTCCCTGGTACTATCCGGAGGACCAGATCTCGGACCTGCCGATGCGCCAGCTCGCGGCCGAGATCACACGCGAGAAACTGTATCTCAGGCTGCATCAGGAGCTTCCCTATTCCTCCCATATCGAGACCGAGAAGTGGGAAGAGAAGAAGGACGGCTCGGTGCGCATCGAGCAGGTCATCTATGTCGAGCGCGACAGCCAGAAGAAGATCGTGCTCGGCCACAAGGGCGAGACGATCCGCGCCATCGGCCAGGCCGCGCGCACCGAGATCGCTGAAATCCTCGAGCAGAAGGTGCACCTCTTC
The DNA here is from genome assembly GCF_014843825.1 of Mesorhizobium silamurunense. GTDB lineage: Bacteria > Pseudomonadota > Alphaproteobacteria > Rhizobiales > Rhizobiaceae > Mesorhizobium > Mesorhizobium silamurunense. Next base: position 9,828 of record NZ_JHQR01000308.1, read on the forward strand.
CTGTTCGTCAAGGTACGCGAGAACTGGGGCGACGACCCCGAGCGCTACCGCGAAATGGGACTGGAGTTTCCCCACTGATGCATGTCCTCTAGGAATGCCGCCCGTCGATCTGGGACAACGGCATGCACAATCCTAAGGTAGATATCGACACCGATCTCGTGCGCCGGCTGATCGAGTCGCAGTTCCCTGAATGGCGGCATCTGCCGATCAGACCGGTTGCTTCCGGCGGCTGGGACAACCGCACCTTCCATCTCGGCGACGAAATGACGGTCAGGCTGCCAAGCGCGGTTCCCTATTCGCTGCAGGTCGAGAAGGAGCATCGCTGGCTGCCCAAGCTCGCGCCGCTTTTGCCGCTGCCGATCCCGGTGCCGCTGGCCATGGGCGAGCCGGCAACGGGCTATCCCTGGCATTGGTCCGTATACCGCTGGATCGAAGGCGAGACGGCAAAGACCGCGCGCATCGCCGACCTTCGCGCGTTCGCGCTCTCGCTCGCCGATTTCCTGGTCGCCCTGAAGCGGATCGATCCAACCGGCGGGCCGGCGCCGGGCCAGCACAATTTTTATCGCGGCGGACCGCCGACCGTCTATGACGGCGAGGCGAGGCAGGCCATCGCCGCGCTCGAAGGCGAGATCGATACGCAGGCGGCCACCACAGTTTGGGAAGCGGCCCTTGCCGCAACCTGGCACGGGTCGCCCGTCTGGTTCCATGGCGATGTCGCCTCGGGCAATATCTTGGTCGAAGACGGCCGCTTGAGCGCCGTCATCGACTTCGGTACGTCGGGCGTCGGCGACCCGTCTTGCGATCTCGCGATCGCCTGGACGTTCTTCGAAGGCGAAAGCCGCGAGGCGTTTCGCGATCGCATCGCCGTCGATCAGGCGACCTGGGCGCGCGGCCGCGGCTGGACGTTGTGGAAGGCGTTGATCACCGCTGCCGGTCACGACGCCAACCAGGCCGAGGCCCAGAGGTCCAGACGGGTGATCGATGAGGTGCTCGCCGATCGCGAACACTGGACGTGATGAGCGGTCACGCTGACGAATGTCAGCACAGACCGCCGACGGTGCCCCAAAATCTTGATTTCGCCGCGCAACAGGTGAAAAGCTCGGTCCCATGGAATGGCGCGACGAGGGAATCATTCTCGGCACCCGAAAGCATGGCGAAACCAGCGCCATCCTCGAGGTGATGACGCGAGCGCATGGCCGCCATCTCGGTCTCGTGCGCGGCGGCCGCTCGCGCAAGCAGCAGCCGGTGCTGCAGCCCGGCAACCGCGTCGAACTTCTGTGGCGGGCGCGGCTCGACGAGCATCTCGGCGTCTTCCAGGCCGAGGCGATCGAGATGAACGCCGCGCGGCTGATGGACAGCGCGATTGCGGTTTACGGCCTGCAGACCATGGCCGCGCATCTCAGGCTTCTGCCCGAGCGCGACGCCCATGGCGGCCTCTACGAGGCTCTTGCCGTGATGATCTCTCATCTCGACGACGCCGATGCCGCAGGCGAGTTGGTGGCGCGCTTCGAACTGCTTATTCTGGATGAACTCGGCTTCGGCCTCGATCTCAGCCAATGCGCGGCGACCGGCACGCGGCAGGATCTCGCGTATGTTTCGCCGAAATCCGGACGCGCGGTCTCGCGCGCCGCCGGCGAGCCCTGGCGCGACAAGATGCTGGCGCTGCCTGCCTTCCTGCAGCGCGGCTCCGGCCTGCGCGCCGATGCTGCGGCGCTGGAAGACGCCTTCCGGCTGACTGGCTTCTTCCTCACCCGCCATGTCTATGAGCCGCGCGGCATCGAGCCACCCGACGCGCGCGCCGGCTTCCTGGCTGCGCTGCGCCGGCATCAGGCGGCGGTGAAGGCGATCGCCGACGAATAGGGCGAGCGTCTAGAGCAATTCCAGGAAAAGTGCGCAGCGGTTTTCCGTCCGGAATTGCGTAAGAACAAAGAGATAGAGCGTTTCGCCGTTTCCATGAAACGGTGAAACGCTCTAATCGGCGCCCCGCCGCTCCAGAAAATCGTCGAGGATGGCGCGCTGGCCCTTCAGGATCTTGAGGCCGGCTTCAGGAAGTGAAAACCAGCAGGCCCTGTCCACCTCTGGGAATTCCTTCGTGGTGCCTGACTTCGGCGGCCACTCCAAGGTGAACATGTTGCTCTTGATCGCATCAGCGTCGACGTTCGCTTCCACGCTCCAGGCGATGACGATCTTGCCACCCGGCTGCTTGTAGCTGCCGACAGGTTGGAAATCGCCGTCGATGGCGAGGCCGAGTTCTTCCTCGGCCTCGCGGCGGGCGGCCTGAAGCTCATCTTCCTTGTCGCCGATCAGCCCCTTCGGGATCGACCAGGCGCCTTCATCCTTCCTTGCCCAGAACGGTCCGCCGGGATGGACCAGCAGGAATTCGAACACACCGGCGGTTCGCCTGTAGATCAGCAGGCCAGCGCTTCGTTGCGGCATCGATTATCCTCACGGCAATTTCAGCGGGCGTTCGAGAATAGCACGAGTATTTCGCGGCCAGCGGCAGGTAATTTGCCGCCCGAGTCCCGGCCGTGTCGACGTGTTGCCATTGGATAAAGCTTGCGGTTGCTGGCAATCGGCGCCGAAACATGCTCGATCTTGCAGGCCGGCAAAGCGCTGATTTCAATAGCCGTCTCATTGCCGCATTTGTCGGCCACGATTGGTACGGTTTTGAGGGGAACCGCCATGTTTTTCGGCCTGATTGCCATTGCTGCGGTCATCGCTTTATTCGTCATCATTTCGCGCCAGCAGACCCGCATTGGGTTGATCGAGCGCGAGCTTGGCGCGTTGCGCAGCCTGGTGCTCTCGGGTGTCCCCCAGCGAGCGCCCAAGGCGGACGCGGTGACGGAAGGCGCGCCGGACGAAGCGCTCGCCGCAGCGGCCGTGGTTGCG
>NZ_JHQR01000310.1 GCF_014843825.1 Mesorhizobium silamurunense
GTCCGCGACCAGTGCGGCGGCCGACGCGGCCTCAGCTTCCAGCTTCACCGTGCCTTCGACCTGCGCGCGGATTTGCGGGAATTCCTCTTCGGTGAGCAATTCGCCCTCGGCGAGCACGGACGCCCGGAACACCGCATTTTCCAGCTGGCGGATGTTGCCCGGCCAGTCATAGGCCTGCAGCATCGCCAGGGCCTTGGCCGATATGCCGCTGAGGCGGTGGCGCGGATCGGCCGGCGCGACCTTCTCCATGAAGTGCCTGACCAGATAGGGGATATCCTCGCGCCGGTCGCGCAGCGGCGGCACGAAGATCGGATAGACGTTCAGCCGGTAGAACAGGTCCTCGCGGAATTTGCCGTCCTTGACCTGCTGCAAAAGGTTGCGGTGCGTCGCCGAGATCAGCCGGATGTCGACCTTGACGGTCGAACGGCCGCCGACCGGATCGACCTCGCCCTCCTGCACGGCGCGCAGCAGCTTGACCTGGACGTCGAGCGGCAGGTCGCCTATCTCGTCCAGGAACAGCGTGCCCGAATGCGCCTCGACGAATTTGCCGGTGTGCTTGTCGGTGGCGCCGGTAAACGAGCCCTTCTCGTGGCCGAACAGGATCGATTCGACGAGATTGTCGGGGATGGCGCCGCAATTGACGGTGACGAAGGGTTTCGAGCGGCGGTCGCCGCTGCCCTGGATGGCGCGCGCCACCAGCTCCTTGCCGACGCCCGATTCGCCTTCGATCAGGATCGGGATGTTGGAGGCCGCCGCCTTCTGCCCGAGGCGGATCACCCGGTCCATCGCCGGGCTGTGGGTGATCAAGTCCTTGAAGGTGAGATGACCGCCGCGCCGCCGCGACGTGCGCTTCACCTCGTCCTCGACCGCCTCGACCTTCAAGGCATTGGAAATTGATGTCTGCAGCCGGTCGGGCGAGGCCGGTTTGACGACGAAATCGAAAGCGCCGTGGCGCATGGCCGAGACGACGGTCTCGATGCCGCCCTGCGCGGTCTGCACGATGACCGGCACGTTGATGGCGCGCTCGCGCATCGTCTTCAGCACGCCGATGCCGTCGAGACCGGGCATGACGAGGTCGAGGATGACGACCGAAACATCACGCGCGTTAGGCCCGTCGAGCACATCGAGGCCCGCCTCGCCGCCGTCGGTGACGATGGCGCTGTGGCCAAATTTCGTCACCGCCGCCTCGAGCAGCCTGCGCTGCACGGGATCGTCATCGACTATGAGTATGGAACCTGTCATGACTGTTTGAATTATCCGCCCGATAAATCCCCATGGATCATCTTGGCACAGGGTTCTAAATAAGGTTTCAAAAAACCCGGTGAACGAATTCCTTAGGATTTGACCGGCTTCTCCTCTCCCGTTGATTATAAAGAAGGTATTGTGTTGATGCGCATGATGTTTGGTCGGCGGCTTGCGGCGCCAGCGTCTGGCCAGGGCGCGGCGGAGCTCGGCGACCTGCCGGAGTGGAATCTCGCCGATCTCTACTCCGGCATGGAAGCGCCGGAGCTGAAGCGCGATATCGCCCGGGCCGCAAGCGACGCCATTGCCTTCGAAGCCCGCTGGAAGGGCACTTTGGCCGCCGAGGCCGAGCGCGGCACCGCCGGCCGGCTCGGCGAGGCGCTGAAGGCTTACGAGGCGCTGGAGGAACTGATCGGCCGCATCGTCTCCTATGCCGGGCTGGTCTATGCCGGCAACACCGCCGATCCGCAGCGCGCCAAGCTCTATGGCGACGTCCAGGAGAAGATGACCGATGCCAGCGCGCATCTTTTGTTCTTCGCGCTGGAGCTCAACCTGATCGACGACGCGGTGATCGAAAGCGCGCTTGCGGCCGACGCGGCCTTCGCCCATTACCGGCCCTGGGTGCTCGACCTCAGGAAGGACAAGCCCTACCAGCTCGAGGATCGGGTCGAGCAGCTGTTCCATGAAAAATCGGTCACCGGACGTGGCGCCTGGAACCGCCTGTTCGACGAGACGATGACCGACTTGCGCTTCGATGTCGACGGCGAGGAGCTGACGCTGGAGCCGGCGCTGAACCGGCTGCAGGACGCCGATGGCGAAGTGCGACGCCGCGCTTCCGAGGCGCTTGCCGCGACCTTCCGCAAGAACCTGCGCACCTTCACGCTCATCACCAACACGCTCGCCAAGGACAAGGAAATTTCCGACCGCTGGCGCGGCTTCGAGGACATCGCCGATTCACGCCATCTCGCCAACCGCGTCGAGCGCGGCGTGGTCGATGCTTTGGCGGCCGCAGTGCGCGAGGCCTATCCGCGGCTGTCGCACCGCTATTATCAGATGAAAGCGCGCTGGCTCGGCATGGAAGTGATGAACCATTGGGACCGCAACGCGCCCCTGCCCGAGACCCCGCAAGCGGTGATCCGCTGGGACGACGCCAGGGACACGGTACTGTCGGCCTACCAGCGCTTTTCGCCGGAGATGGCGGAAATCGCGCGGACCTTCTTCAACCGCAAATGGATCGATGCGCCTGTACGGCCCGGCAAGTCGCCGGGCGCCTTCGCCCATCCGACGGTGCCTTCGGCTCACCCTTACGTGCTGCTCAACTATATGGGCAAGCCGCGCGACGTGATGACGCTGGCGCATGAGCTCGGTCACGGCGTCCACCAGGTGCTGGCCGCCGGCCAGGGCGCGCTGATGGCCTCGACCCCTCTGACGCTGGCCGAGACGGCCTCGGTCTTCGGCGAGATGCTGACCTTCCGCTCGCTGCTCGACCAGACCTCCGACAAGCGCGAGCGCAAGGCGATGCTCGCCCAGAAGGTCGAGGACATGATCAACACCGTCGTGCGCCAGATCGCGTTCTACGAGTTCGAGCGCAAGGTGCATGCCGAGCGCCGCAACGGCGAGTTGACCTCGGACAGGCTCGGCCAGTTCTGGCTGGAAGTGCAGGCAGAGAGCCTGGGGCCGGCGATCAAGCTGCGCGACGGCTACGAGGTCTTCTGGACCTACATCCCGCATTTCATCCACTCGCCCTTCTACGTCTACGCCTATGCCTTCGGCGATTGCCTGGTGAACTCGCTCTATGCCGTCTACCAGAATGCCGAGCGCGGCTTTCAGGAGAAGTATTTCGAGATGCTGCGCGCCGGCGGCACCAAGCATCACTCCGAGCTTCTGGCGCCCTTCGGCCTGGACGCCACCGATCCTGCCTTCTGGCAGATCGGCCTTGGCGTGATCGGCGCCCTGATCGACGAGCTGGAAGCGCTCGACAAATGACGGGCGTTTCGCCCGGCGGCATAGACCAGAATAATTTAGCCGAAACGCATATTATGGCGGCTCTATTCTCAGCCTAAATACCTGTTCTTCAATAACTCTAGACCGCATTTTTCAATTAGCTTTCCGCAAGCCGTATGCTAGCGTCCGGCCCCAAGCTCAGCCGGACGCAACGCCAAGGCCAGAGACGGTCCTAGCGTTGCTTCGGCGAATGTGATGATGGCCGTCGGCCACAGCCGGAGGAGAGCCAAGCGCCGACGGCTCGATTGAAGCGGCTGTTCCGCCGAGCGTGGAACGATTGACGATCCCTGCGGCAAGCCCGCCACTCGCGCGGCCGCCCGATCGGACTGGAGAGGGAAATGAGCACTTTCTTCTACATGCTCCTGGCGTTCGTTGTGGGTGTTTTGGTTGGCTGGTTCCTCTGGGGCCGGCTGCGCGGCGAGCTCGACAGCCTGCGCGGCGACCTCGACCGCGCGAAGGGCGAACGCGACCGGTTTCGCGCCGATGCGGACCGCCTG
>NZ_JHQR01000306.1 GCF_014843825.1 Mesorhizobium silamurunense
CTCGGCGGTCAACGCCCGCGCCAGCGCGCCATCACCGGCGCGCAGTGCAGCCTCGATCAGCGTCAGGTCGATCACGTCGCGCTGCGCGTGGCTGCCGCCGAAGCGGTGCGCGATCGAGCGGATCGGCCTGATCAGGCGCACGGTTTCGGTGTAGTTGCCCTCGCCGAATGCCTTGACGGCCAGGGTCAAGGGATGGCCGACGTCACGCGTGAAGGCGGCGTTGTCGTCGTCGCCATGCATCGCTTCGCGCTGCGCTTCGATCAAGGTCTGCGCCGGCCCTTCCAGCCCGGCGCCGACAAAGGCCATCATCGCATGCGCGTCGTTGAAGGCATAATTGCCGGCGGCGGCCTTCGGCATCCAGTTCGCGGCCAGCGCCTGCCAGCGGTCGCCGACATCGATGCCGCCGAGATGGAGACGCCACAGGATCGCCGAGGCATCGACCATGTTGAGCGCCAGCGTCGAGCGGTCGCCGTAGATCGGCCCGTCATAGAGCGCCAGCACCTCGTCCGTTTCGCCGAGGTCGTAGTGGAACAGCGCCAGATGCCACCAATTGTGGATCTTGAGGAAGCTGTCCCTGGTCCATGCCTCCGGGTTGGCGCGCATCCAGGCGATGCCGTCTCTTTGCCGGCTCTGCATCTCCATGACATGCGCGACCGCGTGCTGCGCCCAGCCGTCGCGCGGCTCGATCGCGATCGCTCGCCGGCCGAAGCTTTCGGCGCGCGCATAGTCGCCCATCTCTTCCAGTCCGAAGGCCTGCATGCCGAGAACGGCGTGATAGCCAGGCATATCCTTTTGCCAGGCCGGCAGTGCCCGGCCGATGCGGTCGCGCAGCATGCGGGCATTGCCGGTGAAGAAGTCGATCTGGTGTCCTACCTGCAGCGCCAGCGCGTCGAGCGGGTCGTCGATCGCGATATCCTCGAGGATGCGGGCGGCCTCATGCCAGCGCCCATTGGCGAGATGGCCAAGCGTCGCGACATGCGCCCGTTCGCGCGTGGTGCCGGCAAGCGGCAGCGCCGCCGCATGGCATGATTGCGCGACAGCCATGGCCTCCCGCTCGGTGGCCAGGCCGAACAGATAGCCCTTGAACACATGCGCCATCACGAAGCCGGGATCGTCGGCGATGGCGCGGTCGATTGCAGCGACCGGGTCGCCGATGAAGCACTGCAGCTCACGGACGGCTCTGGCGTAGGACGAAAACCCGGCTTCGGTCGCGCCCGAGTAAGTCAGGCCGAATGCGTCCTTCAGCGCCATTGAGGGTCCTTCGATGGGTCGCGAATTTGCTGTTCGGAGCCCAATCCTAGATCATCGCCAACCAACCCGCCAACCGTAGCGACAGGCCTTCTTGCCTACCGCGCTATGCGCACCGCCTCAATTCCCCGAGCGCATCGCCACCGTGGCGATGCCGGCGCCGACCAGCAATGTCCCGCCGGTGCGGTTGAAGATGCGGATCGCCTTCGGGTTGCGCACGATGGCGCGTGCCCTGGACGCGATCAGCGCATAGCCGAAGGCGTTGCTGAAGGCGAGCGCCAGGAAGGTCGCTTCAAAGATCAGCATCTGCGTCCAGAAATCGGCGTGCCGGTCGAGGAACTGCGGAAGGAAGGCGACGAAGAAGGTGATGCTCTTCGGGTTGAGCGCGGTGACCAGCCAGGCATGCGCCATCATTCTTGCCGCCGACACCGCGTCGGTGCGCGGCTCGGCCTTCAGCGCGCCGCCGGCGCGGAACAGTTTGATGCCGAGATAGATCAGATAGCCGGCGCCGATCACCTTGAGCACCGTGAACACCGTGGCCGAAGCCGCGAGCAGCGCGCCGATGCCGAGCATCGACAGCGTCATGGCGGTGAAGTCGCCGAGCGCGACGCCGACCGCCATCGGCAGCGCCGTGCGCCAGCCCTGGCCCAGCGCATAGGAGACGACCAAGAGGATCGTCGGGCCTGGAATGACGAGAAGGATGGTGGAGGCGGCGGCAAAGGCAGCCCAGTTTTCGAAGGACATTTCCTTACTCCTTGAGCGCAAAGAACAGGATAAATCCCGGGGCCGTCGCGATTGTAAAGAGGTCATGGAGAAAATCCTCAGCGCCGACTGGCCAGGCTCCTCCGGCGAAGTAACGGCCTGTTAGGGTTAAGCTCGGTTTGGGGTCTTTCACGCTTTTTCAACCATGAATGGCGAAAATGCCTGCCATTCGGCCGGACCGTGCTTCCCGCCGACAGCGTAGGGTTTGGTGTATGCGCGAGTTGCCGCAAAGTCTGACGCCGCCTTCGAACGGCGAAACCGTCGAAACCGAAATTCCACTCTCGCGCCGCGCCGTGCTTTCCGGCATGGGCGCCATGGCGCTGCTCGGCATGGCCGGCTGCAGCACCACCGAGACGCTCGATCTGCCGCAATTGCAGCTCGACGATACCACGACCGGCTCGGTGCACCCGATCCGCCCGGCGATTAGCGTTGATAAGAACATCACCGGCCCGGACGTGATGTATGCTTCGCTGGCCGATGGTGGCTTCCAGGTGCCTGCCGTGCCCTGGCAGAAGGTCAAGCCGGAATTCCGCCGCCAGATCGTCGTCGACAAGACCGGCGAGGCGCCTGGCACCATCGTCGTCCATCTGCAGGAGCGCATGCTCTATCTGGTCCAGCCGGGCGGCGACGCCATCCGCTACGGCGTCGGCATAGGCAAGGACGGCTTCCGCTGGTCGGGCCGCGCCAACATCCAGTATGGCCGCGAATGGCCGGTCTGGACGCCGCCGCCGGAAATGGTCCAGCGCAAGCCGGAGCTGGTGAAATGGCAGGGTGGCCAGCCCGGCGGCCTCACCAATCCGCTGGGAGCGCGGGCGCTCTACATCTACCAGAACGGCAAGGACACCGGTTACCGCATCCACGGCTCGCCGGAATGGTGGAGCATCGGCCAGGCGATGTCGTCGGGCTGCGTGCGCCTGATCAACCAGGACATCATCGACCTCTACAACCGCGTGTCGAAGAAGAACCCGGTTGTCGTCGTCTGATCTTTTCGGGCGGCCTATGCGGCCGCCACTTTTTCGGGATCATGCTCCCGTTTCTTCCGTTGCGCGATGCCGCAAGACAGGCGAAGGTGCCCTGAAAACCTTCGCCTTGGGAGAAGAAGAGCATGGCCGGAACTTTCGTCATCGCGCAGGGCGGCGGCCCGACCGCCGTCATCAACCAGACGGTCGTCGGCGCCACGCTGGAGATCCGCAAACGCCATCCCGGCGCTAAGGTGCTGGGCTCGATCCATGGCGTGCGCGGCATCCGCGACGGCAATTATGTCGACCTCTCCGCCATCCCGGAAGACCGGCTGCGGCTGATCGCCGGCACGCCGAGCGCCGCCCTTGGCTCGACCCGCGACAAGCCTGACGCGGCCTATTGCGAGGTCATCCTCAATGGCCTGAAGAAGGCCGGCGCCGACGCCTTCATCTATATCGGCGGCAATGACACCTCGGGCACCCAGCAGATCCTGACCGACGCCGCCGCCGGCACGATGGCCTTCGTGCACGCGCCGAAGACCATCGACAACGACCTCGAGGAGAATGACCACACGCCGGGCTTCATCTCGGCGGCCGAATTCGTCGCCGGCGCCTTCCTCTCCGTCGATCTCGATTTCCGCGCGCTGCCCGGCATCTATGTCGGCATCGTCATGGGCCGGCATGCCGGCTTCCTGACCGCCGCCGCGGCCGCCTGGCAGCTCGATGCGGACAGCGGTCCGCATCTCATCTATGTGCCGGAGCGCGCCTTCTCCGCCGAACGTTTCATCGACGATGTCCGCAAGACGCTCGACCGCCACAAGCGCTGCATCGTCGCCGTCTCGGAAGGCGTCAGCACCGCCGACGGCAAGGCGCTGGTCGAAAGCCTGGTGCCGCCGGAAAAGCTCGAGCGCGACCAGCACGGCAATGTCAAATTGTCGGGCAGCGACCTGCCGGCCGCGCTCGAACGCGCGCTGGCCGAGGGCCTGCCGGGCAAGCGC
>NZ_JHQR01000311.1 GCF_014843825.1 Mesorhizobium silamurunense
GCCGCCGGCTTCGTCCTCGGCTTCGGCAATCGCCGGCTCGGTGCGCGCCACCGGCATCGCCACCTGCTCGATCGGCTCGAATCTGGCGCCGGCGGCCGGGCGCATGGCGCGGCCGGAGAACAATTCCTTCAGAAGCGTGCCGATCGCCATCAACAGCAGCGACGCGGCCGCTGCGGCTCCGGTGATCGGACCGATCTTCGGGAAATAGGGTTCAGTCGGCACCTGCACCTTCGAAAGCAGGCGAGCGTCCACCGGCAAATAGTTGCGGTCCGCGCGCGAAGCCGCCTCGCGGTAGCTCGCCATATAGGATTCGAGCTGCTGGCGCTGGGCATTGGCGTCGCGCTGCAGCGCATCGAGCTCCACCTGCTGCTCGCCGGCGCGGGCCGACGCCGCCTTCAGCGTGTTGACCTCCGCAACAAGTTGGTCCTCGCGAGCCTTGGCCGTCTGCGCCTGGGTCGCCAATCCCTTCAGGATCTTCTGCCCCTCGTTGCGAATCTGACCCTCGAGGTCGGCAAGCTGCGACTTCAGCGCCCGGATGCGCGGATGATTGTCCAGCAGGGTCGTCGACAGGTCGGCAATGTTGGTCCTCAGCTCAATCTGCCGCTCGAGCAGGCGCTGGATCAATTCCGAGGACAGAACTTCCGGGACACTGTCGAGCGCGCCGCCATCCTGCAGCGCCTTGCGCACGCTATCGGCGGTCGCCTCGGCAGCGGCGCGATTGGCGCGCACCCGCGAAAGCTCGCTCGAAAGTTCGGAGAGCTGCTGAGTCGCGAGCACCGCATTGTTGCCGCCCATCAAGAGGTCGGATTGCGCGCGGTAGGCGGCAACCTTGGCTTCGGCCTCCTTCACCCGATTCTGCAGGTCGGTGATTTCCGGACCGAGAAAACCTGTGGCGGCAGTGTTCGATTCCTTCTTCGCGTTGCCTTTGGAGGCAAGATAGGCCTGTGCGATGGCGTCCGCGACCTGCGCGGCAAGCTTTGGATCCTTCGAGGAGAACTCGACCGCGATAACGCGAGATTTTTCAACGCCGTAGACGTTGAGCTTATCGTGCATAGCCTTGAGCACGCGCTCTTCCGGCGGAATGTCGAAGGGATCGCTCTTCAAGCCGACAAGAACGAGGGCGCGACTGAGCGCCGACATCTTCAACGCCTCGTCGAATTCGGGCAATTTCTCCAGATTGAGGTCCGCCGCGACCTTCTTGAGGATGTCGGGGGACGATATGATCTGGACCTCGGTGGCCACCGCTTCCTCGTCGGTCGCCGGCTTGTCGTCGTTGGTTGTGCCGGCCGGCCGCGTGAAGACCGATTCGCGCGGCCCGATCTCCAGCTTGGCCACCGCTTTATATTGCGGCGTCGCCAGCCAGGCGAAGGCAAAGGCCAGTCCGGTGACGACAAGCGTGACGAGAACAATGCGCAGCCAGTTCCTCGCCAGGCTGGCGAAGAGCTGTCTCAGATCGACATCGACATCTGCGGCCGCGGACTGAACGGACATGCATCCTGCTCCGGAACTTTGAGTCGAGGATGGACCGTAAACAACTATGGTAACTCAGCCGTTAAGATCAGAGTGCGTCCTTATTAGAAGACACTCAAAGAACATCGAGCGAAAGCAATAGAACGATTGGGTTTTTTGCCGGCCGTCACCCCTTCCGAACGCAGTCCTTTACCGGCCATTAACCCTAACAGGATGATAACGGACGCACTTCCTGGGGTTGGCCGCAACACTGGCGGCGAAAGCGACGAAGGTTCGTGTCCGATCATGAAAAGCACTGCTCATCTCTTTCGCGCCATGCTTGCCCTGTCGCTGCTTACCGGCTGTTCCAGCTACCGCCCGACGCCCGCCGCCTTTCATGAAGTGCTCGACCAGCCTTACAGGCTCGGCGCCGGCGACCGCATCCGCGTCACGGTGTTCGAGCAGGACGGGCTGACCAACACCTACAGCATCGACCAATCCGGCTACGTCTCCTTCCCGCTTGTCGGCGCCGTGCCGGCGCGCGGCCACACCGCCCAGCAGCTGGAAAAGGAAATCGCCGACAAACTGCGCCAGGGGTATCTGCGCGACCCCGACGTCTCGGTCGAGATCGATCGCTACCGGCCGATCTTCGTCATGGGCGAAGTCGGCGCCGCGGGGCAGTATTCCTATGTGCCGGGTCTGACCGTGCAGAAGGCGATCGCGATCGCCGGCGGCTTCACGCCGCGCGCCAACCAGGAAAGCGTCGACATCACCCGCGATATCAACGGCAAGGTCATGACCGGCAGGGTGCAGACATCCGACCCGCTCCTGCCCGGCGACACCGTCTACGTCCGCGAACGCCTGTTCTGAAAACCAACGTGGCGGCTCACCTCCGCATCGTCCACTGCTTCCGCTCACCTGTCGGGGGAATCTTCCGGCATGTGCGCGACCTGACCGAGGCGCAGGTCGCCGCCGGCCATTCCGTAGGCATCGTCTGCGATTCGACGACGGGGGGCGACTATGAGGAACGGCTGTTCGACGCGATGAAGGAGAGCCTGGCGCTCGGCATACATCGCACGCCGATGCAGCGTCATGTCGGGCCGGGCGACATCGCCGCGGCCTGGCGCACATATGGAATCATCAAGGAATTGCGGCCGGACGTGCTGCACGGGCACGGCGCCAAGGGTGGTGCCTATGCCCGTCTGTTCGGCTCACTGTTGCGGGTTTCAAGGTATCGCGTGGCCCGCCTTTATTCGCCGCATGGCGGCTCGCTGCACTATGACGAAACGACGGCCACCGGAAAGCTGTTCTTCGCGCTGGAGCGTCTTATGGCTCGCTTCACAGACTGCCTGCTGTTCGTTTCCGACTATGAGCGGAAAACCTATCGTCGGAAGGTCGGCGAGCCGCCCATCCCCAACAGGCTGGTCTATAACGGCCTGCGCGCCGTCGAGTTCGAGCCGGTGGTGACGGCCGCCGATGCCGCCGATCTCTTATACATCGGCATGATGCGCGACCTCAAAGGTCCGGACATCTTTATCGATGCGCTGGCGCAGGCAGGCAGCGAGCTCGGCCGCCCGTTGAGCGCGGTGATGGTCGGCAACGGCGACGACCTGCCGCACTACCACGCTCAGGTGGAGCGACTCGGACTGAAGGGCCATGTCCGTTTCCTGCCGCCGATGCCGGCCAGAGAAGCCTTCGCGCTGTCCGCGCTGATCGTCGTCCCGTCCCGCGCGGAAGCGATGCCTTACATCGTGCTCGAGGCGCTGGCTGCCGGCAGGCCGATGATTGCCACGGCAGTCGGCGGCATTCCCGAGATATTCGGCGAGACCTCCCCTGCCCTGATCCGGCCGGATGCCGGCCAACTTGCCGACAGGCTCAGAACGGCTCTCGACGATCCCGGCGCATACCGGAAACTGATGCCGCAAGGTGCCGAGTTGAAGGCGCGATTCGGCGCCGACGTGATGGCGGCCGAGATCGAGAAGGCTTATTTCGCGGCGCTGCGCGGTTAGGGTTCGACTTGGACGCCGCAAATCATCGCTCGAAATCCGCAAGAACGTCCGCCTCGAACAAGCTCAACGACCGGCCTCTCGCCCTTAGAGCAGCGTAGAGTTTCGGTTCGAGCCGCGCCGACAAAATGGCCTCGACCCGCTCCCGCTGGGCAGCCTCGGTAGGCTGCCGGCCGTCGGGCCAATCATCAAAGCAATGATCGACAAAGCCGAGCATGAGCGCGGCGTCGCTGAACCTTCCATCTCGAGCCGCGAGTTCAGTAGCGTTTTGGATGATGCACCAGTGCCAGGAAGCGTGATCGCGCGGGAGATACTTCCACGCCTCGTTGATGGCGTCCCTGGCCGCCTCGCTGTTGCCGAGCGCCATAGAATAGCAGGCAAGATTGCTAAGCTGAGCGCCAAGCTCAAGCGAGCTGCCGCGTTCACGCAGGGTTGGCAGGATGCCTTCGGCGAGCGCCAGCGCGCCTTGATGGTCCTGTTTTCGGTGAATAATTTCAGCCAGATACATTGTCGACCGGAACAGGCCACGCTCGTTTCCGGACGATCGGTGCATTGCCAATCCTGCCTGGCATTTGGCCATTCCGGCAACGTCTTCTCCACTCGTCAATAGCCACAAACCAATCGAAACAAGTGACCAGGCCTTCAGCTTTGATGGCGCAAGCTTGCTCGACAGCGCCTCGAGCCGCACGAAAACCGGCGCAGCCTCCGAACGACGGCCGGCGAAGTTGAGCGTGGTGCCAAGGAGAACGAGAGCTTGGGCAAGCAACTCATCGTCGGCGTCGGCGTCGAATAGCTCCACGGCCTGGTCCAACGCTTCGATCGCACGCAGGTCCCGGGAATTGATCCTTGCCAGCTCTCCAGCCGCAAGGAGAAGCCGGCCGCGAAAGTGTGGACTGACGTCATCAGCGAAGGCGACCGCAGCTTCGGCAAATCGGAGGCCCTCGCCGCCAAGTTGAGCCTCGATCCAATAGCGATAACTGGCAGCAGCCAGACCGACAAACAGGACCCAATCGGCTGTTGATCTCGCCCACTCAAGGGCCGAGCGCAGATTGTCCGTATCCGGTCGATAGGCTGCCACCCAGGCTTCGTCCGGGATGAGTTCCCATCGAGCGAGGCTTTCCTCGAAGCGACTCCGGACATGGTTCGCCAAGCGCGAGCGTGCATCCTGCTCTTCGTTGTGCCTGGCCAATTCCTGCAAGGCGAAGTGCCGGGTCGTCTCCAGCAATCTGTAGCGGGCGCGATCTCCGCTGTCGCGCGTGATCAGCGATCGCCTGACCAGCTCAGACAAGTGGTCATCGGCATGCTCGCCGACCACGGCGCGGACACCGTCCAACGCAAAGCTGCCCTGAAACACAGCAAGTGCCCGCAGAGCCCTCCGCTCGCCCTCGGCGAGCAACCCATAGCTCCACTCAAGCGATGCCGCCAGCGACCGATGCCGGCCCGGTGTGTCGCCCCAACCTGTCGAAAGCTCCCCCATGCGTTCGGCCAGCTGGCGTTCTACCTCGGCGAGGCCGAGAGTGACCGATCTTGCCGCCACCATCTTGAGAGCAAGAGCGACGCCATCGAGGCGCACACAAAGCTGCCGCACGAGAGGCAATTCGTCGGCTGCGAGGGTCTCGCCCCGCGTTTCATAGCAGTGGATAAGGAACATCTCGGCAGCCGAACGGCCGCTTTCGGACGTTGCTTCGACGGCGAACGGCGCGAGCTTGAAAATATGCTCTCCGCTCAGTCCGAGAGGCACCTGCGAGGTCGTGATGATCCTCAGCATCGTGGCATCGGATAGCAAGGAGCGGACAACGTTGGTAACGGCATGCGCGACGTGCTCGCAATTGTCCAGAACAAGCAGCCCGGCCAGTGGCCGCAGCATGTCGAGGATAGAGAGCAGCGGTGTGGTGTCGGTTCTGACGGCAATGCCGAGCACCTGCATGATCGCGCTCTCGACAAAGCTGCCATCGGGCACCGATGCCAGGTCCCACAACCCAGACACCGTCTTGAAAATCGTCGGCGAGTTCCTCGGCGGCTTTCAGGGCCAGCGTCGTCTTGCCCACGCCGCCGGGGCCAAGGGTCGTAACCAACTGGTATTGGCTGACGAGCTCCATGAGCCCTCTCATCTCAGCGTCCCGGGCAATGCATTCCGGCCGGTACAGAGACAGATTTCCGCGGGAGCGAGCAGCTGGCGCCATGCGCTCCTGGATACGCGTGGGGATCGGGCCCACGTAGCGGTAGCCGCGGCCATGGACAGTTGCGACAAAGTCTGGACCGAGGGCCTTGCGCAGGGCCGATATGTGAACGTGGAGGGTATTCTCTTCCACGATCGCGCCGGGCCACACGATATCGAACAACTCGCGCTTCTCGACCAGCATATTGGGCCGCTCGAGGAACACGAAGAGCATGTCGATGCTGCGCGCGCTGAGTTCAATCGCTCCGCGCGGCCCGCTTAGCGAACGCTCCCGCTCGTTCAGCACGAAATCGCCGAAGGACAGCGCCATCGCCAATCCTGAATTTGACCTTAAGGAAACGCTACAGAAGATTTCAGGATCGCATCAAGGACTTTCCATCCGCGCAGCCGCATCGTCCCACCGTTCACAATGGAGAAAGACGATGCAAACCCTCCAAACTGCCCTCCAGCTTGTGGCGCGCCTTGTCGCCGCGGCCATGCGGGTCGCCAGAAGCGCGCTCGCGAACGCAGCGGCAAAATATCGGGATCGCCGCATCCTTGAGAGACTAAGCGCCACCGAACTGGAAGACATCGGCCTCTGCCGTAGCGCGGATGGCGCGATCGACTTCCGACCTCGGTGCCCTGATGAAGCTGAGCCCAATGTCGCCGGCACCGCGACACCTTACGGCAACCGCGTCTTAGCGACCGGGGTAGAGCAGGCCTAATTCGCAGCGCTAGAACTTTAGCCAACACTAATTTGGTCCAGACGAAAGGACCGTCAGTCGTCGCTGACAATAATACAGCTTCAAAACCACTGGTTGTTTCAAGGCTTTCTTAGCTCTCTTTTGCTATTCACTCGCGCGTAGCTCGCGGACAATCCCATGAACGAGATCGATCCCGCGCATCGTTTTTCAATGGATGCGGTGCGCAAATTCGACGGCCCGGCGGAGGGCCAGGTGCCAAGCGGCATCAATGACGTAGCACGCCAGGTCGCTTCGCAGTACCGGCGCGATACGATGTCGCCGATCATGGTCAGCGGCGTGCTGCGCATGGTCGAGTTCGCGGTGCTGTTCCTGTCGGGGCTCGGCCTCTATTTCTACTTTGTCGGCTTCTTCAGCTATCTCGCCTGGCAATATCCGCTGACGATCACGGCCGCGCCGTTCCTGGCGGTGGTGCTGCTCGACGTCAGCGACTGCTATCAGATCTCGGCGCTGATGCGCCCGGTCGCCAGCTTCGGCCGCGTGCTGCTGGTCTGGGCCGGCACCTTCGCGCTGATGGCATTGACCGCCTTCGCCATGAAGGCGTCGCAGGATTATTCACGCCTTCTGTTCGGCACCTGGTTCGTGGTCGGCTTCGTGCTGATCTTCGGCCTGAGACTCGTGATGTCCAGGCTGATCACTCGCTGGGCGCGCGACGGGCGCATGGAGCGCCGCGCCGTCATCGTCGGCGGCGGCAAGTCGGCCGAAATGCTGATCCGTTCGGTCGAGAAGCAGCCCTACAACGACATCCGCATCTGCGGCATCTTCGATGACCGCGGGGACAAGCGCTCGCCGCCCATCGTCGCCGGCTATCCGAAGCTCGGCACCATTTCCGAGCTGATCGAGTTCGCCCGCATCGCGCGCATCGACATGCTGATCGTGTCGCTGCCGCTGACCGCCGAATCGCGCGTGCTGCAGCTTCTGAAGAAGCTCTGGGTGCTGCCGGTCGACATCCGCCTCTCGGCGCATTCGAATGCGCTGCAGTTCCGCCCGCGCGCCTATTCCTATATCGGCTCGGTGCCGATGCTCGACATCTTCGACAAGCCGATCAACGACTGGGATTCGGTCGCCAAGCGCAGCTTCGACATCATCTTCTCGCTTGTCGGCATCATCCTCTTCTCGCCGGTGATGGTGGCCACCGCGATCGCCATCAAGCTCGACAGCAAGGGTCCGGTGCTGTTCAAGCAGAAGCGGCACGGCTTCAACAACGAGATCATCGAGGTCTACAAGTTCCGCTCGATGTACACCGACAGATCGGACCCGACCGCCAAGCAGACGGTGACCAAGAACGACCCGCGTGTCACCCGCGTCGGCCGCTTCATCCGCAAGACCTCGATCGACGAGCTGCCGCAGTTCTTCAACTCGCTGCTCGGCTCGCTGTCGCTGGTCGGGCCGCGCCCGCATGCGATCGCCGCCCAGTCGCACAATCTGCTCTACAACGAGGTGGTCGACGGCTATTTCGCGCGTCACAAGGTGAAGCCGGGTGTCACCGGCTGGGCGCAGATCAACGGCTGGCGCGGCGAGATGGACACCAATGAAAAGATCCGCATGCGCACCGAATACGATCTCTACTACATCGAGAACTGGTCGATGCTGTTCGACCTGCGCATCCTGTTCCTGACGCCGGCTCGCCTGCTCAACACGGAAAACGCCTATTGAGCGCCGTCGCGCATGACCTGCCGGCGGCCGCGGTCAACGGGTTGCCGCCTTCGGCTGTCAACGCCAAGCTGATCGCGCTGATCTCGTCGGCCGCGATCGTCGTCGGCATCCTGCTTTCCGGCTTCGTCATCAGCGAGCCCGCGCCCTACGAGATCTACATGGCCGGGCTGATCGCCGTCTGGGCGCTGTTCGGCCTGAAAGTATCGCGGGCCATATTGCCGTTGCTCGTGCTCCTGGTGGCGATGAACATCGGCGGCATGATCGCGATGACGCAGATGGTGGAGCTCGCCAACACGCCGCTCTATCTCGCGGTCTCGCTGTTCCTCGCCTTCAGCTCGGTCTTCTTCGCCTCGGTGACGTCAACGCAGCCCAGCCTCTACCGGCTGATCTTCATCGCCTATGTGGTGTCGGCGGTCGCGACGTCGCTGCTCGGCATCGCCGGCTATTTCCATGCCTTCCCGGGCGGCGCGGAGATGTTCACCAAATACGACCGCGCCGCCGGCGCCTTCCAGGATCCGAACGTGTTCGGGCCGTTCCTGGTGCTGCCAGGCACCTATCTGCTCTACCTGCTGCTCACCGGTTCGGTGTCGCGCATGCCGCTGCTTGCGGTGCCGCTGCTGATCATCGCCGCCGGCATCTTCTTCTCCTTCTCGCGCGGCGCCTGGGGTATGTTCGCGGTGTCGGCGGTGCTGCTCACCGCTTGCCTGTTCCTGCAGAGCGCCAGCGGCATGTTCCGGCTGAGGATCGTGGTGATGACGATTGCCGCGGTCGCGCTGTTGGCGATCGCCATCCTCGTCATCCTGCAACTGCCCGGCGTGTCGGACATGTTCACGCAGCGCGCCCATCTCGAGCAGAGCTACGACACCGCTCGACTCGGCCGCTTCGCCCGCTACGCGATCGGCTTCCAGCTGGCGCTGGAGCACCCGTTCGGCATCGGACCGCTGGTGTTCGGCACGATCTATGGCGAGGACACGCACGACATCTGGCTGAAGGCGCTGATGGACTATGGCTGGCTGGGCTTCGTCTCGTTCCTTGCACTGACCTTGTGGACGATTTGCGCCGGCTTCCGAATCCTTTTGCGCGACCGGCCCTGGCAGCCCTACCTGCTTTGCGCCTACGTCGCCTATCTCGGCAATATCGGGCTTGGCACCTTCATCGACATCGACCACTGGCGCCATCTCTATCTGCTGCTTGGGCTGATCTGGGGGGCGATCGCGCTGGAGTACCGGCACCAGAAGCAATTGCGGCTGGCGCGGACCATTCCTGCTGCGGCACTATCATCGGCGAAATAGCCGCTGAATTCGGTTGACCCGCATGGGGTTATCACGATACATCGCCACCCGGTCCGGAGTGTAGCGCAGCCCGGTAGCGCACTTGACTGGGGGTCAAGGGGTCGTCGGTTCGAATCCGGCCACTCCGACCATTTTGAACCTGAGACTTGACCCCAAAGTCGTTCTTCACCAATCCTCTACTGACACACATCGACCCATTCGGCGTCGACCAGATCGGCCATCCTTTGAGGCGCGATCCGCACGGCGGCATTGGTGGCGCCGGCGGCGGGGACGACCTCGTCGAAGGCCCGTAGCGTCACGTCGCAATAGACTGGCAGCGGCGCGGGCAGGCCGAACGGGCAGACACCGCCCGGCGGGTGGCTGGTCGCCGCCAGCACCTGTTCGCCGTCGAGCATGCGCGGCTTGCCGCCGAGCGTGTCCTTGCACTTGCGGTTGTCGAGCCTGGCGGTGCCGCTGGTCACGACCAGCATGGTCTCATCGCCGACGCGCAGGCAGATGGTCTTGGCGATCTGCGCCGGCAGCACGCCATGCGCCTCCGCCGCCAGCGCCACGGTCGCCGAGCTAGCTGCCGTGACCAGGACCTCGATGTCGGGCGCATGTTCGGCAAAGAAGGCACGGACCGATTCCAAGCTCATGAGCGATCTCTCGTCAGACATGTCGGCGGCGCCACCGAATCGCGACGCCGGTCGGGATTGGCACATGGCGTCTCGGCTGTTGGCAAGAGCCAGGCAACTGTGCGCCGAGGGCCGAGGGCGCAAAAAACCCGCCAGGCGAGGCCGTGGCGGGCTTTTTCGTTTGGACGCTTGGGCGCCCTTATTGTTGTGTGGGCCAGTTCTCCGAGGCCGGCACCATTATCAATTCCTCTTCCGGCACCTGCAGCGCGGAAGCTATACGCCTGAGCTTGGCGGGATCGGCGTCCTTGCCGTCCTCGATGTCGACGATCTCACCAACGGCCAAGCCGCAGGTTAAGGAAAGCTCCTCGATCGTATATCCCCTCGTTTCGCGCGCGGCTTTCAGCGGATTGAGGCCGGACGCGGCAATGATGTCGTTGGAAACAGCGTTTCGTGCGGTGTTGGGCATGGCAACTCCTTGGGATGAAACAAGACCGATGAAATGTGGCGTTGCCTGAGACGGGCGGGAGAATGGCCGTTAACAGGTGATTTGCCAAGAGGGACCGTTGCGGCCGTCACGCCATCGTGAACCGGTCCTGTCGACCGGAGGCCGAGGCCGCAAGCCACCGACATGTAAGGTGGCGCGGCGGCCAATCAAGTTCTTTTGAAGCGGTGAAAGCCGGACCCGCCAGCATTTTGCCTGCTCCAAATCGTTAGGGTTCTGTCAGTGGTCGACGGCGGGCGGCATCAAAACCCTTTGGAAGGATCGGATGCCATGAAACTAAAACTCTTCGCGATTGTGCTCGGCACGATTTCAAGTCTTGCGAGCGCCGCGCTGGCGGACAATGTGCGGGTGCGCGGCACGGTGGTCGACCTCGCCGGAACGTCGCTGACGGTGAAAGGCCGCGACGGCAAGACCAACGCGGTCACCCTTTCTCCCGATTTGATGATCTCCGGCGTTGCCAAGGCATCAGCCGCCGATATCAAACAGGGCGATTTCCTCGGCATCGCATCGGTTTCCAAGGCCGATGGCGGCAGCGGCGCGCTGGAAGTCGTGATCTTCCCGGCGGCGCTGAAGGGAACGGGAGAAGGCGATCGCGCCTGGGACCTGCAACCCAACAGCCGGATGACGAATGGCACTGTTGCCGATGTGACCGAGGTCAGCGGCCGGACGGTGACGCTCACCTACAGCAACGGCCAGAAGAAAGAGATCGCCATTCCGCAATTGACGCCGATCGTGAAATTCGCGACGGCCAAGCCGGCGGATCTCAAGCCGGGTATGGCGGTGTTTGTGAGCGCCGAACGCGGCAGCGACGGCAAGCTCGTTTCTCGCCGGGTGGTGGTCGGCAATCACGGCGTCGCTCCGCCGATGTGAGGCGCGAGGCCGGCGCACGGGCTCCAAAGACCATGATGATGAAGCGCCTTTGCGCGTCCGAAAGGCGCGCGGCGCGATCGTGATTCAGCCAGAAACGATCCAGAAACAAAAATCTACAGTCCGGAAAAATTGTCGAAAAAATCCAGGAGGATAGTGCCGATCGCGAGGCTTGGGGTCACCGATTTGGTCCGGTGAATTCCGGAACGCCCGCGTAAAAAGGAAACGAAGTCATGAAGAAGTCCCTCCTCTCCGCGCTCGGGCTGGCTCTGGCCCTGGCGTTCACGATGCCGATCCTAGGCACGACCAGCGTCGACGCGGCTCCGATGAAGAAGCATCACCATCATTACCGCAAGCGTCATCACCGGCACCACCATCACTACCATCATCACCACCACAAGAAGGTGGTTGCGAAGAAGGCCTGATTCCTTCCCACCTGCCGATGGGAAGACAGGCCTTCATTGTATTGATCGCACATGTCTTCCCATCGGCATTTTTCGCTTCGCGGGGGCAAGGCTTTCCTTCGAGCGCCCGCTGCCTCCGATGGAACGCGCAGCAGCGTTCGATCCTTTTCCTGCGGCCCCGACCTTTTGCCCGCACCGGGTCACCTCGCCACTCCAACGAGCGCCAAGCGCCGCTTGCCAGATGCGCGGCACGTGCGGCAACCCGATCCGAAGCCTGACATCTTTCAACGCCCACATCCGCCAGGCGAAAAAATCGCACGGGATGTGAACCTTTCCATTGGACGCCGCACCAAGCGGCCATGGGCGCCGCGAAGGCGCTCCTCAACCGGACCGGGACGCCAGAACTGCGATCCCGACAACCAATGAAGGAAATGCTCAAATGACCAACTTCAAGCGTATCTCGCTCGCCGCTGTCCTCGTCGTCTCGGCTTTCGGCTCGGTTTCGGCGCCGGCCTTTGCCGGCATCCTGCCCAGCAATGACGGCGCGGTCTGCAAGGGTCATGGCCCGTGCACGGTGCTGATGCTCAACTGTAAGTGCACATATGTCGATGCCACCGATTCTTCGGGCACCGTCTATGGCAAATGCCGCCCGGCGACGGCTCAGGTCGATCCGAAGAGCAAGATCAAGCTTGCGAACTGACCATTTGAGGCGATGGAAATGGCGGCCGCAGCTGGCGGGCGCCATTTCTGTCTCGCCATCTGTCGAAAGTCAGCGCCGGCTGATGAGAAGGCCGGCAAGCAGCCCGAGCACAACCAGCCCCACGGCGGCCGCGGTGGCCGGATGGTCGCGCGCGGTGCGCTCGAGCGCCCTGCCCCTGCGCGTGATAGCCGGCAATGCCTCGTGGAGGCGGTCGGCAAGCTGCGAATAATAGTCGGACCCCGCCTCGCGGCCATCTTCGTAATAGGCGTCGCCGCGTCTGGCCAAGGCTTTCCTGAGATCGTCGAGTTGCCGCGAGAGCGCCGCAAACTGCCTGTCCAGATCATGATCGGTCGCGAACAAAGCCATGCCAAGCATCCTTCTCTGCAGAGAAGGCCTAACGCATGGACGCAACGGCAGTTCCGGCCGTCAGAGACGCTGGCCATTCAAGCCGCGGGCGGCAACCGAAGCTCAACGCACCTGGTCGAGCAGGCGCTTGCACTCCAAGAGGTCGAAGAGCGCCTCCTGCAGCAAAGCGCGGTTGTCGCGCGACAATTTCGAGGAGTCCGGCTGCACGGGACCTTCGTCGTCGCCCTTGCCGAGGCCGAAGAAACGGCGGCTGGGCTTCACCTTGGGCTGACCGACCAGCGCATCCTCGTCGCCGCGCGGCTGGGCAGCCGCGGTCAGCGGCACCTGCTCGGCCTGACGGCGTTGCGCGATCGCCTCGACGGCGGCCATGTCGCCATTGCCGATGGCAACCAGGAAATGATTGCCGTTCTCGCGCAGGAGCTTCTGCACGCCTTTGATCGTATAACCCTGATCATAGAGCATGTGCCGGATGCCCTTGATCAGTTCGACATCCTGCGGCCGGTAGTAACGGCGGCCGCCACCACGCTTCATCGGCTTGATCTGGTTGAAACGCGTCTCCCAGAACCGAAGTACGTGCTGCGGCAGGTCGAGATCTTCCGCGACTTCGCTGATGGTGCGGAAAGCATCGGGGCTCTTGTCCATGGGCGAATCCTCACGCTGGACCGCGATCTCGTATTGATCCGAATCGCAGCTTATTTCAGCGGTTTATGAAACGATATTCAAGCCCGGCGTCAAAGCGGGCCACGGTTTTCAACCGGCATTCGCGGATTACTTGCCGCCCTTGGCCTTGCTGTTCTGGTGCGAACGCAGGATGCGGTTCTTCAGCACGTTCGACGATTTGAAGGTCATCACGCGGCGCGGCAGGATCGGCACTTCCTCGCCGGTCTTGGGATTGCGGCCGATGCGCTCATTCTTGGAGCGGACATGGAAGGTCGCAAAGGAAGACAGCTTCACCGTCTCGCCACGAACGATGGCTTCGCAAATCTCATCCAGGACGGCCTCGACGAGCTCGGCCGATTCAGTTCGCGACAAACCAACCTTGCGGTAAACGGCTTCGGCTAGGTCGGCACGCGTAAGTGTCTTTCCCCCCATGCGACCGTCCCATCAGCTCAAAAAACGTAAATCGATACAGGCAACGGCAGAGCGTAAGTAATTGATCCGTCAAGGTCAAGGACCGAACCCGCGCGTTCGGCACTTACCAGCGGAGCAATACCGCGCCCCAGGTGAAACCTCCGCCCATCGCCTCGAGCAGGACGAGGTCGCCCTTCTTGATGCGGCCGTCGGCGACGGCCACCGACAAGGCGAGCGGCACGGAGGCAGCCGAGGTGTTACCGTGCAAATCGACAGTGACCACTACTTTCTCTTCGGCTATCCCGAGCTTCTTGGCGGAAGCGTCAATAATCCGTTTATTGGCCTGATGCGGCACGAACCAATCGAGATCGTCGGCGGTGATGCCGGCCTGGGCGAAGGTCGCCTCGATGACATCGGTGATCATGCCGACGGCGTGCTTGAACACCTCGCGGCCTTCCATCCTGAGATGGCCGACCGTCCCCGTGGTCGACGGGCCGCCGTCGACGAAGAGCTTGTCCTTGTGGACACCGTCCGAGCGCAGGCTGGCGGCCAGCACACCGCGATCGGCGATACCGCCCATCCCCTCTTGCGCTTCCAGAACGACCGCGCCGGCGCCGTCGCCGAAGAGCACGCAGGTCGAGCGGTCGCTCCAGTCGAGGATGCGCGAGAAGGTTTCGGAGCCGATCACCAGCACCCGTTTTGCCAGCCCGCCGCGGATATAGAGATCGGCAGTGGCGACCGCATAGACGAAGCCGGAGCATACGGCCTGCATGTCGAAGGCGAAGCCGTGATGCATGCCGAGCCGGTTCTGGATCTCCACCGCGGTCGCGGGAAAAGTGTTGTTGGGCGTCGACGTCGCCAGCACGATCAGGTCGATGTCGGCAGGCGTCAAGCCAGCGCTGTCGAGCGCGGCGCGCGCCGCGGCTTCGCCCAGCGAGGCCGTCGTCTCGTCATCAGCAGCGACGTGGCGCTGGCGAATGCCGGTGCGCTGGACGATCCACTCGTCGGAGGTCTCGACCATGCCTTCGAAGTCGGCATTCTTCATGATGCGGCGGGGCAGCGCGGCACCGTTGCCGCGCACGACTGATCTGATCAAGGTTCGTTCCTATTCCTCGGCGTCGACGGCGACGCCGGATTTCCTGTTTGCCTGGGCACTCGGATTGCGCGCATGGAACAGATCGAGATCGGCCTCGATCCGGTCAAGCAGATTGTTGCGCACCATGTCGTAGCCGAGTTCGATCGCCGCCGCGAAGCCGTCCGAATCGGCGCCGCCGTGGCTCTTCACGACGATGCCGTTCAGGCCCAGGAAGACGCCGCCATTGGAGCGGCCGACATCCATCTTCTCGCGCAGCCGGTCGAAGGCGCCCTTGGCGAAGACATAACCGATCTTGGCCATCAGCGTGCGGCTCATGGCGGCACGCAGGTAGCCGGCGATCTGCCTTGCCGTACCCTCGGCGGTCTTGAGCGCGATGTTGCCGGCAAAGCCTTCGGTCACGACCACGTCGACCGTACCCTTGCCGATGTCGTCGCCCTCGACGAAGCCGCGATAGTTCATCGAAGCCATGTTCGCCTCGCGCAGCATGCGCCCGGCCTCCTTGACCTCCTCCTGGCCCTTGATCTCCTCGACGCCGACATTGAGCAAGCCGACGCTCGGCCGCTCGATGCCGAACACCGAGCGCGCCATGCCGGTGCCAAGGATCGCGAAGTCGACGAGCTGATGCGCATCCGCGCCGATGGTGGCGCCGACATCGAGCACCACGCTCTCGCCGCGCGTCGTCGGCCAAAGTGCTGCGATCGCCGGGCGGTCGATGGTGGCCATGGTGCGCAGGCAGAATTTCGACATCGCCATCAGCGCGCCGGTGTTGCCGGCCGAGATGCAGGCCTGCGCGGCGCCGTTCTTCACCGCCTCGACCGACTTCCACATCGAGGATTTCCAGCGGCCGTGGCGCAGCGCCTGGCTGGGCTTGTCGTCCATCCTGACCGCGATCTCGCAATGGATCAACTCGCTGACCTCGGCGAGCTTGGGAAACTTGGCCAGTTCGGGACGCACGGCGTCCTCGCGGCCATAGATGACGAAGCGGATATCAGGGCGGCGGATGGCGACCGTCATCAGCGCCGGGATGACGACGCCTGGTCCGTGATCGCCGCCCATGGCATCGATGGAAATCCTGATCACGCGGTGTTTTTCTCACGGTTTGCCTGGCCAGCGGCGTGCGCCTGCCGAGGTAAGGGGGCTCGCGAAGGTTCGGCGAAAATAGCGGTTTTGAGCAGCCGCACAACCAACTTTTCCAAAATCCAGGCCGCCTTCAGGATTTTCCGAGCAGCGAACGCAGTTTTTTCTGGAATTCGCTTTCTTCGGGCTCATCGTCGCCCGCTGCATCGAGCGAGGCGCCGGGCTTGCGCGGATAAGGATCGATTGCCAGGCCAAAAAACTGCTCGGCGAGCGAGCCGACATCGATGGTGTCGCCGGAAAATGTTTCCGGGCTGTCCGGCCCGTCGGCGTCGAGGACGATCTCGCCGCCGCCCTCGAAGCCCTCGCGTCCGAGCTTGGACTGCTCCGGCAGGAACAGCGCCTCGACCGGCTCGTCGATATGGGCTGCGACCGGATCGAGAGTGACAATGCAGGCCTGGGTGATGTCGGCCTCGACGCGGCCGCTGACCTTGACGCCATTGCGTTTCCAGGACGCCACCAAGAGCTCGGCGCGATAGCTCTCGACGGAAAGCAAGTCGTATTCGGCGGCAAGTGCAGCGCGCTGCCGCTCATCCGCCTCGATCATAACCGGCAGGCCCTTTTGCGGCAGGCGGGCGACATTGGCGACGAAGGATACGGGGCTTCGCTGTTCGGCGTGTTTCATTCTCGCCTCCTTCACGCGGCTCCGGCGACCGGGAACACCACGGTGCCGGCCACGATCGATTCGGTCGGCTGCGCGGCAAGCTGCCCGGACGCAGCGGAAACATAACTCGCCAGCAGCGACGCCTCGGGCCACTCGCCGGCATCGGGCCTCACGTTACGGGCGAGCGCCGCGGCAAGGGCTGCGCGGTCGTCGTCCCGCAAGGCGTCGTCGTAGGCCGCGGTGCGGCCATAGAACATCTTTGCCAGCTTCTTCATGCGCTTCGGCACGCCGACATCGCTGATGCCGAGTTCCCTCAGCGAATGGTCGACATCGAGGAAGAACTCGTCGATCAGCACCTGCGCGACCTCGGCCGCGGCTCCGCCCTCCCCGCGCAGCCGGTGCTGGACCAGGTACATATGCAGCGACAGCATCTCGAAGCGGCCAAGCGGCGTATCCGGCACATTCCAATCGGAATAAAACAATGTCTGCCGCGCCGCCGCCACGATTTGTGCGTAGAGCGCCTCGGTGATGGCGCGGTTGGCGTGACGTTCGCGGCCAAAAAGGCGCTGGAACATTGAGGGCGGTCTCCCGGGGACCTGTTGTTTGATTTGGCCTTGTTGCATCGGCATGCAAGCTGGTTTACCGGTTTTGCGGCCCAGCGCAAGTTGCGGGGATGTGATGGAGAATTGTTGTTGGGTGCGCTGAAATTCAAGTCGTTCTTTGCGCCTGCCCCGGTGGGCCTGGCGTCGCTGCTGATGGCGGTATCAGCGCTTTCTGCCTGCAATTCGTCCAAGATGTTCGGTGATCTCCATCCGAGCGAGACGCTGACGAAAGGCTACGTCATCGACCAGGCAGCGATCGACTCGGTGCCGGTCGGATCGAGTCGCGAGCAGGTGCTTCTGGCGCTGGGCACGCCGTCGACGACGGCGACCTTCGACAACGAGGCCTTCTATTACATATCGCAGACGCGCAAGCGCTACGTCGCCTTCGACAACCCGCACATTGTCGACCAGCATGTGCTGGCGGTCTATTTCGGCGCCGACGGTCGCGTCACCCAGATCGCCAATTACGGTCTGAAGGACGGCAAGATCTTCGACTTCATCTCGAGGACGACGCCGACCGGCGGCAAGGACCAGAATTTCCTCAGCCAGATCATCAACGGCGCCAGCAAGCTGGCGCCCGGCATCCCGGGCGGCGGCGGCGGCGGGACGCCCTAAGCCCAGCTTTCAGGAATTAAGACAGCCAGGACCCGCCGAATCGCACCGGCGGG
>NZ_JHQR01000313.1 GCF_014843825.1 Mesorhizobium silamurunense
AACTGTCACCCATCTCTCGGGAAGGGCATACAAAACTGCGAACGTCGTGCCTCGCCGTATACGTTTCAGGCTTCTCTCCAGACACGACAAGCGATCGCAAAAGGCCGAGTTTTGAACCTCGGATGACGATTCGATCGGCCCCTATCTCGTCCCGCCGCACAACCTTCTGGACATGGAGCTAGGGAACGTGCCGTCCGCGCGGCGAAGGCCCTCCCGAGCAAGCCGGAGAAATCGGGCAAGCGCCTCCGGCGTAATCCCGGCTTCCTTTGCATCCTAGCTCTGCACGTTCCACGCCTGCACGGGCAGCGTCTCGGATTCGTTTCAACTCGCCAAGCTGCGCACCCTCGGTCAAGCCCGAGGGCAGGCTTTTGGGCGACACGCACTAATGCGCGGTTCCCGCGAGCTTTTGCCGACGAGACCTGACCGCGTCCAGCAGTTCGCGTTCGCTGGTGTGAGCATTTCGAAAGATGGCCACAACCAATACCGCTAAAACTTCGGCGGCCGGGTCCAGGGGGTCGAGCTGTTCATCCGCGCAGACCTGATTGAACACGCGTTCGCAAACAGCCAGATCGAGAGGGCTAAGACAGGTGCGATTAAAGCGCTGACGCAGCATTTGAGCGAACCTTTCAGGGCCCGCCGCCCGTGCTTTGCGGCGGGCTTTTATCACTGAGGCTTGAGCGATGTCGTCCACAGCTTTCTAGTAATATTACTCCATACTCGGCGATTGGGTTGTCAATAATCCCAAAATCTGTGCGCACTCGCGAGATCTATATTGTCCAGCTGTCATCAGCTGGTAATAGTCTTGCCGCTTGTTTTCCGGTATACGAAAGCCGCGCCGAAATTCAGCCGCCTCTTTTGGAGTTCTTGTACAGCCAAGTTTGCTGGCGCTGACTTTCAAACTCGCCAGTGAGCATCCGAGCTTTGCGGCAATGTCCTTCAATGGTTCGTTATTAACGTATCCATCAAGAATTATCTTGCGGCGAGCTTCTCCTTTGAGCTTTTCGTTCATTTCGTGGTCTCCTCAACGTCGCTTTCACGATGTCGGATTCTATAGGCACCAGTCTGAAGAGTGTCGTTAGCTTCGCATCCAGAAACTTATCTCGGGATGCATTTCTTGCTGTAACCGAGCGTGATCGAAGATGCGGTCGACAGGCTTGCCAGATACCTGGGATACACCACATGATTGCGGGGGCATGGGCATACCGGAATCGGATATGGCACCACGCGATGGACACTAAAGGGCAAGACGGGGCCCCTGCGAAGCAGTCGCCGAACCGTGATCGACGTCGTTGGCCGCGTGAAGCTCCATCTCACAAGGAGGCTGCTCCGTCACTCATGCCGGCGCTTAAACCTCTATCCTTTTCAACGCTCGAACTGGCACCAGAGGTTCAATTCGCCGCTTGGCAAGCGCATGTGGCGCCGCTTGTCGAGATCAGGTTGCCGGATAACAAATCGCTGGAGGACGGCTTCCCTGCCACCCACACGGCTTGGAATCTTGGGGGCATGCTGATCGTTGAACAGCGGGCGGCGGCGCACAGTTATATGCGTTCTGCGGCGAAGCTTCGGTCCAGCTCGATCGATCACTGGTATATCGTCTTGCCACATACTGGCCAGTCATGGACGGAAGTCGATCGCCGCGTTGCGGAAAGCCAGCCGGGCAAATTGGAGTTGAGGTCGCTTGGTTACCCGTTTCGCGGAAGGTCAACGGAATCCGAAAGTCTCGTTCTCTATTTGCCGCGTGATTTGTTCGCCGATGCGGCGGCAACCCTAGATGCAAACAACAATTCAATTCTTTCCGGCAACTTTGCTAACCTTTTGATCGACTACGTCGACAGCGTCGCAACAAGACTCCGCAGCCTCACGGCAGACGACTTGCCCCGCATCGTGCACGCAACGCGCAGCATGATCATTGCGTGCCTCGCGCCTCCGGCCGAACATGCCGCCGCGGCCGAACAGCTGGCGAGTGTCACGCTAATGGAGCGGGCGCGTCGATACGTCCAAAACAACCTGGACGCGGCTCGTCTGACGCCGGATTCAATGTGCAGGGCGCTCGGTGTTTCGCGGTCTCGTCTCTATCAGTTGTTCGAACCGAGCGGCGGTGTTCTCCATTACATTCAAAGTCGCCGACTTCTGGCAGCCCATATTGCGCTGAGCGATCCGGCGGACAGCCGGCGAATTGTCGAAATTGCCGAAGCCTTCGGGTTTAGTTCACCGGCCAATTTCAGCCGCGCATTCAGCAAGGAATTCGGTTACAGCCCGCGCGAGGGCCGCAGCACGGTGGTGTTGCCGCGCCCCGCCCACTCTGTTTCGCTTGCCGAGCACGATAAGGGCTCTTCCTTTGAAGGTTGGCTCAAGGCGCTCGGAAGCTGAGCGCTGGACCGGTGGTGATAGAGCCCTGGCGGTAATGCCGCCATTGGCGCGCGGGGGACTGGCCTGAGGCAGCCTGAAACAGCACAGGCCAGTGGGGGACGGACCAAGAGTGCCGCGCCGACAGCGAGATATGTACCCCAGGATAACTATTTGGATGCGAAGCTAACGACAATTCGGTGGCCTCGGATGTAGATGTTCGCAATGGCTTAGCGGGGGCTCGGCACAGGCGGCAGGCGTCCAGGTTGGGGGGATGTCGAGCCGCCTGTGTCGATCGCGCCCGCCGCCGCGCGGTCGAAGGTGTTCGTCATTGAGTAAGCGTGCCAAGATCAGCGTCGGCCGGCTGGAGTTCATTCCACCGCAGATCCCTGCTCTGGTCGAGCAACCGCCCAAAGATGAGGGATGGGTTCACGAAGTCAAGTTCGACGGCTACCGGACGCAGATCATCATCGATCAAGGCGGCGTGCGTCTTTACAGCAAGAACGGCCATGACTGGACCACGAAATACTGGCCCATCGCGCTGGCAGTCGAACTGCCATGCAGGGCTGCCATTCTCGACGGCCAGATCATTGTGACCGACGAGAGGGGCGCTCCCGATTTCCACGGGCTGGAAGCCGCGATCTGGAACGAGCCGAGCCGCCTGGTGTTCGTTGCGTTCGACATC
Source organism: Mesorhizobium silamurunense (assembly GCF_014843825.1). Lineage (GTDB taxonomy): Bacteria > Pseudomonadota > Alphaproteobacteria > Rhizobiales > Rhizobiaceae > Mesorhizobium > Mesorhizobium silamurunense. Next base: position 3,032 of record NZ_JHQR01000313.1, read on the forward strand.
CTCCATCTCGATGGTCGCAATCTTGCCCCCTTGCCCCTGCTGCAGCGCAAGCAGGCGCTGTGGCAACTGGTCGAGCCCGGCATCGGCAAGATCCAGTACAGCGAGCATTTCGAGGGCGATGCGCTGGCTATTTTCCGCACCATGGAGAAGATGGGGCTTGAAGGCATCATCTCGAAGCGCGCTGACAGCCACTACCGGAGCGGACCGTCGAAAACATGGGTGAAGGCGAATTATTTCGAGGAAGCCGATTTCGAAGTGCTGGGCGTCGTTCGAGAGCCAGGTGCGGCTCCAATGGCCCTGATGGCCACGAATGATGGCGAAAGACGGTATGTCGGCAGCGCTGTCATCGCCTTGAACCCGTCAATTCGAGACCGACTGTGGCAGCGGGTCGAGAAGATGGCAGGCCCGCCGCCGCGGAGCGTCAAGAAACCTGGGGCGCAATGGGTGAAGCCGGGCCTTGTCGGCCGGGTCCGCTATCTCAAGGGCGAAGGTCCCCTTCGCCATGCCACGCTGAACGATGTGCGCGAAGACCAACCGCGCCATGGGCGGCGGTAGCAACTGCCCCGCCACGGGGCTGGCAAACGCTGACCGCCATGACAGACTCAAAAGTTAGAGGGACCCAACGGCTCACGCTCTGGCTTTCTTGCGGTTGTTTTTGTCGAGGTACATCGCTGCGTCCGCTTCAGCGATCAGTTCATCGATCGACCGCGGCGATCCCGTTGCTGGGTCGTAATAGGCGAAACCGAGACTGAGGAGGAGCTCCGGCTCACCAGCCGCTTGACGGTTATGCGCCGCCAAGGCGTTCGCGAGGCGGAGACGCAGGGCATCAATATCGGACTTTTCAACGCCAGCGGTGATCGAGACAAACTCATCCCCACCAAGTCTGGCGATCACGTCGGATATCCGAAACGCGGAACGCAGGACTTCCCCCGTTCTAATCAGGGCCCGGTCGCCGGCCTTATGCCCAAAACGGTCATTGATGTGCTTCATGCCGTCCAGATCTATGAATGTCACCACCAGTCCCGATCCCGGTCCAGTTCCGGCGGCGCGCTTCACCATTTCCTGGGCGAGAGCCACAAAACCACGACGGTTGTAGAGGCCCGTCAGTTCGTCTGTGAGCGACTGATCCCGCACCTCCAGCATCATCCGGTGACGTTCACGGGCATAGCGGATGGCGCGCGTGATTTGCCGCCCATCGATTTGCCCCTTGACCAGATAGTCCTGCGCGCCGTCCCGAACCGCCTGGATCGCCAACCTCTCGTCATTGAGGCCAGTCAGCACAATGACCGGGACTGAGGGCGCGGTTGCCCGAAATTGGCGAAGCGCATCCAAGCCCATACTGTCGGGGAGGAACAAATCGAGCAATACGAGATCGAAGGTCTGGTCAGCGAACTGCTGCAAGCCAAGCGCCAGGCGATCCGCAGCAGAGATCACGAAGCTTGTATCCTCGGCCGCGAGCAGTTCCCGGATCAGACGGACATCGCCAGGGTTGTCCTCGACAAGCAGAATCCTGAGTGCGTTTTCTTCCACTTTCGCCCTTACTCCGGCGGCAACCTTACGATCGAGAGCCAGAAATACTCGATTCCCTGCACAACGCGTACGAATTCATCCAGATCCACGGGCTTGGTGATGTAACAGTTGGCGTGGAGGTTATAGCTGGCGATGATATCCCTCTCCGCCTGCGACGTGGTCAGGACAGCGACCGGGATGCGTCGCAAGTTCTCATCTTCCTTTATTTCGGCGAGGACCTGGCGACCATCCATGCGAGGCAGGTTGAGGTCGAGCAGGATCAGGTCGGGGCGCGGCGCGTCGGCATATTGTCCCTCACGCCGAAGAATGGCCATGGCTTCAACCCCGTCTTGCGCGACATTGAGTTCATTGCGCACTTTTGCGTCTCGCAAGGCCTCGATAGTGAGCCGAGCGTCGCCGGGATTGTCCTCAACCAAGAGGATATTGATGGGTCGCCCGGTTGTGCTGTTGTTCATATTCGATCCATTTCATGCGTTGAAGCGCTGGAAACTGATTGTGGTACTGGGCCGGGTTCCTCCCGACAAGGAAGCGTGAAGAAAAAGGCCGAGCCGCGATCCAGTTCCGACTCGACCCAAATCCGGCCACCGTGGCGCTCCACCACCTTCTTGCAGATAGCCAGGCCAATTCCTGTGCCCGGATATTCGGCCCGTGTATGCAAGCGTTTGAAAATCGCGAAGAGCCGGTCGATGTACTTGGGATCGATGCCGATGCCATTGTCCGACACCGAAAACACCCATTCCGGGCCCTCTCGCCGTGCCGCAATGTCAACCTCCGGGATTGGTCGCGACGGAACTTGATGGCGTTGCCGATCAGGTTTTGGAAGAGCTGAACCATCTGAAAGTTGTCGGCGACAATAGTGGGTAGTTCGGGTTTGCGGATGATCGCACGGTTCTCGACCTGGGCGGCGTGAAGGTTCGCCAGCGCACGCTCGACCACGACGTTGCAATCGATAGCTTCGAAAGCGTTGGCCTGCGTGCTGACGCGCGAATAGGCCAATAGGTCGTTGATCAATGCCTGCATCCGTGCAGCGCCATCCACAGCGAAATGGATGAACTCGTCGGCGTCGGCGTCGAGCCGTCCCTTGTATCGCCTGCCCAGCAACTGGGTATAGCTTGCCACCATTCGCAGCGGCTCCTGCAGATCGTGCGAAGCGACATAGGCAAAACGCTCCAGCTCAACATTCGAGCGGGCCAATTCACTTGCCCGCAAGTCAAGCTCCCGGGTCTTTTCGGCGACCCTCTGCTCCAGGGTTGCCGCATGGGCGCGCAGCTCGCCTTCGCGATTTGCAAGGGCAGCGGTCATGGCATTGAAGGCGCGCGCCAAACGGCCGATCTCGTCGTTTGACGACTCCGGCAGCGTCACGGCCCTCTCGCCGCGCGCGACCCGCCTTGCGCCCGCCTCGATAAGGCGAATGGGATGCGTGATCGTTCGGGCCAGGAATCCGGATATTCCGACCGCTGCCAACATGAGCACGCCGCCTGCGATGGTCAGGTCATGGCCAAGTTCACGAATTGTGGCGAAGGCTTCCGCCTGATCGAGCTTCGTGATGAGACACAAACCGTATCTCGGAATCCAGCGAAAGACCGTGATGGCGGGAACGCCGCGGTAGTCGTTCGAGACGTCCAGTCCGTCATTGTGCTCAAGACAGCGTCGAGCTGCAGCGCTTCCATCCAAGGTGAGACCGCCTTTGGCGACGCCGCCGAGCAAGCGCGGCCTGCTGGCAAACTTTCCGTCGATGCTGATCAGGTAAGCCTCGTCGGTCGCCCGTAGCCCGGCGCGTCGATCGACGGTCGCCGCCAAACTCTCGGTGCCGAGCCGGGCGACCAAAACAGCGACAAGCTCACCATCTCGGGCACGCAGGGGCGTGGACAGGAACGGCGACAGCGAGGTGGGCTTGCCCGACTGGTCCGGCTGCAGGTAAAGGCCGGGCCGGATCTTGCCGTTGCTGAAATAGGGTTCGCCAATCCCTGAGCGATTTCGATCGTTAGGGTCGGTCACCAATAAGACCCTGCCCGATGCCGGCTCCATTATGAAAAGAGCGTCGTAGTCGCCCCCTTGTCCCGTGCGCACTGTGAGCTCATCGGCAAAGCGCGCCCAGTCGTCGGAAGTGGCTCCCGGGGGAAGACGGGCAAGCCTGGTTACCTGCTCGACGATGTGTGGCGATTCGCTGAGCGCCCGCAGTTCACCCAACCGCTCGTCGAGCCAGGTCTCTATCGACGCCTGCTTTTCCAGGGCGCGAGCCTGGAGTTCGGCCGCAATGCTGCCCTCAAGGGCCGCTTTGCCCCGATCGTAGCCCAGCCACCCGGTCACGCCGAGGAGAATCGCGGAAAAGATCGCGAAGATCAGAGTGAGCTTTTGCGAGATTCCGAGCCGTGCACTTGGCCGGGCTTCCCGCCCATCGACATGAGGCCGGGCTTTCATCCTACGGACGCTGGCTTGCCGCGGCGAAGCCGCAGCGCCCCGATCCCCAGCCAGGCGACAGCCAGCCCGATCCCGCCAATGGGCAGCCAACTTTCCGTCGCCAAAATGCGCAGTCGGGCCTCAGCGGCAAGGCTCAACAAGTCGGACCTGGACTGCGCGGTGTAGCGAGCCTGCCAAACACTGAAGTCTCCCGCGAACTTCTTGGTGGCCGGATCAACGAAATAGCTGTGGCCACGATCCAGCATATCGACGAGGATGCCTGAGACGGGCTCGATCCACAGGTAACCCTCTCCGTCGGTCCCTACACCGTATCGCTCGGATACATCGGGAAGAAATTCATAGGCGCTTGTCTCATCCAGGCCGGCGACGGTGAACCGGTAGACTGCGACCGTTACCCCGTCCACCACCTCGCTGCGATCGAACGCCAGATGCCGTGGACCGCTGTAATAGGGGTCCCAGACCTCATCGATGGAGCCTTCGAGCCGCGGGGGGAAAAGGAATTGCCCACTGCGGCTGACATCACCATAACCGGCCACGTTTTTCCGGGTCCTGCGGTCGACCCCATAAAGGCCGGTGGTCTGGTAATTCACCTCTCCGCTGTCGTTCGACCAGTCGACATGGCTCTGAACGATGGCGACGCCGTCGGTCGAGCTCAGCACCTGGTCGACTCGCCGGCCCTTCTGGTGAAACGTCGTCAGGGCGGCGTCGAGCGTCTGGCGAAAGCTGCTATCTGACTCTAGGACGACGCTGCTCCCGTAGTCGGTCGGTAGCTTCTCCCATGCCGGTCCCACGACCAGTCGTAAGAATAACGCCCCGCAGATGAGGATGGCCGGGGGCACAAGCACCCACATAAGCCCTTGCGAGCGGCGTGATGGCCGGGTATCGACCGTTGCCACCGCGCGCTCAGCGTCAGCTTCCATCGTAATTTCCCCGGGGCGCACGACTGACGAGAAGCTTACAGCAGGGCCCACTGTGCCACAACCAAGCTCGTCGTGCTGTCCTCAGCCGATCGTTGGCAGCTGCAGCATATTCGCCGCCATTTAACGTTTGCTAAATAGTCGCTTGCGATGGCGTCCGGCTCATCGTCGGTCCAAGGCGTGCCGATCTTCGGTGGAGCGGCATCGCGCATCACTCCTAACGCCATCCAATGTCGACGTGACCAACCAGTTCTGCGACCGCACCACGTGCCGCGTCTTGGGCGAGCGCGACTGCCCGTTTCCGGGGGATGGTTTCGGCCCACCGGACAATCGGATGCGCTCCCAAACAGCGTCGAACACGTTTTTGATGAGCTGATCGGCCTGCAGCGGCGGAGACGGCCGAGGTCGAATTAGCGCGCCGTTTGGATGGCACGGCTGCTTCGCCTCGCTGGAAACGTGGCCGTTGGAGTCGCAATTGGCGTCGGGATTGCGGTTGGCCTAGCCATAGCAGGCATCTAGGCTTTCTTATCGCCGTTTGGATTTTGTACCGGCGCCTCTCGCACGTCTCGCGGTGGCGGGTCGACATGCTGAGGCTCTGGCGCGTCTTTGTCGTGAGGGCCGACATGGACCTTCTTAGGGTCTGGCTTCGGCGGGGGCCGCCCCTTGCTTTGCTCCGTCATCAGCGCTCTCCCTCCCTTGCCTGAAAACAGGGTAGCCGCACTGTTTGTTCCGATTGCGCCAAGCCAAATAGCAGCCAGGTCCCAATTGGGGTGCCAATCCTTCCTGCGAAATTGGCAGGCCCGCGCGACAAGGCGGGGATGGGGAAGCGTCCGTGCCGGTGGCTAGTGGAGCGGTTTGGACGAGCAAAGACATTATCCTCGCGATCATCGCGACAGGGTTGATGAAGCCCTTAGTACGTGCGGCCAATCTGAATGCGGCGCGTTCGCGCTCCATCGCGCGATCTGGTCGGCCGCTCTCCTATGACACCCCTAGTATCACCGAAGCGTCCGTCGCGCTCAGGCGCCTGCCTATGGCCCGCTGCTCGGCGGCAGCCGGCCGTTGTTGCCCCGGCTATCAGCCCAAAGTGTTTATCTGGGAAAGATCTGCGATGTCGCCATAGATCATCGAACCTTTGACGAGAAAACACTTGTCGCCGAGGACTTCGAAGAGTGAGCTTGACGCGGTGCAAACCGGAAGGTTCTTCGAATTGGCGTACGTGCCGAGGGTCGCGGTTTGGACCCTGCGGTCCTTGGCTTCGGCATAGCCGACGCTGATCGCGAGGATAGCGATAGCAATGAGAGTCTTGCTCATATTTAGCCCCAGAGCCAGCGGGCTTCTTACAGCAAAACCGGGTTGCCTCCCTCATGCATCAAGGTAGCACCGTCCTGTGGTGCTTCCATCCATCGATTGGATGACGCGAGCTCATCTATATTAGCTATCAACCTGAGCGCGCCACACGGAGCCAGACCAGCGCGCGTTCCCTTGGAATGTATCGTTTTACTCAATCCCCAATTGGTGGACTCCTACGGTACATCGGCAGTTAGTTTCTGCATCAAAGCTAAAAAGGGGAAAGAGGGCCTCGAACCGGGAGGAACGACGTTGTCTGCGCAAAAAGAGGACTATCGAACCAACAGAGCCGACTATGTGATTGCCGCGATGCAAGGCCGATCGACCCCTGATAACAGTCGCGACGAGAAACTGAAGGCCATCTGGCTAAGAGACCGGCGTTTCGCCAGATTGGCCGCAAATCCGTGTGAAAGCTTGCCACCTAGAGCCAGACCGCCGCACGGTTAGTTAGGCGCGTGCGGCGCTTGGTGCCGCTCACATCGCCGCTATCACCGCCCTGGTGCTCGCCAGCGCGATCTGGTTCTATCTGCGCCACGACTTCATCCGCATGGCCCCCTGTCGCAGGCTTGGCTCTCTACGCGCTGCTCAGCTAGCCCGTCCTAGGCTCTGGAGGCGGCGCGTTCGGGTCGGGGCAATCAGACAATTGCTCACACGAAGGGGGCCTATCGCCAACGCCGCCATAGTGTTCCACGAGTTTTGCGAATCCGTAGGCGAAGGCGAAAAGAAGCGCCAGGAAAACCAGTATTCGGACGGCCATTCGGGATTATAGCAGGACCTCGATCCGGGTTTGACTAGCTACAGGTAGAAGAGCGATTTCCCACGGCCGGTGCCGTTCGGACGGCTCACGTCTCTAAAGACACCGCCGTTGCACTTGCGCGCGAATGCATACCGGGCGATGGTCGCGCAATTTCCGGGGAGGACTCATGCGCAATATCTTGGCATCGGCGCTGCTGCTGGCGGCAGCGCTTTCTTCGACCACCGCCAACGCTCTGGACAGTTCCGGCACTCCGGTCGTCGTGACGCCGCTGGCATCGAAGACGACGACGGCTTCCGGCCAGCCGATCACGCTGCCGCAGAAGAATGTCGAGGTTCAGGTCTCGGCCTATCAGATCGCGCCTGGCGCGACGCTGCCGGTGCACAAGCACCCCTTCCCGCGCTATGCCTATGTCGAGGCCGGCACGCTCAAGGTAACCAATGTCGAGACCGGCAACAGCAACACCTACAAGACCGGCGATTTCATCGTCGAGATGATCGGGCAATGGCACCAGGCCACCAACATCGGCACCGATGCGGTGAAGCTCCTGGTGATCGACCAGGTCGAGCAGGGCGCCAAGAACACGATCTTGAAGCAGTAATCTGACGAGCAAGGCTGCTTCGTCAGCAAGGCGCCCGCCCCAAAGGCGGACGCCTAAATCATCTGCCCTCAGCCCCAGGCGCCCACCGGCTGCCGGGTCGGCGCGTTCAGGCGGTTGAAGGCATTGATCAGCGCGATCTGGATCACCAGCGCGGCAAGCGCCTTGTCGTCATAGTGGCGAGCGGCTTCGTCCCAGACGTCGTCGGGCACCGCGTCGGAGCGGTCGGCCAGTCGCGTCGCGGCTTCCGTCAGCGCAAGCGCGGCCCGTTCGGCACTGGTGAAGTAAGGCGTTTCCCGCCAGGCGGATACCGCGAAGATGCGCTCGTCCTTCTCGCCCGCCTTCTTCAGCTCGCGCGCGTGCATGTCGACGCAGACGCTGCAGGCGTTGATCTGGCTGGCGCGCAGGTGGATGAGCTTGCGCGTCACATAAGGCACCTCCGCGGCTTCGGTCGACTTGTCCAGCGCCAGCAGCGCCTGCAGAGCGCCTGGAATGAGCATCACCGGGTTCTTCAATCTGGCTTCCATGGTCTGTCTCCTTTGGTTCTCGCAGCCGACGCCGTGCATCAGTCCGCCATCGGCAGATCGATCAATAACTATCTGGCTATGAATTAATCCATAACCTTGCAGTTATGGATTGTCAACCGACATCGGACAAATCCGGAAACGGAAAGCGATCGCATCGTTTGCTGGACCGATCGATGCGGCTTTCGCCGCAATCGCCCCGATGCTAGGGCTGCGCCTGCTCTTCAATATGGATGGATGCCGGTGACCGACGCTAAAAGACCCCTGATCGAAATCTGCGTCGAAGGCATTGACGGGCTGCTTGCCGCACAAGCCGCAGGCGCCGATCGGGTCGAGCTTTGCGCCAGCCTCGTCGAAGGCGGCATCACGCCGAGCCTTGGCACGGTGCGCGCCGCGCTCGAACGCGCGACCATCCCATTCCATGTCATCGTGCGTCCGCGCGGCGGCGATTTTCTCTATAGCGAGGCGGAATACCAATCGATGCTCGCCGATGTCGGCGCGCTGCGCGATCTCGGCGTGGCCGGCGTCGTCGTCGGCTGCCTGACCGCCGACGGCGCCATCGACGAGGCGCGCATGGGCGAACTGGTGCGCGCCGCCGGCACTCTCAATGTCACCTGCCACCGCGCTTTCGACATGACGCGCGACCCGGCCGAGGCGCTCGAAGCGCTGATCCGCTGGAAGGTTGGCCGCGTGCTGACCAGCGGCCAGCGCGATACGGCGCTGGAAGGCGCCGACCTGCTTGCGCAACTCGTTCGCCAGGCGGGCGAACGCATCATCATCCTCGGTTGCGGCGGACTGGCGCCCGACAACATAGGCGAAGTCCTGAGGCGAACCGGGCTGAGCGAGATGCATTTCGCCGCACTCGCCGACGTGCCGAGCGCCATGCGCTACCGCAACCCGCATGTCGGCATGGGCGGCGCCGATCTCGACCGCGAATACCGCAACACGGTGACCGACGAGACCCTGGTTGCGGCAACGATCGCAGCCGCGAGGGCCTGATGCCGGAACCGAGTATGTCGAAGGATCGGCTGCCGATCGAACGCGTTTCGCCCGCCGACGAGGCCGCGATCCTCGTTCTCAACAACGAGCATGCCGCCGAACTGTCCTGGCTGGAGCCGGAGCGGTTGTCGTTCCTAATCGGGCAGGCTTTCTACACGCGCCGCATCGGCGCGCTCGAAGCCTTCATCATGTGCTTCGATCAGGACGCCCGCTACGACAGCCCCAATTTTCTCTGGTTCCGCAAGCGTTATCCGCGCTTCGTCTATGTCGACCGGGTGGTGGTCGCGGCCAAGGCGCGCGGCCGCGGCCATGCCCGCCGCCTCTACGAGGATCTGTTCGACCATCTCCGGCGCACTGGCCACACGATCGTCACCTGCGAGGTCAACGCCGATCCGCCGAACCCTGCCTCGGATGCCTTCCACGCCGCGCTCGGCTTCGCCGAGGTCGGCGATGCCGTGATCCATGGCGGCAAGAAGTCAGTGCGCTACTACGCCAAGCCGATTGGCTAGCGCATGGCCCCGAAAGCTAGAGGCTTTCGGAATGGTACCATGCGCAAAACAAGGTTCTTGCGGCGCCCGCCACTGGTCACGAAAACAAGCTGCAGCTAATGTAAATGCTCCGCCGGCTTGGGGGGGGCGCGACATCATGCCAAGCAACGTCTTCCGCTTCGACGAGAGCTGGGACATACCGGAAGGGACGCCGCAGGAAGTGTGGGACGTTCTGTCCGACGCCGAATTGCTGCCGCTCTGGTGGGGCGACGCCTACAAGGAAGTCGAGCCGCTCGACAGGAAAGGCAAGGGCGTCGTCGGCTCGCGGGCGCGAGCCAGGGCGCGAGGCGCCCTGCCCTACGAGCTGAACTTCATCATCGAGGCCGCCGAGCTCGATCCAGGCCGTCTGGTGGTGGTGAAGACCTTCGGCGATTTCGATGGACTATGGCGGGCCGAACTGTCGCCGTCAGGAACCGGCACGCATGTGAAGCTCACCTGGCAGGTCATCGTGGAGAGGCCGATCCTCAAGCTCCTGGCGCCCCTGCTCAGGCCGGCCTTTGCCTGGAACCATCGCTGGACGACGCCGCGCGGTGAAGCCGGGCTTCGTCGCTATCTCGCCGCGCGGAAGAACAGCAAGGCGCCTGACTGAACCTTACCAGTTGCGGTTGAGCCAGCCGCGGGCCGGTTTTTCGACGATGTAGTAGCTCGCCAGCGCGCAGGCGAAGACCGCGGCCAGCATCGGGATCGGCGTGACGTCCCGATCGTAGACGAATTTGTAGAAGGGCTGCTGCCAGAGATAGAGCGAATAGGACCACAGCCCCAGCATCACCATCGGCCGCGACGACAGCAATCCGGTCAGATAGCCGCCGGCGAAATCGAGCGTGTTGACGGCGAGCGCCAGCAGCGGCACGCCCAGCAGATAATGCATGGGCGTCGGCACCGGATCGAGGAACAGCAAGACCGCACCTACGGCCGCCGCCAGCGCCACGTGTCGATTCCTGAGGAATGCCGGCAGCCGTCCATCGGCCTTGAGCAGGCAGATCGCGGCCGAAAGCAGGATCGAGGCGATATGCACATCGGTGCGCCAATAGCTGGTCTCGTAGTCCATGCCGAGAACCCAGTAGGAGATGGCGCCGTTGGCCATCGCCAGCACGGAAAGTGCCAAAAGCAGCCGCACGACATTCGCGCGCCCTGACACCACCACGCTGATCAGCGCCAGGATGACATAAGAATGCTCCTCGATGGCGAGCGACCAGATATGGTCGAGCGCGCCCGCGCGATTGATGAGAATGCCGGCATAGTTGTAGGTGAATGTCAGCGCGGTAAGCGCCGCTTTCCATTTGAAGGCGATGAAGGTGCCGGAAAGCCCGATCATGGCGGCAATCACGAACACCAGCAGTGCCGGATAGATGCGCGAGAAGCGGCGCTTGAAGAATTTCTTCAGTGGAAAGCGTTCGATGAACAGGATCTCGCCCATCAGCCGCCCGCTGAGCACGAAGAAGAACTCGACGCCGAGCACGCCCAGATTGATGCCGGGAACCGGAAAGAAGTGGCCGATCAGCACCAGCGCGATCGACAGGCCGCGCCAGCCGTCGAGATAGGCCAGCCTTGTCCGTGCCGCTTTGTCGGCTGTGGCCCGTGGCAGGACACCGGCCGTCGCGGAGATGTCGGTCATGCCCGTCCCTTCGCAACTCGAGGCCCGAACGCGGCAACCGCCACGCGCTTCGGACCCCGCCTCGTATTCCGCCCAGTTTATTTTGCAGTGCGGGATAACTTTGTGCAAGTGCGAAGCTTCGATTTTGGCGAGACTTGCCGGCCAAGCCGTTGCGACTGCAAAAGAAAAAGGGGCGCGACAGCCCCCCGTTTTCTCCCCGAACCAGCAGCGTTCAGGCGTTGGCCGCGGCCACCGCGCGCTTCGCCATCACCGTGATCAGATTGGCGCGATAGTCCGCAGAGGCATGGATATCGCTCATCAGGCCCTTTGCCGACACTTTGAGCCCATCCAGCGCCGAGGCGTCGAAATTCTTCGCCAGCGCCGACTCGATTTCCTTGGAGCGGAAAACGCCGTCGTCGCCGGCGCCAGTCACCGCTGCCCTCACCCCATCCTTGCCCTTGGTCACGAACACTCCCACGATCGCGTAGCGCGAGGCCGGGTTGCGGAACTTTTGGTAGGCCGCCTTGGCAGGCGCGGTGAACGTCACCGCCGTGATGATCTCGCCGTCCTTCAGCGCCGTCTCGAACAGCCCCTTGAAGAACTTATCGGCGGCGATCTCGCGTTTGTTGGTGATGATCGTCGCTCCCAGCGCCAGCAGTGCCGCCGGATAGTCGGCCGCCGGATCGTTGTTGGCGATCGAGCCGCCGATCGTGCCCTTGTAGCGCACCGCCGGGTCGCCGATCAGGGAGGCCATATGCGCAAGCGCCGGGCAGGCCTTCTTCAGCTTCTCGTCGCTTGAGACGTCGTAATGCGTAGTCGCTGCACCTATGGTGACCGTCTTGCCGGACACCTTGATACCGTGCAATTCCTTCAGCCGCGACACGTCGACCAGGTCTGAAGGTGCCGCGAGCCGCGTCTTCATTGCGGGAATCAGCGTCATGCCGCCGGAGAGCAGCTTGGCATCGCCATTCTTCAAGAGCTTGGCGGCGTCGGAGACCGAGGCGGCGCGATGGTAGTTGACTGCATACATGGGATCCTCCCCTAAAGTGAATGGTGAAATGGTGAAATCGTGAATGGTCAGGCTGTCACGGCATCGCGGCACATCTTCCATTCACCATTCACAATTCACCATTCACTCCTGTTTCAGTGCTTCTTGGCGTGGATCGCCGACCACACGGTCGACGGCGATGCCGGCATGGCGATGTCGACGACGCCGAGCGCATCGGTGATGGCGTTGATCACCGCCGGCGGCGAGCCGATCGCGCCGGCCTCGCCGCAGCCTTTCACCCCGAGCGGATTGCCGGGGCACGGCGTGTTCGAGGTCGAGACCTTGAACAGCGGCAGGTCGGCTGCGCGCGGCATGGTGTAGTCCATGTAGCTTGCCGTCAGCAGCTGGCCGCTGGCGTCGTAGTGGGCGCCTTCGAGCAGCGCCTGGCCGACGCCTTGCGCGATGCCGCCGTGGACCTGCCCCTCGACGATCATCGGGTTGATGATATTGCCGAAGTCGTCCGCCGCGACGAACTGGATGATTTCCGTCAGGCCGGTCTCAGGATCGATCTCGACCTCGCAGATGTAGCAGCCGGCGGGGAAGGTGAAGTTGGACGGGTCGTAGAAGGCCGTTTCCTTCAGGCCCGGCTCCATGCCGGCGGGCAGGTTGTGGGCGGTGTAGGAGGCAAGCGCCACCTGGAACCATGGCAGGCTCTTGTCGGTGCCGGCGACCTTGACCTCGCCATTCTCGATAACGATGTCGCCTTCATCCGCTTCGAGCAGATGCGCCGCGATCTTCTTGGCCTTGGCTTCGACCTTGTCGAGCGCCTTGGCGACGGCCGACATGCCGACGGCGCCCGAGCGCGACCCGTAAGTGCCCATGCTCATCTGCACCTTGTCGGTATCGCCATGGACGATCGAGACCGAATCGAGCGGCACGCCGAAGCGCTGGGTGACCAGCTGCGCGAAGGTCGTCTCATGACCTTGCCCGTGGCTGTGCGAGCCGGTCAGCACCTCGATCGTGCCGACCGCGTTGACGCGCACTTCCGCCGATTCCCAGAGACCGACGCCGGCGCCAAGCGAACCGACCGCCGCCGACGGCGCGAGGCCGCAAGCCTCGATGTAGCAGCTCATGCCGATGCCGCGCAGCTTGCCTCGCTTGGCGGCGTCTGCCTTGCGCTTAGCGAAGCCCGCATAGTCGGCCGCCTTCATCGCCGCGTCGAGCGAGGCGGCATAGTCGCCAGCGTCATAGTTCATGATCACCGGCGTCTGGTGCGGGAACGACGCGATGAAGTTCTTGCGTCTAAGCTCTGCCGGCGAAACGCCAAGCTCGCGTGCGGCGGTCTCCATCATGCGCTCGAGGACGTAGGTGGCCTCCGGCCGCCCTGCCCCGCGATAGGCATCGACGGGCGCGGTGTTGGTGTAGACCGTGCGCACATTGGCGTGGATCGCCGGGATATCGTACTGGCCCGACAGAAGCGTGGCGTAGAGATAGGTCGGCACGCAGGACGAGAACAGCGACATATAGGCGCCGAGATTGGCAATGGTGTCGACCTTGAGGCCGGTAATCCGGTTGTCCTTGTCGAAGGCCATTTCCACCGTCGAGACATGGTCGCGGCCATGCGCGTCGGCAAGGAAGCTCTCGGTGCGATCGGCGACCCATTTGACGGGAACACCGGTCTTCTTCGACGCCCACAGGCAGACGATCTCTTCCGGATAAATGTAGATCTTGGAGCCGAAGCCGCCGCCTACATCGGGTGCGATGACCCTCAGCTTGTTTTCCGGCGCGACATTGTAGAAGGCGCTGAGCACCAGCCGGGCGACATGCGGGTTCTGCGACGTCGTCCAGCAGGTATAGTGGTCCTCGGCCTTGTCGTAATGGCCGAGCGCCGCGCGCGGCTCCATCGCGTTCGGCACCAGCCGGTTGTTGACGATCTTCATGCGCGTGACATGGGCCGCCGACTTGATCGCGGCGTCGGTTGCCTTGCCGTCGCCGAGTTCCCAGTCGAAGATCAGATTGTTCTCGGCCTCGGCATGGACCTGCGGCGCGCCCTTTTCGAGCGCCTTGGTCGCCTCGACCACCGCCTTCAGCTCCTTGTAGGTGATTTCGACCGCTTCCGCGGCGTCTCGCGCCTGACCTTTGGTGTCGGCGATGACGATGACGACGGCGTCGCCGACATAGCGCACCTTGTCCACCGCGAGCGGCGACCAGGCGCCCATCTTCATCGGCGTGCCGTCCTTGGAATGGATCATCCAGCCGCAGATCAGGTTGCCTATACCATCGGCCTTGAGCTCCTTGCCGGTCAGAACGCCGACGACGCCGGGCATCGCTTGTGCTTGTCTGACGTCGATCTTCTTAATCTGCGCATGCGCGTGCGGGCTGCGCACGAACACGGCATGCTTCATGCCGGGAACCACCATGTCGTCGACATAGCGGCCGCCGCCGGTGATGAACCTCTTGTCTTCCTTGCGCGCCACGCGAGCGCCGACACCTTCGATACCCATTGCGGAATTTCCTCCCGGAATTCGGTGTGAATAGTGAATGGTGAATTGGTGAATGGTCGAAAATGGAGAAGGAGCCGCGGCCAGCCTACCCACTATTCACCATTCACTATTCACCCTAAGCCGCTTGCCTGGCCTTGCCCTTGGCGCCCTTCGCCATCGCTTGCGACGCGGCAAGGATGGCCTTGACGATGTTGTGGTAGCCGGTGCAGCGGCAGATGTTGCCGTCGAGCTCGGCGCGCACGGTGGCCTCGTCGAGACCTTCCGGGTAGCGGGCGATCATGTCGGTCGCCGCCATGATCATGCCTGGCGTGCAGAAGCCGCATTGCAGGCCGTGATGCTCCTTGAAGGCCGCCTGCACCGGATGCAGGTCGCCGCCATTCGCAAGTCCTTCGATGGTGACGATCGTCGACCCCGAGGCCTGGACAGCGAGCATCGTGCAGGATTTCACCGCCCTGCCGTCGACATGCACGACGCAGGCGCCGCATTGCGAGGTGTCGCAGCCGACATGCGTTCCCGTGAGACCGAGATGTTCCCTCAGGAAATGCACCAGCAGCGTTCGGTCCTCGGCGGTCCCGCTGACCCGCCTTCCATTTACCGTCAACGACACGTCCGACATGCTTCCTCCCTGGGTATCACCTTGGTCGTCGCGTTGCCGATGCCGTGCTGACGCTTCGGCAGTGCGTTATCGGCACACCGTACAACGGGCAAAACAACCCTGCCAGCGCCGCTCGCATTGTACTTTCGGTTAGGGCAAAAGCGCTGTGTGGCGCAAGCAATCGGCCCATTGCCAAAACCGGGATTGAAGGCAAAGATGCCCCCGACGCACGCGTGCCGAAAACGCACAAAAAGACACGCACAAAAACAGCGTTGGAGGAATTGCAGGAGAAGGCAAACTGGCCAGTTCCAGCACGCGCTACGCATGCGGCCTCTCGGCGCTCACCACGGATGAGCCCGATCCAAACGCCTTTGCCCGGGCAATCGCGGCCGAAGCCGCGGCCGTCTACGCCGACTTCGCGCTGCTCTTCTTCTCCCAGAGCCTCATCGACGCGCATGCGCTGGCGCAAGCGCTGAAACTGCATGCGCCTTCGCTTGCCTATGCCGGCTGCTCGACCGCCGGCGAGATCACGCCGCAAGGGCTGGAGGAAGGCCATATCCTTGCCCTGCTTCTGCCGTCGGCATCATTTTCGGCCGTCAGCACCATGGTCGAAAATCTCTCCTCGTCCGGTATGGACAGGATCACCGGCGAAGTCGCCTCGCTGAGACGCCTGCTGCGCGGCCGCACCGGCCAGGAGCGAGCGAAAAGCGTGTTCGCGCTCTGCTTCATCGATGGGCTGTCCTATGCCGAGGAAGCGGTCACCTCTGCCATCCACTGGGGACTGGACGACATTCCGCTGATTGGCGGCTCGGCGGGCGACGACCTGAAATTCGAAACGACAACGCTGATCTCGAACGGCAAGGTCGCTTCCGACAGCGCCATCGTCGTGCTGGTCGCGACCGACGTCCCCTTCCATGTCTTCAAGACCGATAATTTCATTCCCACCGACGAGAAGCTGGTGGTGACGGCGTCCGATCCCGATCATCGAATCGTGCGCGAATTCAACGCCACCAACGCCGCGGAGGAATACGCCGCCTCCGTCGGTATGGTGCCGCAGGCGCTGACACCGCTGAGCTTCGCGTCCCACCCTGTCGTGGTGAAGGTTGGCGGCGAATATTACTGCCGCTCGATCCAGCGCATGCATGCCGACGGCTCGCTGTCCTTCTTCTGCGCCATCGACGACGGCGTCGTTCTGTCCATCGCTCAGCCCAAGAACATGGTCGAGGCTACGCGCGCCGCGTTGCAGGATGTCGAGCGCAAGCTCGGCGGTATCGACATGGTGCTCGGCTTCGACTGCGTGCTGCGCCGGCTCGATGCACGCAACCGCCAGGTCTTCCGCGATATTTCCAAGCTCTACCGGACCAACAACGTCATCGGTTTCGGCACCTATGGCGAGCAGTACCGCTCGATGCATCTCAACCAGACCTTCACCGGTATCGCCTTCGGTGAGCGTCGGGCGGCCGAGTGAACTGCCATGCCGCTTCGTGATATCGACGACCTCGAGAAGCTGAAGAAGATCAACGCCGCTCTCGTCAGCCGCGTCGAACGCTCGATGGACCAGCAGGTCAACGCCTTCTCTTTGTTCCAGACTGCGATCTCGCTGGAGAACCAGGTGCGCACCCGCACCGAGGAGTTGCATACGACGCTACGCCGGCTCGAGCGGTCGAACATCGAGCTCAGCGCGGCAAAGGAAAACGCCGAGCTGGCGAATCTTTCCAAGACCAGGTTCCTCGCCGCGGCCAGCCACGACGTCCTGCAGCCGCTCAACGCCGCACATCTGTCGGTCTCGGCGCTCGCCGAAGTGCAGACCAGCGAGGAAGGCAAGAAGCTGGTGCGGCAGGTCGAACGCTCGCTGGAGACGATGGAAGATCTGCTGCGCACGCTGCTCGACATCTCCAAGCTCGACGCCGGCGTGGTGCAGCCGGAAATCAGCGATGTGAGCCTGGAGACGCTGTTTTCCTCGCTGCGCTCGGATTTCCTGCCCGAGGCGCAGAAGAAGGGCCTGTCGCTGAAATTCCGGCCGGTCAATGTCGTCGTGCGCTCCGACCGCACCCTGCTGCGCCGCATCCTGCAGAACATCCTGTCCAACGCGCTGCGCTACACCCGCTCCGGCGGCGTGCTGGTCGGCACCAGGCATCGCGGCGACACCATCCGCATCGACGTCGCCGACACCGGCTGCGGCATCCCCGACGACCAGCGTGAGGCGGTCTTCGAGGAGTTCCATCGCGGCATCTCGGCTCTTGCCGACAGAGGGCTGGCCGGCGGACTGGGCCTAGGCCTGGCGATCGTGCGCCGCATGGCGGCGGCACTCGGCCACCCCATCACCTTCTCCTCGAAGGTCGGGCGCGGCACGATCTTCCACATCGACGTGCCGGTCGGCATGAGCGCCGCGGTCGAGCCGGCCGCAGGCGCCGCCGACATGGAGCGGCCGCGCGGCTACGGCCTTTTCGGCACCAAGGTGCTCTTGGTCGAGAACGACGCCGACGTGCTGAGCGCCATGACCTCGCTGCTCGAGCGCTGGCAATGCCTGGTGCGCGCCGCGACTTCGACCGACGACGCGCTCGACCTGCTCGG
>NZ_JHQR01000004.1 GCF_014843825.1 Mesorhizobium silamurunense
CCGCCTTATCTTAGCCGGAAGTTCTAAGCGATGCGCGGTACCCACCAGAGCCGGCTATGCCGGCTCCGCCTGACCTGGCCTCGAAGGTGACGCGGGCCGTTCGACATCATGTTCGCCGGCAAGCGCCGTCTGTCAAAAAGGGCGAGCACACCCACCTTGTAGAGCTGCGGCTACCGGTCCACTCGCCGATGAACTGGTCCGGCGCCCAGAGGTGGCGCGTTTAGACATCATGTTGCGACGTTATTGACTGACCAGCGGCAAGAAAATCCCGCGGAAGGCAAAAATAAAAACCGGAATAAGCCTTGTTTAACAGGCAATTCGGGTCTAGATATAAAACCCGTCGATTTGGCCGATTTGGCTTGAGCGGTGTCAGAGACCCGCCATTTTACTCCGAATTCTCGATGAGAGTGCATCGCCCGGCCGGCACAACCGCTCGCACGTCTCGACCTCGGAACAAATCCCTGCTGACCAAGGTCGGGCGGAATGACTTGGCGCACGCTTTCCGGTTTCGGGAGGACCATGCGCACGAATACCCGCACCGCACAGAGGCTGGCGCGTTGTTTTATTGAGTTTGCTGCCGGCGGACTCGGGTGCTGCTACCTTGGCAATGACGTCTCGTCGATTACGACTACCCGATCGAAGGGGCTCGAAGCTGATCGATCCGGCTTCCCCAGGAGCGCAGTGGAACAGTGGAGGAACAACAGCCATGATCTCGATACGCTCTGAAAGGCTCAATAGCCGTCCGACGCGCCGCGAGGCCGCAACCCATCGCTATTCCTTGGGGCAAAGCGTCCGGCTGAAGCGCAGCTTCAATACGATTCAGCAATCCCACGAAATCTATCAGATCACCGCAAGGCTGCCGCCTCGGGGAGACTCCCTCCAGTATCGCATTCGAAGTGAGGCCGAAAACCACGAGCGCATGGCGACAGAGGACAGCCTCGAACCTGTGCACGCATCGCGGGATGATGAAGATGCAGCTCTTCTCAAAAGGACATTCGGCAATGGCCAAGGGACAAAAGCGTAGCAATCGCGAGATCCGATAACCGAAACAGGCCAAGGCATCACCGAAGGCCGACAGCCCGTTCGGCAACCTGGTCAAGCTTGCGGCGAATACCAATGGCCCTCGCGGCAAGGGCCAGAATGAAGAGCGACAGGCGGTGAAGATCGTGATCGAGTTCTACCGCACCCGCGCGCAGGACGACGCACACGCAGTCGTCGCACGAGAGGTGCGCGAAGCATCCGATCTCGATGAGGCGATTTGTATCGCGCGGATTCTTTCGCTGACGCTCGACATGCCGCAGTTTCCCGATGTCATGTCGATCGCCGACGCCCGTGGCGGCAGGCTTTATTCCATCCAGCTCGGCGCGAACGACAACTCCAAGAAAGATGCCGCCATGAATGGCCCTGAAGTCGAATCGCTGACGGCTATTGTTCTCGAAAACGAAGGCGGAGCACCCGAGAGAGACTCTATGGATTACCTGTATGGCCGACGGGTCGAGCAGGATGGCTCCTGGAGCATCTATCATGTCTTCACCGGCGTTCCGGCGGTGATCCAGGGCCGTCGCATGACCGGCATGAGCCGTTCGAATGCCACGCATTGTATGCTGTCCCTCAATCGCCGCGACGAAGGGCAGCGCGCGAACGCGGGCTGCCGAGTTGTGGTCCGACCGATCGCCGCGATCGATGGAGAGTGACCATGCCGCTCGAATTTCCCAATCCAAGTCGAAGCTTCGACGAAGCGCGCAACGCGGTCCGTTTCATCGGTCACGACGGCATGTTCGAGGTGCCGTTCTTCATCGAAGGCGATGCATTGGCCGCGACCGGCCGCAGGGGGCTGGAAACGGCGGAAGCCGCATGCCTGGCGGCCTTCGACGCGGCGCGGCATTCCATCCACACCAGAGCACGGAAACTCTACGCGGCTGGGAGGCGGACCACCTACACCATAACGGCCGCCGATATGCGCTGACTAGATTTACGCTGCGCGACATGAGCGATGAACGGAGCAGATGCCCGTCCATCCGTTCGTATTTGTTGGAAGTAATCGGACCAGGGTGGGCCAGTCCCGGATAACAGCCGTAGCCCTTTTTGGGTGTATGGCAGCAGAGGAGACGAATTGCGAGTTGACGTGCGGAACAATGACGTCGATCAGGCCCTGCGGGCGCTGAAAAGGAAACTGCAGCGCGAGGGCCTTCTTCGCGAACTGAAGCGGCGCCGAGCCTACGAGAAACCTTCGGAACGACGCATCCGGGAAAGGGGCGATGCAATCCGAAGGGCGCGTAAGCTCGCCCGCAAGCAGGCGCAACGTGAAGGGCTGCTTCCTGCTCCGAAGAAAAAGCTCCCGCCTGCCGCCCGTCAAGCAAGAAACGGTCCTGCCCGATCCGGCTGAAGCGGTATCCTGTCAATCCGTCGGACAACTTGGTAGATGGGGTATTCGGCTTGCGCCCCTTCTTCAACGGTGATGCAAGAAGGTGCTGCGCTTCGAGCTGATGATAGAACGTGGTCTGTCCAAACAGCCACAAGCATCAGGAAAGGAAGCGCAGCATGAAGCACTTTATCGGCCTCGATGTCGCGGTGAAAGAGACTGCGGTTTGCATTGTCGATGAATCCGGCAGGATCTGCCGCGAGGTGAGGGTCGTCAGCCACTCCGACGATCTCCTCGCCGTCCTGAAGGATCCTGCCTTGAACATTGAACGGGTCGGTCTCGAGGCCGGGCCCTTGTCGCAATGGCTTTTTGAGGGGCTGGCGTGCGCCGGGTTGCCGGTTATCTGCATCGAGACGCGTCATGTGAAAGCGTTCCTGAAGGCGCAGCCGAACAAGACCGATCGCAATGACGCGCGCGGCATCGCGCAGATGATGCGGGTCAACCTGTACCGCCCGGTGCATGTGAAGACGCTCACGAGCCAGAAGCGGCGGGCACTCTTGACGGCCCGCAAGCTGCTGCAGGGAAAGGCGATCGCCATCGAGAACGACATCCGCGGTCTTCTGCGCAACTTCGGCCTCAAGGTCGGTGTTGTGGGAACGGTGAAGTTCGAGGAGCGGATTTGCGAGCTCGTCGAAGGCATGCCCGACCTCTACTCTTGACGGCCCGCAAGCTGCTGCAGGGAAAGGCGATCGCCATCGAGAACGACATCCGCGG
>NZ_JHQR01000028.1 GCF_014843825.1 Mesorhizobium silamurunense
CGGCCGCCACCGGTTTTGCCCCGGTTACCTGAAACATTGCTAAGTCATTGATATGTAACAATCTGGTGAGCCCGGAGGGCGTGCCGGAAACATTGATTTCATTGGCTTTTTCGTGGGCCAGAATCGTCAACCTTCCCCGCATTGTTCCGTATGGTTCCGCGCCCCGATGACGGCCCGCGTAGCTGTTTTCGACGGCCAGGGGCGTAGCTGTAGGCTCTAGAAGATAATCGTGCTGACAGTTCTTTCGGCTTTGCTCCAAGATCGTCCGGCCGAGCTTCGTCAGCGGCGTCGCTATCCAGCCCCACGCGATGGCGTTGATCCTGATTCCGTCCGGAGCCTAGGCCATCTCGAGTGACCTGGTCAGCGGTGTTATACCCCATCGCCCACCGGACCACGGAGGGTCCGCGGCCCGGCCCGTCGCTCAGTGCTTGAATTGAGCGACGTTATCCTTGGTGAGGCGCATCACACCAGTCTCGACCTTTTCCGGCAAGGGGTTGACGCCGGCCGCCTTGTAGTCCGGCACGACCTTCATCCCGTCCGTGTTCAGCCAATGAAGCAGATGCACGGCGAGAAACGCTTCGACGTAGGATTTTTGAACGACGGCGCCGACGATGGTTCCGTCCTCGATGTAGGGAAGCATGTCGTCGTTCCGGTCCATGGCGACAATCTTGACCTGGCCTTGGCGGCCGGTCTCATTCACCGCAATGGCAGCACCCTTGCCGCTGTCGCCGTCGGTGCCGCCAATACCGACCACGTCGGCGTGAGCAAGAAGTGACTGGCTGTAGGCCGTGGGGGCATAAGACGGGTCCGCCTTGTCGTTGACCACATCGACCACTTCGATTTCAGGCGCGGATTCCTTGAAGTAGGCCTTGTAACCTTCGACCCGCTCCAGAACCGAAGGCGCGGGGAACGAACCCAGGATCACCTTGCCTTTGCCGCCGATCGCCTCGGCAAGCATCTTGCCCCCGACCTTGCCGGCTTCGAGGTTCGAGATGCCAAGATAGACGGCGCGCTTGGTGCCCGGCGCGTCGCCGATGATCATGGCGACCGAAATTCCGGCATCGACGGCGCGGTCGATGCCGGCCGCAAGCGAGGGGGCGTCGCCAGGAAAGATCAGGAGGCCGGCTGGCTTCCGGGCGATCAGCTCATCGAGTTGTCGCGCCTGGGCGGCGGTGTCAAAGTCGAGCGGGCCGGTGAAGCTGGTCTTGATATTCAGCAATCTGGCGGCGTCTTCGAGGGCCTTGCGGTGGTCCACCCAGAACGGCACCTGCGTGACGATGGAGAGAAACACGTATTCCATGCCCTCGCCCTGGGCGAGCGCTTCATCGCTGAATTGGGGTACGAGGCCGAGCCCCGTCCCGGCGAGGCCAATGCCGCCGAGCTTCATCAGGCTGCGGCGGTCGAGATCGAGTGTCGTCATCACTTTCCTCCTTCTTCGGTTGGGGCCTGATGGGCCCCTGGCTTAGTCGTCGCGGCGGCGCACCAGCATGTCGAGCGCAACGGCCACGACAAGAACGGCACCGGTGACGATCATCTGCCAGTAGATCGACACGGCGAGCATGGTCATGGCGTTGTTGATCAGGGCGACGAAGACGACGCCGAGAAACGCGCCGAGGACAGTGCCCTCCCCGCCGCGCAGACTTGCGCCGCCGATCACGGCCGCCGCCAGCACCTGTAGTTCGAGCGCATTGCCGGCCGTAGGCGTGCCGCTCATCAGCCGCGAGGCGAGGAGGACGCCGGCAAGCGCGGCGAGCAGACCGCTCAGCATGTAGGCGAGCGTGCGGACGCGATCGACGGCCAAACCCGACAGGCGCGCCGCCTTCTCGTTCGAGCCGATGTAGTAGAGTTGCCGGAAGAAGCTTCCATGCCGCATGGCGAGGTCGAAGACGACCACTAATGCGAGCGCGGTCCAAAGAAGGAACGGCACGCCGAGAATCTCGGCGCGGCCGGCCCACCCGAAGGCAGGCGGTAGATTGATGAGCGAGAATCCTTCGGTCAGCACCAAGGCTATCCCGCGGGCGATCGACATCGAGCCGAGTGTGGCGACCAGGGGATTGACGCCTATCCTGGTGACGACGATGCCGTTGGCAAGGCCGATGACGGCGCCCAGGGCAAGCGCACCAAGGATCGCCAATGGGATGGAGGCACCGCTCAGCAGAAGAAGCGCCGTCACGGTGCTCGCCAGCGCCAGCACGGAGCCGACCGAGAGATCGAATCCGCCGGAGACCAGAAGCACCGTCATACCCACGGCGATGATGACGGTCGGCGCCATGCCGATGGCAATCGCATGGAAGTTCGCGAGCGACAGGAAGACCGGCGAAGCCAGCGACATTCCGACGATGATCGCGACGATAAGAACCAGGAGCATCAACTCGCGCGTCTCGACGAAGCGCCGAAAGACACGGCTGCCGACGCGCGAAGACCATCGACCGACCTCGTCGACACTCATGCCGCCTCCCCTTCGAGCTTGTGACCGGTGCCTGAGGCAAGAGCCATCACGATCTCTTCCGTTGCCGAAGGTGTAGGGAGATCGCCGACGATCTGCCCCTCGCGCATGACGACGATCCGATCGGAGATGGCGAAGAGTTCCGGAAGGTCGGAAGAGATCAAGAGAACCGCTTCGCCGGCTGCGGCGAGGCGGCGGATTTCCTTGTGGATCTCTCCTTTCGCTTCGACGTCGACGCCCCTGGTTGGCTCATCGATCACGACGATTGCCGGGTCGCTCGCAAGCCACTTCGACAGCATCAGTTTCTGCTGGTTGCCGCCGCTGAGTTTTCCAGCCGCCGCCTCAAGGCTCGGCACCCGTATCCGGAAGCGTTCGACCGCCCTACCCGCCGCCGCTGTCGCCGCCGCCCTCTCAATCCAACCGAGCCGCGCAAAGCTGCGAAGCGCAGTCACGACGAAATTATCGGTGACCGACATCGACAGGAACAGGCCTTCCGCTTTGCGATCGTCCGGCACATAGGCGATGCCGCGGGCCATCGCGTCGCGGAGACCACGCAAGCGCGTCGGACGGCCTTTGACCTCGATCGCAGTTCCTCCAGACGGCTGCCGCAGGCCGACGAGGCTGCGTGCAAGCTCGCTGCGGCGCGATCCCATCAGGCCCGCGAGACCGACGACCTCACCGAACCGTATTTCAAGTTCGAGATGCCGCGATTTGCCCTCGGCTCCGTTGCCGCGGACTGCAAGCGCCACCGGACCCTGTACGAGCGTCGCCTCGGCCGTGAAGATTTCGAGCTTCCGGCCGACCATGGCGCGCACGACGTCGTCGATCGACGTCTCCGCCACCGCGCGCGTGGTCATCCTTTCACCGTCGCGCAGCACGGTGACGCGGTCGGCGATCCGGAAGACCTCGGCCATATGATGGCTCACATAGACGATGCCCATGCCCCGGCTCTTAAGCCGGGCAATGATGGCAAACAGCGCTGCGACCTCATTGGAGGTGAGCGCCGAAGTGGGTTCATCGAGGAGAAGGATGCGAGCGTCGAGCGACAGCGCCTTGGCAATCTCGACGAGCTGGCGCGTGCCGGCAGGCAAGCGGTCAACCGGGCGATCGACATCGATTTCGATGCCGAAGGCGGAGAGGATCTGCTGTGTCCGCCGTCGGAGCTCGCTCCAGCGTATGATTCCGCAGGCGGTTGGAGCCCGGCCGACAAAGACGTTCTCGGCGACCGTCAAGGCCCCGGCGAGGCTGAGCTCTTGGAAGACCGTGCTGATGCCGAGCGCCTGCGCTTTGGATGGTTCGTTAATGGTGACCGCCCGCCCGTCTATGTTGATCGTACCCTTGTCGGGCGCGACCACACCGGAGAGGATGGCGAGGAGTGTCGATTTCCCGGCACCATTTTCGCCGACAAGCGCATGCACCTCGCCCTGCCTCAGATCGAAATCGACGTCGCCAAGGGCCCGCGTCGTGCCGTACCACTTCGTGATGCCGCTGAGCTCGAGGAGCGGTGCCGCCATCAGCTCGCCTCCGGAATTCCTTTATCTGCGGCGGCAATGTCCTCGATTCCGTTGGAATAGGTCTCGCGCGTCCGTCCGATATGGATATCCAGAACCGCTATCGTTGCGTCTGCGTCGCCACGCCGGATGGTGTCGAGCATCTGTCGATGCTCCTGGAACGACAGCTTCGTGTGAAGCGGCTTGCCGGCAAGGTGGGTCCGGAGCGCTGCGATCTTGCCGACATAGCGCGCATAGCTGTCGCGGAGATAGCTATTGCCGCAGTGCTCGAAGAAGGCCGCGTGATAGCGGGTGTCCAGGGACAGATAGAGCCGCTGGTCGCCGTGCCGCTGCGCGGCTGCCATGCCGCGCACAATGTCTTCAAGCTCCGCCGCGAAGCCATCCGGACCGCGCGCGATGGCGAGCCTCAGCGCCGCCGTTTCTACCGCACTCCGGAATTCACAGATCTGATGAACCTCGCGAGCGCTCAGCGTGAAGACGAAGGCGCCGCGCTGCGGATAGATCAGCACCAGGCCCTCGGCGCGGAGCTGGGCGAGCGCCTCTCTGACGGGAGTCTTCGACACGCCGAGATCGTCGGCGAGCTGACGCTCAGAGAGAGGCTGACCCAACGCGAGGTCACCGTGGACGATCGACTCGCGGAGCTGGTGGAGCACGGTTTCCGCAAGCGATTTGGGTCGCTTGATCCTGGCGACGGGAAGCCGGCCGCTGATTTTGGTATTGCCTGCCATCTGCAAGGTGATATACCAGACACCAGAAAGTTCGGCAACAAGAAGCGGCTTCGCTGACGGCCCGTTACGAAGCCAAGGTACGTGCTCCGGGGAGGAGACATGGACAGAGCCGAGCTCGCGCTCGACTGCCGTAACCTGCACGGCGAGGGAATTCTGTGGAACCACCATGACCGCCGGGTCTGGTGGACGGACATCCACGGGAAGCGTCTGTGGTGGCTCGAACCCTCATCAGGTACTTCGGGTTCAATCGCCATGGCGGACCGCGTCTGCTGCTTCGCGCCCCGCGATAAAGGCGGTTTCATTCTCGCCCTCGCAAAGGAGGTGGCGTTCTTCGACCCCGGCACCGGCGAACTCGCGACGATCCATCGCTTCGAGCCCGACAAACTGGCGACGCGCCTCAATGACGGCCGCACGGATCGCCAGGGCCGATTCATCGCTGGCGGAATGAACGAGGGTTCCGGACCGGAAAAATCGACCGTGTTGCGGATCGATCCCGACGAATCGGTAACGACGATCATTACCGGCGTTGGCTGCGCCAACTCGACCTGTTTCTCGCCCGACGGGCGCCGCATGTATTTCGCCGACACCTCCGTCGGAACCATCTGGGTCTACGACTACGATCCGGGCACCGGGGTTCCAGGCAACCGACAAGTCCTCAACGATTTCAAGGGAGAGCCGGGCATTCCGGACGGCTCGTGCGTCGACGCTGAAGGCGCCGTGTGGAATGCCGAATGGGAAGGCCGGCGAGTCGTCCGCATCCTACCCGACGGGAGCATCGACCGGGTGGTCGAGGTGCCGGTGTTGAAGCCGACCTGCTGCGCTTTCGGCGGGCCTGAACTCGAGACTCTCTACATCACCACATCGCGACTGGAGGCGACGCGGGAGCAGATCGCCGCCGAGCCGACGGCCGGCTCTCTCTTCGCTTTCAAACCCGGCGTGCGCGGCCTCGTGGACGCGCCGTTCGCCGGATAGAACCCGTCAAGCGTCCAAGGGAGGAAAGACATGAGCTTCAGCTTTCGATCGTTGATCGCGATAGCAGCGACAAGCGCGGTCGTAGTACTCACGGCGACCGGTATTGCCCTCGCCATCGACTACGCCGCACCACAACCGCTTCAACCGGGCGCACAGGCGCCGATCACCAAGGGCGCCGGCAAGGACAAGTTCCGCATCGCCTACATGCCGCCGGCGACCGAGTTCAACTACTACATCGCCATCGGTGAGGGCCTCAAAGCCGCAGCGGCCGAGAAGGGCAATGTTGAGACCTTCATGCTCGCCCCGCAAAGCGGCGCCGACATCAACGGCCAGATGGGCATGATCCAGGACGTGATCACCCAGGGCGTCGACGCCATCGTCCTGTCGACCCATGACGAGGCGGCCGCCGCTCCGCTCGTCAAGCAAGCCGTCGACAAAGGCATCTCCGTCGTCATCGTCAACTCCGACATCGCCAACTTTCCGACCCCGGTCCATGCTGTGGTCGGCTATTCGCAACGCAAAGGCACGCATAAGATCGGCGAATACCTCCTTGAGAGGCTCGGTGATAAATCGGTCAAAGCCGCGGTCATCGAAGGCCAGCCCGGCTATCATTCGACAGAGCGCGTCGGCGGCTTCCTCGACGCCGTCAAGGGCAAGCCGAATGTGGATATTGTTGCGAGCATTCCCGGCGGCTGGAATGTTGAGGGCGGCAACACCGCCGGCATGGACCTGCTCCAGGGTCATCCGGATGTTAACGTCATCTTTGCCGCGAACGACTACATGATCATGGGTGCCCAACTCGCCGCTAAGTCGCTCGGTCGAAACGATTTGATCCTGCTTGGCAATGATGGCGACACCGCCGCTCTCGAGGAGATCAGCAAAGGCACGGTCACCGCGACTGTCAATACGACACCATTCGTCATGGGCCAGATTGCGTTGCAGGTCGCGATCGACGTGCTCGACGGCAATTTCGCAGGAGGCTTTGTCGAAACACCGACAACGATTGTCGACAAGGCCAATGTACTGCCGGTTCTGCAGGCGCCCGACAAGCTCTATCCGAAGCCGTCGATGCAGTATTGAGACGAACTCATGTTCCTTAAGCAGCACCTCCCTCGCTCGGCCGGACAACCCGGTCGGGCGAAGCAAGGATCGCGTGGAGAGCCATGGAAGAGAGCGTTCCCGTCTGGGAGCTGAGGAACGTGACCAAGCGTTTCCCCGGCGTTGTGGCGAACGATTCCGTGTCGCTCAGCCTCGTTGCCGGGCGGATTCACGGCCTGCTCGGCGAGAATGGCTGCGGTAAGTCCACACTTGTCAAGGTGCTGTGCGGGGTGCATCAGCCCGATTCGGGCGAGATCCTGTGTGCGGGCCGGCCGGTCGTGCTTTCCGACCCGATCGCCGCGCGGCGCGCAGGGATCGCCACGGTCTTTCAGGAGTTCTCGCTCGTCCAAACGCTATCGGTCGCGGAGAACATCTATCTCGGCCGGCTTCCGCGAAACCGATGGCGCATAGACTGGCCGGCAATGCGCGAAGGAGCCCGGCGCGTGCTTGGCCGCATCCACGTCGCGATCGACCCGGACGCGATCGTGGGCGAACTCTCAACCGCCGGCCAGCAACTCGTGGAGATCGCCAAGGCGATCGCGGCCAACGCCTCGATGATCATTCTCGACGAGCCGACCACCGCCCTCGGCCCCGACGAGATCGCCGAGCTCCATCGCCTTCTCCTGCGCCTCAGGGACGATGGCAGGATCATCCTCTACATCTCGCATCGCCTAGACGAGGTCGTTGAACTCGTCGACGAAGCAACGATCCTCAAGGATGGGCGCGTGGTATCCAACGCAGCGGAAACGCCGGTCGAGATCAGGGCCATTGTCCGTAAGATGGTCGGCCGCGTCGACGAACACTTTCCCAAGGCGGCGAATGCCACGGGTGACGCCCTCCTCGACGTGCGCTCCATCCACACGAGCAACCGCGTCGCCGGCGCTAGCTTTACGGTTGGCCGCGGCGAGGTCTTCGGCCTTGGCGGCGTGCTCGGCTCCGGCCGCACCGAAATCGCCCGCGCCCTGTTCGGGGTCGATGTGCTTCGGCAAGGCGAAATCCGGCTCCGCGGCAAATCGCTCAAGCTTCTGTCCTCGCGCGACGCGATCGCCGCCGGGATCGCGCTCGTGCCGGAGAATCGAAAATCCGACGGGCTCTTCTTCAATTTCAGCGGGCTCGAGAACATCTCGATCGCCGGGCTCGGCCGGTTCACGCACAGAGCCATGCTCGACCACGCCCGCGAACGACGCCTTGCCCAAGGCCTGATTCGGAGCCTCAGAATCACGCCGACTGCCGGGACGGCGCTGGTCGGCGAGCTTTCCGGCGGCAACCAGCAGAAGATCGTGATTGCCCGGTGGCTGTTCGCGCAGGCTGAGCTTTTCGTTCTCGACGAGCCGACCCAGGGTATCGATGTCGGGGCCAAGATCGCCGTCTATCAGCTTATCAACGAGCTTACAGCCGCCGGCAAGGGCGTCATCCTGATCAGCTCCGACTATGACGAGCTGCTCGCGATGAGCGACCGGATCGGCATTGTAAGCCGCGGAAGGATAGTCGCAATCCGCGATGCCAGGAGCCTCGACAAGGCCGACCTGGTCAAGGCCTCCGCTGACCAAGAGGAACTTGCCGCATGAAGCGGTTGGTGAGCAACCAGATCGTCGGTCCGCTTGCTGCCCTTCTCCTGGTGGCTGTCTTCGTCGCGCTCACCACCAACCGCTTTCTCGATGTCGGCAATCTGTCCAACCTCATTCTGCAGGTGAGCATCGTTGCGATCGTTGCGATCGGCTCGACCATCGTGATCATCACCGGCGGCATTGACCTTTCCCCCGGTTCGGCCATCGCATTGATGACTATGGTTTTCGCCATGGCGATCAAATTCGGGGGCGTGCCGCTCCCGTTGGCGATTTTGCTCGTGCTTCTAATCGGCGTGCTCCTTGGCGCCGTGAACGGCGTCCTCACCGCCTACCTTCGTATCCCGTCGTTCATCACCACGCTCGCGGCGCTCTCGGCGTTCCGCGGCACCGCCTTCATGCTCAACAACGGCTCGCCGGTATTCTCCGTGCACCCGATGCTCGAGCCGATCTTCTACGGCTCGCTTCTCGGAGTGCCACTACCGCTCTTCTACGTCGTCAGTCTCTACGCATTCGCCTTCTTCGTCATGCGCTACACCGCCTTCGGCCGCACGATCTACGCGGTTGGCGGTAACCCGCAAGCGGCGGCGCTCTCCGGGCTCAATGTCGCCCGGACGCGCTTCCTTGCCTTCGTCATTGCCGGCGCGATGGCGGGGGTCGGCGCCGTGCTTATGGCCGCACGGCTCAATTCCGGCTCGCCCAATTATGGCGTTGGGATGGAGCTCTCGGCGATCGCCGCCGCAGTGATCGGCGGCGCAAGTCTCGCCGGCGGTCGGGGCGAGATCGTGAGCACTGTGATCGGCGCACTCACCATCGTAATCGTCCAGAACGCGCTCAACCTCAACGCCGTGCCGGCTTCAGCCCAGAACGTCATCATCGGCGCGATCATCGTGACCGCGGTCGGTGTAGACATGTGGCGCGCCGAGATCGGCCGCGCACTCGCCTTCATCGTCGGCGCGCTCACCTCGCCAGGACAAAAAGGAAAGGTAGATCAATGACTGCCATAACCTTCTCCCACATCGGCATTACGGTCCCTGACCTCGAAAGAGCCGTTGAATTCTATTCGATGGCCTTCGACTGTTATGTGATCATGGGGCCGACCAAGGTCTCCCAAGACGACAGCGCCATCGGCCAGATGTGCGACGACGTCTTCGGAGCCGGCTGGGGAAGTTTCCGGATCGCCCACCTCTCGACCGGCGACGGCATCGGCATCGAGCTCTTCGAGTTCCCCAAAACCCGTCCGGAGGAGCGGCCCTTCGAATATTGGCGTCCGGGCATCTTCCACATCTGCCTGCAGGACCAGCATCTCGAAGAGCGCGTCAAGCGCATCGAGGCCCTCGGCGGCCGCCAGCGGATGAGCCAGGTCCGCTACTACTATCCGGGCGAAAAGCCTTACCGCATGGTCTATTGCGAGGATCCCTTCGGCAATATCATCGAGCTCTACAGTCACTCCTATGAGCTCACTTATTCGGCCGGCGCCTACGTCTGAAGCGCAGGAGAGACGCGGCATGGCGGAACACCCCAAGGTCGTCATCACTGACTACGACTACGGCAATCTGGATATCGAACGGGCCGTGCTGGAGGCAGTCGGGGCGCGCGTCGTAGGGCTCCAGGCCAAGTCGGAGGAGGAACTGGCTGCCGAGGCGATCGACTGCGACGCGATGATGAACCAGTATGCCCGCATCGGCGCGAAGACCATCGAACGCATGCAACGCTGCCGGGTGATCGCCCGCTACGGCATCGGTGTCGACATCGTCGATGTCGACGCGGCGACCGCCAAGGGCATTCTTGTCACCAATGTCCGCGACTATTGCACCGACGAGGTTGCCGACCATGCGATCGGGCTGTGGCTCGCGCTCGCCCGCAAGCTTTTCCAATACAACGCCGCGACCCATGAAGGGATCTGGCGTTGGCAGACCGGGCAACCGATCCATCGGTTGAAGGGACGTACGATGGGCATTGTCTCCTTCGGCAAGATCGGCCAGGCGATTGCCGAGCGCGCCAAAGGCTTCGGCGTCGATATCCTGGTATACGATCCTTACATCGAGAAGGGCGTCGCCGAGGCGAAAGGCGCGCGCCGCGTCGGCAAGGCAGAGATTCTCCAAAACTCCGACTATCTGATGATGCAGGTGCCGATAACCCCCGAGACCCGGCATTTCCTGGGCGCGGCGGAATTCCGCCAGATGAAGAAGGGGGCAATTATCGTCAATACCGGCCGCGGTCCAACCATTAACAACCGCGCGCTTTATCGGGCGCTGATCGAAGGCCGCATCGCCGGCGCCGGCCTGGATGATCCTGAAGAGGAGCCGGCCAAGCTCGCCAACTGGAACCCAAGCGGCAATCCCCTGTTCTCGCTTGCCAACGTCATCGTGACGCCCCACACGGCGTACTATTCCGAAGAGTCGATCCGAGTTGCCCGCGAAACCGCCGCGTCTGAAGTCGCGCGCGTGCTGACCGGCGGCATGCCGTTCAACCCGGTTAACGCAGTAGAGCTGACGCGAACGCCGGCTCGGAGGTAAGGGAGGTCATGCGATGCTCAAGGTTTTCAACGATTTCGAGCGGCAGCCGGTGCTGCTTGCGAAGTTCGATGAGGTCGCCAAATGCTATAGCGCCTCATGT
This sequence comes from Mesorhizobium silamurunense, assembly GCF_014843825.1. GTDB lineage: Bacteria > Pseudomonadota > Alphaproteobacteria > Rhizobiales > Rhizobiaceae > Mesorhizobium > Mesorhizobium silamurunense. The sequence continues at coordinate 10,940 of NZ_JHQR01000028.1, forward strand.
GTCTTTGCCGACGCGCAATACCGTCAGGGCGTGATGGATTCGGAGATCAAGCCGCCGTTTCAGGCGAAAATCGTCGGCCATGCTCTCACGGTCCAGCTCTCTCCGGGAGACCTCGTTGACCCGCTCAGGGCAATCGAGATGGGCAGAGACGGTGACATCATCGTCGTCGACGCGGGCGGCGACCGGCAGACTTCGGTGTGCGGCGGGTTGATGGGCGGGCTCGCCAGAAACCGTGGCATTCGCGGCATGATCATCGATGGCTCCGGCCGCGACATCGACGAGCTTGAGGCGATCGGCTGGCCGATCTGGACCCGCGCCATCACGGCGCGAGGCACGCACACAATGTATTCAGGCCGAAAGGATGAGCTCTCGGTCAACGTGCCAATTCAATGCGGCGGGGTCCGTGTCAGTCCCGGCGATTTCGTGGTCGCCGACACAATCGGCGTAACTGTTGTGCCGATAGCCAGCGCCGAAACGGTCGTGGAGCTCGCGCGCGAACAGGCAGCGCGCGAACAGAAGACCCGCGAACGGGTCGTCCAAGGGAAAACGCTCGAAGAGCTGCTTAACGAGTTCGGTCGTCTTTGAGACCGAGGACCTTTTCGCTCCCGGCCGGCCCTATATGCTTGTCCTCTGGTGACGCTGTTCGCCCGTGCTTATTACGGCGAGAGATCATCGATATCTGCACGTAAATCGATCACCAGCGGTATCATCAATCATCATGGAAATTTACTCGTGATCATTCGGGATTGTCACGAGCCATCACAATGAATGCACCCCAAGCGCATACTGATCGCGCCATCAGCGAAATCAACTTGGAAGCAGGTTCGCCGACAATCTATTCAGCGGCTTCCGAGGACGGCATTGGTATGTAATTCAGGATCGGCCCAAGCCAGCGCTCGACCTCCGCAATTGGCATGTCTTTGCGTCGTGCATAGTCCTCCACCTGATCGCGCTCGACCTTGGCCACCCCGAAATAATAGCTCTCGGGATGGGACAGATAGAGCCCCGAGACTGACGAGCCCGGCCACATGGCGTAGCTCTCGGTCAAAGCGACGCCTGCCGCCTTTTCCGCGTCCAGCAGTCTGAACAGCGTCGCCTTCTCGGTATGGTCGGGCTGCGCCGGATAGCCAGGCGCTGGCCTGATGCCGCGATAGGGTTCGCCGATCAGATCCTCGGGCGTCAGGCTCTCGTCCGGCGCGTAGCCCCACAACTTTTTGCGCACGCACTCGTGCAGCCTTTCGGCGAAGGCTTCGGCGAAGCGGTCGGCGAGCGCCTTGACCATGATCGAGGAATAGTCGTCATTGGCCCGCTCGAAGCGCTCGGCGATCGCCACTTCCTCGATGCCGGCGGTGACGATGAAGCCGCCGAGATAATCGGCCTTGCCGCTTTCGAGCGGCGCGACGAAATCCGACAGGGCCAAATTGGCCTTGCCGTCGCGCTTGGTCAGTTGCTGGCGCAGCGTGAAGAAGGTCGCCAGCTCCTCCGAACGCGTGTCGTCTGTGAATAGCCTGATGTCGTCGCCGACGGCGTTGGCCGGCCAGAAGCCGATCACGCCTTTCGGCGCGAACCATCTCTCCGCGATGATCTTCTTCAGCATCGCCTGCGCGTCTTCAAACAATTGCCGCGCCGCCGGCCCCTGCGCCTCATCGTCGAGAATCTTCGGATAGCGGCCCTTCATCTCCCAGGTCTGGAAGAACGGCGTCCAGTCGATGTAGCCGGCGAGTTCGGCGAGGTCCCACGTCTCGAAGATCTTCAGCCCGAGGAAGGAGGGTTGTTGCGGCACATAGCCGGACCAGTCGATCTTGTGGGCGTTTGCCCGTGCCCTGGCGAGCGTCAAGCGCAGTTTGTCGGCTTCGCTGCGCGCATGCGCGTCGGCCACCTTCCTGTATTCGGCGCGTACCGTGTCGACAAAGCCGCCCTTGGTGTCGTTGGACAGCAATGACGAGACAACGCCGACGGCGCGGCTGGCGTCGGTGACATAGAATGCCTGACCGCGCTCATAGCGCGGATGGATCTTGACCGCCGTGTGCACGCGGCTGGTCGTCGCCCCGCCGATCAGCAGCGGAATGTCGAAGCCTTCGCGCTCCATCTCCGAGGCGACATGCGCCATCTCATCCAGCGACGGGGTGATCAGGCCGGACAGGCCGATGATATCGACGTTTTGCTCGCGCGCCGTCTGCAGGATCTTTGCCGCCGGCACCATGACGCCGAGATCGATGATCTCGTAATTGTTGCAGGCGAGAACGACGCCGACAATGTTCTTGCCGATGTCGTGGACGTCGCCCTTCACCGTTGCCATCAGGATCTTTCCGGCCGTCTTGCGTTCGCCGGTGTCGATGCCGTTGGCGGCGTTGGCCAGTTTCTCGGCTTCCATGTGCGGCAGCAGCCCGGCAACCGCCTGTTTCATCACGCGCGCGGATTTGACCACCTGCGGCAGGAACATCTTTCCGGCGCCGAACAGGTCGCCGACGACGTTCATGCCGGCCATCAGCGGGCCCTCGATGACATGCAGCGGCCGCTCGGCGGCAAGCCGTGCCTCGTTGGTGTCGGCGTCGATGAACTCAGTGATGCCGTTGACCAGTGCATGCGAAATGCGCTGCTCCACCGGCCATTCGCGCCATTTGAGATCGCGCTCCTTGGCCTCCTTGCCGGCGGTTCCCTTGAAGCGCTCGGCCAGTTCCAGCATCCGCTCGGTGGCGCTGCCGCCGGCCGGCTGACGATTGTTGACAACGTCCTCGCAGGCTTCGCGCAGTTCCGGATCAATGGATTCATAAACGGCGAGTTGTCCGGCATTGACGATGCCCATGTCCATGCCGGCCTGGATGGCGTGGTAGAGGAACACGGCATGCATGGCCTCGCGCACCGGCTCGTTGCCGCGGAACGAGAAGGACAGGTTCGACACGCCGCCCGAAATGTGGACGTGCGGCAAGGTCCGGATGATTTCCCGCGTCGCCTCGATGAAGTCGAGGCCGTAATTGTTGTGCTCATCGATGCCGGTGGCGATGGCGAAGATGTTGGGGTCGAAGACGATGTCTTCCGGCGGGAAGCCGGCCTGCTCGGTCAGGAGCTCGTAGGCGCGGGCACAGATCGCGACCTTGCGCGCCTGCGTGTCCGCTTGGCCTTCCTCGTCGAATGCCATGACGACGACTGCCGCGCCATATGCGTGGACGAGTTTAGCATGGTGGAGAAAAGGCTCCTCCCCTTCCTTCATCGAGATGGAATTGACCAGTGGCTTGCCCTGCATGCATTTCAGGCCGGCCTCGATGATCTCCCATTTCGAGCTGTCGATCATGACCGGCACGCGTGCGATGTCCGGCTCTGCGGCGATCAGGTTGAGATACTCGACCATCGCCTTCTTCGAGTCGATCAGGCCTTCGTCCATATTGATGTCGATGATCTGCGCGCCGTTGGCGACCTGATCGCGCGCAATGTCGAGGGCGGCGGCGTAGTCGCCGGCGGTGATCAGCTTGCGGAACCTGGCCGATCCCGTGACATTGGTGCGCTCGCCGACATTGACGAAGGGGATCTCGTCGGTCAGCGTAAATGGCTCCAGCCCGGAGAGGCGCATCTTGCGCTCGATGTCGGGGATGGTGCGCGGCGGATATTTCTTCACCGCCTCGGCGATGGCGCGGATGTGGTCCGGCGTCGAGCCACAGCAGCCACCGACGACGTTGACCAACCCTTCGCGCGCAAACCCTTCGATTTGCTCCGCCATGAACTCCGGGCTCTCGTCGTAGCGACCGAATTCGTTGGGCAGGCCGGCATTGGGATAGGCGCAGACGAAGGTGTCGGCGACGCCGGAAATCTCGGCGAGATGTGCGCGCATGGCGTTGGCGCCGAGCGCGCAGTTGAGCCCGACCGTGAACGGACTGGCGTGGCGGATCGAATGCCAGAAGGCCGTCGGTGTCTGGCCCGACAGCGTGCGGCCCGACAGGTCGGTGATCGTGCCTGAGATCATGACTGGAAGATGCACGCCCTTGTCGAGGAAGATCTCGTTGCAGGCGAAGATCGCCGCTTTGGCGTTCAGCGTGTCGAAGATCGTCTCGATCAGGATGATGTCGGCGCCGCCGTCGATCAGGCCGCGCAACTGCTCGCCATAGGCGATGCGCAGATCATCGAAGCTGACGGCGCGACAACCGGGGTTGTTGACGTCCGGCGACATCGAGGCGGTTCGGTTGGTCGGTCCCAGCGCGCCGGCAACGAAGCGGCGCTTGCCGTCCTCCTGTTGGGCGCGGATGCAGGCTCGCCGCACCAGACGGGCGCCATCCCGGTTCAGGTCATAGACCGCGTCTTCCATGGCGTAGTCAGCCTGGGCGATCGACGTGGAGGAGAAGGTGTTGGTCTCGATGATGTCCGCGCCAGCAATCGCATACTGATAGTGGATTTCCTCGATCGCTTTCGGCTGCGTCAGGATCAGCAGGTCGTTGTTGCCCTGCTGGTGGCAGGCGCAGCCGACGAACTTGTCGCCGCGGAACTGTTCCTCGTTGAAGCCAAGCCCCTGGATCTGCGTGCCCATGGCGCCGTCGAGAATGAGGATTCGTTCGCGCGCGGCCGATTCCAAGGCAGAACGGATCTCCGATCCATCTGCCTTGGCGACAATGGGCCCGAAAAGGGAATTCAAGGGTGATTCAGAATGCACCACAGTGAGCCTCGCCTTCCAAGATCACATCTGTGACATAAACATATCTTTATGTCAAAATATGATGCGCTCACCGTAGCCATTGATATGGTGGCCCATGCCAAGCGTAGCGCGACCGAATCTGGGCAAATGAGCAAAGTGCTAGGCTTTGATCACCTTGCCGATCCGGTGTGCATATATTTTCCGCCATTGTTCTGCGAATGGTCGCCGCCAAATACTGCCTAATCCGTCAGCGTTGCGATGATTTTTGCGGCATCAGCATGACGCGATTGCCTTCAAATCCGGGAGAAAACCGCCTCAGAGCGGTATCGCTGGACTGGCACGCCCCTTGCTTCGTTGCTGATGTGCAGAGCGTCTAGGGTTCCGGCCGTGTCGATCACGGCGCTGGTCCAAGAGACGCGACCGCCAGGGATGCATTGAGGCATCCGGCGGAACACGGCGGGCCAAAATCCCGGGAGAACCCTGCACGGGTTTGCTGGCGCGAACCTCTCCCGGATGCGCGCTCCGTGAACCCCCAACAGACGTCCGGACGCAATCTGGAACGCAAACAGGGGTGCGCAATGCTTCGCAAAGTGGCCGCAATCATCTTAGCCGCGTCATTCAGCCTTCCCTTCATCTCAGCCGCGCAAGCGAAGCCAAAGAAAGACTTCAAGATATGCTGGTCGATCTATGTCGGCTGGATGCCGTGGGGCTATCTCTCCGACAGCGGCATCATGAAAAAATGGGCCGACAAATACGGCATCAATGTCGAGATCACCCGCATCAACGATTATGTCGAAAGCATCAACCAGTACACGGCCGGCGGCTTTGACGGCTGCGCGATGACCAATATGGACGCGCTGTCGATCCCGGCCGGCGGCGGCGTCGATACGACCGCGCTGATCGTCGGCGACTTCTCCAACGGCAACGACGCCGTCATCCTCAAGGACAAGGCTGCGCTCAAGGACATCGCCGGTCAGAAGGTCAATCTCGTCGAGCTCTCGGTCTCGCACTACCTGCTGGCGCGCGCGCTGGACACGGTCGGGCTGGCCGAGAAGGACATCACTGTGGTCAACACGTCCGATGCCGACATGGTCGCCGCCTACGGCACCAGCGACGTCACCTCGGTCGTCACCTGGAATCCGCTGGTCTCGGAAATCGCCGCCATGCCGGGCGCCCACAAGGTGTTCGATTCGACCCAGATCCCCGGCGAGATCATTGACATGATGGTCGTCAACACCGCGATGCTGAAGGACAATCCGGCCTTGGGCAAGGCGCTTGTCGGCGCCTGGTACGAAGCGATGGCGCTGATGACCTCGGGCTCGCCCGAAGGCAAGGCGGCCAAGGAAGAGATGGCCAAGGCATCGGGTACGGATCTTGCCGGGTTCGATGCGCAGCTTGCATCGACCGCGATGTTCTTCGAGCCGGCCAAGGCGGTCGCATTCACCAACGGCGCCGAACTGCCGAAGACCATGGACCTGGTGCGCAATTTCCTGTTCAGCCACGGCATCCTGGGCACCAAAGCGCCGAGCGTCGACGTGATCGGCATGAGTTTTCCCGACGGCTCAACCCTGGGCGATGCCAAGAACGTCAAACTGCGTTTCGATCCGGCCTATATGGCTGAGGCAGCCGCTGGAACGCTGTAGGGCACGGCGTGACATGCTGGCCAGAGGAACCGGCGCCATGAATGCTGTGCCCGAGGCGGGGGCTGCAGTCGCGCGCCCGCCTCCGCGCAGGCCAAGGGTGCGACTTCGCCTGATCAACGCGACGGTCTCGCGAGGCGGAGGCTTGCTGCTGGGGGCCCTACCCTTTGCCGCCGTGGCGATGGCCTATCTCTTCGCTTCGGCGCACAGACTGGCGGTCAATCCCAGCGACAAGCTGCTGCCCTCCCCGGCACAGATGTGGTCGGCCTTTTTCGATCTGGCGACGGTGCCGGACAAGCGTTCCGGCGACCTGATTCTATGGGCCGACACTTTTGCCAGTCTGATCAGGCTGTTTGCGGGCGTCGGCGTAGCGACGCTCGCAGCACTTTGCCTCGGCGTCGCCATCGGCTTCATCCCGCGCGTCAGGGCTTTTCTCCTGCCCTTTGTTACCGTCGTCTGCGTCATCCCGCCATTGGCGCTGCTGCCGATCCTGTTTATCGCGCTCGGTCTCGGCGAAACGGCCAAGATCACCTTGATCGCCGTCGGTGTCGCACCGGTCATGGTGCGCGACATCGCCAACCGGGTGATGGAATTGCCGCCCGAACTCATCGCCAAGGCGCAGACGCTCGGGGGAGACAGCTGGACCATGGTTTTGCGACTGGTGCTGCCACAGGTCATGCCGCGCCTCATCACCTGCGTGCGGCTGGCACTCGGACCGGCGTGGCTGTTCCTGATCGCGGCAGAAGCCATCGCCTCGACCGAGGGGCTGGGCTACCGCATCTTTCTCGTTCGCCGCTATTTGTCGATGGACGTCATCCTACCTTACGTCGCCTGGATCACGCTGCTTGCCGTGTCCACCGATTGGCTGCTGGTGCGGCTTTCGCACGTCATCTCCCCCTGGGCTCATCAGGTACAGAACAAATGAGCCGCATCGTCGTCCATGGGTTGGAGAAGAGTTACGGCGATGCCCGCGTGTTGGAGCGCGTCAATGTCCACGCCGAGTCCGGCGAATTCCTGTCGCTGGTCGGCGCCAGCGGCTGCGGAAAATCAACCTTTCTACGCATCCTGCTCGGCCAGGAACAGCAGAGCGGCGGTTTGGTTGTCGTCGGCGACCGACCGATCGTGCCCGAGCCGACGCCGCAGCGCGGCATCGTCTTCCAGCGCTATTCGGTGTTTCCGCATCTGACAGCCCTCCAGAACCTGCTGCTGGTCGAGGACTTCCGTTCGGGCGGGCCGTTTGGCCGCGTCTTCGGCGCCAGGCGCAAAGGCGCCAGGCAAGAGGCCGAAACCATGCTGGAACGCGTCGGCCTCGCCCATGCGCGCGACCTCTATCCGGCTTCGCTCTCGGGCGGCATGCAGCAGCGGCTGGCGATCGCGCAGACCTTGCTCGGCCGGCCGCAGATCCTGCTTCTCGACGAGCCGTTCGGCGCGCTCGATCCCGGCATTCGTGTCGAGATGCATGAGCTGCTGACCGAGCTCTGGACCAAGCATGGCATGACCGTCGTCATGGTCACCCACGATATCGGCGAGGCGTTCAAGCTCGGCACCCGCGTGCTTGTCTTCGACAAGGTGCGCCACGACCCGCAGTTCCCGTCCGCCTATGGCGCGACGATCACTTACGATCTGAAGCTCGACCGCAAAGACCGGACTTCCCAAAGAGACGTGGCCAAAGTGGCCGCGATGGTCGGGACGACCCGACCGGATAGCGCAATCGCGACGACGGCGTCGTAACGGAGGTTTTTCATGCACAGAGACAGTCCAGAACGCCGGCATCGCCGCGCCGGCCTATTCGACCGCCAACCACGCCAGCGCTTCCACCATCCGAACTTCGAGATCCGTGACATGCAGGGCTGGAAGTCGATCGAAGCGGAGGGAAAGCTGCCCGAGGACGGCTGGCGCAAGGAACAGAAATGGGCGCTGGACATGGGCCTGCCGGGATCGGATTCGATCATCGACAGGTCGATCCCCACATTCGCACGCGGCGAGCTGCCGCATTTCGCCGGCATCAACACCTTTCTCAAGGCGCCCTATGTCGAGAACGTCCGTGATGTCGGCAGGTATGACGCGGCCGTCATGGGCATTCCTTTCGACAGCGGCACCACCTACCGTCCCGGAACCCGTTTCGGGCCGCAAGGCATCCGCCGCATTTCGGCGCTCTACACGCCTTACAATTACGAGCTCGGTGTCGACCTGCGCGAGCAGATGACGTTGTGCGACGCCGGCGACGTTTTCACCATCCCGGCCAATCTCGAAAAGAGCTTCGACCAGATCACCAAGGGCGTCAGCCACGTCGCTTCCTCGGGCGCGCTGCCGATCATGCTGGGCGGCGACCATTCGATCGGATTCCCCTGCGTGCGCGGCATTGCCGACGTGACCTCGAAGCGCATCGGCATCATCCATTTCGACCGCCACATCGATATCCAGGAAAAGGATCTCGACGAACGCATGCACACCACGCCCTGGTACTGGGCGACCAACCTGCCGAACGTCTCGGCCACCAATCTGGTGCAGCTCGGCATCGGCGGCTGGCAGGTGCCCCGTTACGGCGTTGCCGAGGCGAGGAAGCGCGGCACCAACGTGCTGACGATTTTCGACATCGAACAGATGGGGCTGGAGAAGACGGCGGAGATCGCGCTCGAGCTCGCGTGGAAGGATGCCGACGCCGTCTACGTCTCCTTCGATGTTGACAGCGTCGACTGCGGGTTCGTGCCCGGCACCGGCTGGCCGGAGCCCGGCGGTTTCCTGCCGCGCGAGGCGCTGAAGCTGCTCGGGCTGGTCACGGCGCCCGGCATTTGCGGGCTGGAAGTGGTCGAAGTGTCGCCGCCTTACGACACATCGGACATCACCGCGCTGTTCGGCGTGCGGGTTGTCGTCGAGGCCCTCGGCTCGATGGTCGCCCACGGCACGCTCGGCAAGCACAAATCCATCATCGACAAGCCGACGAGCTTTTGACCATGCACGATGATCATCATCACCATGGCCATGACCACGCCGACCATCACGGGCCGAATGGTCACCACCATCATCCGCACCCTGTCGGTCACAACGGACCGGCAGGCAAGCCGCTGCAATGGCAGACGCCGCATTTGCCGCACGACCATGCACACGAACCTGCCGACCCGCGGGCGACGGATCTCGATCTCGTCGAAATCGCCTTCCTCGAAGGCTTTGCTCGGGCGCCCGACACCTCCAGTTTCCTGCGGCTGGCCGGAATTCCGTTCGTCGGCGAAACCTCCGACGGCTTGCGGCTGCATTTGCTGCGTGTCGAGACGCAGGACATGGTCGATGTCGGCGCCGTCATGCCGCTGATCGGCGGCGGCGGCGTGACCTATCACCCGCTGCCCGCGAAACTGACGTCGCACAGGCGGCGCCTCGCTTTCGTCTACCATGACGGGACCGAGCAAAGGCCGCTCGACTTCGGCGAGGCGCGACTTTTGGCCGACAGGTCCGGGGCCGTGCAGTTCGCGATACCGGGGTCCGGACAATGAGCCCTGGCTTCGAACCGATCATACCCCTTTCAAGCAGGTCCAGAACGATGAAAACAACGCTTTCGATTCTCAGCAGGCCCGCCCCGGCAGCCTTCTCCAGGCTTGCCCTGACCGCCGCCGCGGTCCTCATGCCGTCATTGGCCTACGCCCACAGCGGCGGCTTCAATGTCCACGGCTTCGTGAGCGGCCTGCAACACCCGCTGGCCGGCATCGACCACCTGCTTGCAATGATGGCTGTCGGCACCATCGCCGCCCGGACCGGCGGCAGAGGCATCTTCGTGGTGCCGTCGTGCTTTGTCCTCGCGATGATCGCTGGCGCCCTGCTCGGCATCGCCGGAATCGGTCTACCGTCGCTTGAGTCCGGCATCGCTGTGTCGCTGGTGGTGTTAGGCGCCATGATGGCGCTCGCCAGACCATTGCCTCTTGCCATCGCCGCGTCGCTGACTGTCCTCTTCGGGCTCTTCCACGGCAATGCCCACGGCCTCGAAATTCCCGAGACAGCGAGCGGCATCGCCTACGCGGTTGGCTTCGTGGTCGCTACATCGGCTCTTCACACGACCGGTGCGTTGGCGGCCATGACGCTTCGGCGCTGGCCCGGAGCCATCCGCACGGCAGGGGTCGGCACGTCGTTGGTCGGCGTGGCACTTGCGGCGCAGATCATCTGAGTGGCAGCCGGCGCATCGGCGAAGATCAGGAGACGAAGGCATGATCAAGCGGCTAACAGTTTGGCAGCGCATTCGAAACATGCTGTATCAGATCCTGAAGATCCGGGCTGAACGGCTCTGATCGCATTCGCTCGAGATCAAACCCGCGACCGGCTTCGTGCCGGCCGCGGTATCGCATGCGTACAGAGGCTCGCTTGGCTTGAGCATTTTCGATAGATTTTCCTTGGCTGGACGGGTTGCGCACCCCCAACCCAAACGCCAGAAAGAGCGCCACATGATACACGACGCCATTGTCATCCACATCGAAGTAGTAAAATGCCATCCATCAGAAATTGTCGGAAGGGTAGTTCGTTCCTATCGCCATTGTGAAGCCCGCCGCCTATTTTCAAGCTCGGCTGGGCGGCTTGCTCGTCCGCAGAAATCTATAGGGACTTAACTTCGTTGCTTGGTGAGGGGCCAAGTGAAGGTCGACAAGACGTTTCCTAAGAAGAAAGGCGATTATATATTTGACAACCAAGCAACGCCACTTAATGGAAGGCCCTATGATCATAATAGCCGTCATAGCCTACTAGGTTTGGCGATCTTCTTGGTGGAGCGCTACGACCTCTTTGTGTCCGTAATCCAGCGGATCGGCCGCCTGACCCGGCAAATGCCCCATAAAGCCGCCGAAAACCGTTCCGCTGGCCTTCAAAAAACGCCTCATTAGCCTAACGAACAGAACTGCGCTCCCTGCGCAAAGCCCTCCATGCGGGAGACAACGGTCGTCCATCGGAATAGAACTGGCTTGGCCGATGCCCGCATTGCCCCCTAACGGATACGCCGCGACTGTTGCTTGCACGGGAGAACGCCAGCGCCAACTGACCGCACTCTGCCGTTGTTGAATCGCGACCTGAATGGAGAAACGCCATGACTCGCATCCTGTTCGTCGGACAGAAACCCGAAACCGTCGACTTTTCAGATCCGTCTCTGCCGCCCGGCTTCGATGCCCAGAAGATCAACGCCGGCATCGCCGTCGGGGTTGCCAAGATCGAGGAACGTGGCTGGCAATGCGACACGTGCATGATCACGCCCGATGCCGCCGGATACGCCATGCTCGAAAAAGCGCTCGGCGAGGCTTCCTACGACTGCGTGGTGATCGGTGGCGGCCTCAGGCTTCCGCCCAAGAGCCTGCCACTGTTCGAAACGGTAGTGAATATCATTCACAAAGCGGCGCCATACGCGGTGATCGCCTTCAATACGCAACCCCAGGACACCGCCGACGCCGCGGCCCGTCAACTGAAGGCGCGCTGACAAGCGCCCACGGGGGGCGGGCCTGCAGGTACAGGCTTCATTCTTCAGCTCTCGATTCGGATAGGCACGTCACGAAAGCAGGGTAACGAGCATGACCGTTCGTCAATTTGCGATTAATATTCCGGATAAGACCATTGAGGACCTACACATGCGGCTGCGGGAGGTTAGGTGGCAGCCTGTCCTTCATGAGACGCCTCTTAGATCACTGGCTGCACCGCTTCGACCGGCGCGCGCAAGAAGCGCGGCTTAATCGCCTTTCCCAGCATATGGCGACCGTGAACGGGTCGAACATCCATTTCGTCCACCAGTCCGGCAATGGTCCGTCATCCTTGCCGCTCACCCTCACGCACGGGCTGGCCAGGATCTTTCATCGAAATGGAGCGGATCATCCCCTTGCTGGCGGATCCCCGGCGCATATGGCGGCGACCCCAACGACGCTTTCCACGTGATGGTCCCCTCCCTGCCTGGATACGGCTTCTCGGACGCGCCATCCCGGCCGGGCATAAACTTCCCAAGAAATCGCGATCATGTGGCGTAGCTTGATGGCGGAACTCGGCTACAATCGGTTCGCCGCGCAAGGTGGTGACATTGGCGCCGGGGTTTCGATGTGGCTGGCAAAACTGTTTCCGGATAAGGTTTGCGGCATTCACGTGAATTATATTCCAGGGAGCTACCGACCACCCTTGGGGGTGGAGTTGCCCCCCACGACGGCAGAGGAGCATGCGTCCCTCGACAAGGGAGCTTCCTGGTCGGCACTGGAAGGAGCTTAAGCTACGCTGCAAGCGACCAAGCCCCAGACTCTGTCCTTCGCGCTGACCGATTCTCCGCTGGGATTGGCAGCCTGGATCGCCGAGAAGGTTCGTTCATGGAGCGATTGCAAGGGCGACATCGAGAGCATCATCTCGATGGATTCGCTGCTTACCGACATCTCGATCTACTGGTTCAGCGACAGCCTGACCGCGTCGCTAAGTCTGTACAAGGAGAACCGCTGGAGGCATTGGCAACTCATGCGGGAAAAGTGCTACTCCAAGCGGTGGCGTTGCCCTCTCGTCGGGCGCGAAGGACAGCGGACGAAGACGTCGGTCGCCGCACCTGTCAAAGCCGCCTCCCGTACGAGAGCCGACCTCATCGTTGGCGAATAGCTCAGTGTCAGATCTTCAAAAATCGGTAGGCGAAGCGATCGGTCTCGCCTTTGATCGAGGGATCGAACACCTTGATCGAGTGCGCATCATCCTTGTTCGCGAGGATGGTGCTTTCTGCGTCCAGTACGAAGCCGGCTGCCTCCACCTCCTCGCGGACGGAGGCAGGGTCGATCCGATGCAGCGACTGGGTGTCGCTCGTGCCCGACCCAGCGGCGGCGGCGTGGTCTACGATGACGTAGGATCCACCGGGCTTCAGCCGCTCGTGGACGGCTCGATTGAAGTCGGCCGCCGTCGCGCCCTTCTTCTGGATCAGCGCGGTGTGGAGATCGTGGTAAAACAGGTGCAGCCACAGGACATCCGCTGGCTGCGTGGCCTGCGGCATCGCCACGAGGTCCGCTGAGACGGCTTCGACGTTCTCTCGGCCCAGCTCCTTCGAGAGCGTCTGGATGCGGCCAACCGGATCGTTCTTGAAGTGGGCGACTTCGGCCGGCACGAAGCTGTAGACCCGTCCCTCTGGTCCGACGATGTCGGAGAAGAGGCGCGTCCAGTCGCCGTCGCCTGGGTAAACGTCGATCACGATGGAGCCCGCATCTACACGTGCGAACCGGATCAACTCGGATAGCTTGGATTGGTCATACATCGGAATCTCCTTTACGGGTGGGCATTCGACGAGCGGGCGGCGTACAATGGGGCGATTTTCGGCTGATCTACCGTCTACCCGACCTGATGGCCGAAGATGGCCGGCGCTATGCAGGCCCGGCCGCGCCCATCTGCGCGGCGCGCGCCAGTGCTTGTGTGTCGACGTATTCCCGGATGTTGGTCAGTCTGCCGTCCCGGACCGTGATGGCGAAGATCCAGTCGTCCTCGAACGTCTTGTTCGTGGCTTTGATCTTTCCCCTAGCGAAGCCGACGACGAGGACCCGGTCTCCTTGCGCCACGAACTCCCGGGGTTCCGTGGACGTTTCTATCGACTTGGATGCCGTCTCAAGCAAATCCGCCAGCCCGGCGTGTCCGTGGCGCGTTCCGGCCAGTGGCCAGTCTTTGCCGGGGATGATCCACTCGATGTCTTCGGCGACCAGCGCCAGCAGAGCCTCCCTGTCGACGCGGCCGATCGCGGCGAAGAAGTCCTTCACGGTCTGGATGTTCTTCTCGATACTCATGGGAATTTCTCCATTTCGCACGGATCGCATCGCGCTCGATCCGATCCGTGCATCGTGGCCCTGCCGGTAGGCACGTCCGTGTTCATCCGTCGAACTTGACCAAGTCCTTGAAGATCAGTTGACCCCAGCTATTTCCGCGCGCCTGGACCAGCAGCCCACCTTCCGACAGCCCGCCAAGTTTGATCGGCGAGAAACCGAGCTTTTCCGCGAGCGCACCAATCTCCGCTGCGGCGTCGTCATCGTCGCTCGCCAGGAACACGACCCTCCTGCCACCATGCACGGCCGGATCTTGGGCAAGGACGGCAGCGACCAAATGGTTGAAGCCCTTAACCAGTCTAGCGCCAGTGAAGGCCTGCGCGACGGCCTTGGAAGAGGGTTGTCCTCCCAGTTCCTCAGGGGACACGCCGTAGGCGTTGGTCACATCGACGATGGTCTTCCCGTGCCAACTGGGCAGCACCTTCGCGACCTCTCGGTGCGACTCGAAATGGACCGCCAAAAAGATGATGTCCGCCTTGAGGGCGTCCGCCAATTTTTTGGGGATGATCGTGGGACCGACCGCGGCCGCAGCGGATGCAAAGCGTTCCGGGTCGCGCGTGGTTGCAACGGATACTTCGATGCCGTTGCGGGCAAACGCCTTGGCCAATGCCTGGCCGATATTGCCGAATCCTATAATTGAATAGCTCATAATGCTTTTCCGATCTTGTTTTAACGCCGGGGTCAGACCTGCGCCATGCCTCCGTCGACGGCGAGATCCACGCCAGTGATGAAAGAACTTTCATCGGAGGCGAGGAACGTGACGGCAGCGGCGATTTCCTCTGGTTTGCCCCTGCGACCCATTGGGATCTGTGACGCAAACTGGGCGGCCGCTTGCTCGGCTTGCTCAGGGGTAAGGCCAGTCGTTGTCTCCAAGGCCGGCGTCTCGATTGCTCCGGGACTCATTGCATTGACGCGGATTTTGCGGTCTTTGAGCTCCAGTGTCCAAGCGCGCGCGAAGTTGCGTACAGCCGCCTTACTCGCGGCGTAGGTACTAAACCCTGGAAGCCCCAACACGTTCGACACTGAAGAGTTCAGGATGATCGAACCGCCGTCTTTGAACAGGGGAAGGGCCTTCTGCACCGTAAAGAACAGACCCTTCACGTTCACATCGAAGGTCTGATCAAAATGTGCCTCAGTGGCGACCGCGAGCGGTGCGATTGTCCCCGCGCCCGCGTTCGCGAAGAGAATGTCGATGTGACCATGTTTCTCCTTCACGACGGCATAGAGGCGATCCAGATCTTCCAAGAGCGACACGTCACCCACGACCGCCGTAACGTTTCTCATGATGAAGGCTGCGGCCTCCTTCAACTCTTTCTCTCTTCGCCCGGTAATCACGACGTGCGCTCCTTCTTCTACGAAGCGCTTTGCTGTGGCCAATCCGATCCCGCTGCTTCCGCCCGTGATGACGGCGATCTTACCTTCGAGTTTTTTCATAATCTTTGTCTTTCTTTGCGCGCGGGCCAGGCACGGACCGCGCTGGGGTCAAAGTTGCGCCAGGCCGCCGTCGACGGCGACCTCGCTGGCGGTCATGAAGCTGCTGTCCGACGACGCGAGAAAGGCAGCCACCGCCCCAATTTCCGCGGGATCGGCCATGCGCTGGAGCGGAGTCATCGCGCCGTAGGCCTTCTGGCCCTCCTCGCCCAGCGCTTCCTTCGCGAGTTCAGTTGCCGTCGCCCCGGGCGACAACACATTTACCCGGATGCCGGTGCCCTTCAGGTCCTCCGCCCAGGTCCGCGCGAGATTGCGCACTGCCGCCTTGCTCGCGCTGTAGGCAGTGAATCCCGGGGCGCCCGTGGTGCCAGCGCTCGATCCGGTCAGGATGATCGAACCGCCCGGGCCCATCAACGGCAACGCCTTCTGGACCGTGAAGATCGTGCCCTTCACATTGGTGTCGAAGGTTTCGTCAATGTGCTCGGCGGTGATCTGGCCGAGCGGAAGCGGGCCTCCGGCCCCGGCATTGGCGAAGACGATATCGAGGCTTCCGCGCTCGGCCTTCACAGCCGCGTAAAGCCGGTCGAGGTCGGCCTCATTCGAGACCGAGCCTTTCACCGCGCGGGCATTGGCCCCGAGGTCCGCCACGGCGGCGTCGAGCGCTTCCTGTCGGCGGCCGAAGATGAAGACGAAGGCGCCCTCCTCGACGAATCGCTTTGCTGCGGCGCGGCCGATGCCGGTGGCGCCGCCGGTGATGACGGCGGTCTTTCCATTCAATCTGGTCATGACGTGCATCCTTCCAGGCTTCCGCCTTGGTCATTCGGGAAAGCCCCGAGACCTTGAAGATGGGTCTGCCGAGGTCAGGCGTTGAGTGAGGAAGCGCGCACATGGGTGGTGCGAAATCGATCCGGTACGGCTGTTAACGGCAGCCGCGACGATAAGGTTCCGCCGTTCGGAATTGGGCCCCGCTCGTCGACAAGTGTTATGAGGGCCGCCCTGTACTGTTGTACGATAAGTAAGGGCTTTGGAAGGCGCACCGCGCGGTGCGGGATTGCACCATGATCGACTGGGATGACGTTCGCTACTTTCTTGCCGTCGCACGCGGAGGCTCGGTGCGGGCCGCCGCCAAGAGCCTCGGTGTGAACCACTCGACCGTGCTGCGACGCATCGCCCAGCTCGAGGACCGCCTCGGGGCGCACATGTTCGAAAAGCTGCCTTCGGGCTACCGCCTGACGGCTGCGGGCGAGGAGGTCCTCGAGCTCGCGGAGCGGATGGAAGCGTCGTCGCACCAGCTGGAAACGCGCGTCTTGGGGCGCGACCAGAGCGTGCGCGGGCTTCTGCGGGTGACGCTGGCACCACCCCTCGCGACACACCTGCTCATGCCGGACTTCGCCGATTTCGCGCGTCTGCATCCGGACATCGAGATGGAAATCTTGTCGTCCGGCGAGCTGGCAAATCTGACCAACCGAGAGGCCGACGTCGCGATCCGCGTCGTCTACGACCGCAAAACCCTGCCCCTCAATCTTCACGGCCTGAAGGGACCGGAGCTGTTCGGCGGCGTCTACATGTCCTGCGATCGACTAGCCGCGTGGCGTGCGGGCGCGCCTGATCCCATCCGGTGGATCGTCATAAGCATTCATGGAATTCCGGAATGGGCCAGCGAGGGTGAGGTTCGCACCACGGGAGTCCCGTTCAGGACCACGGACGGCGAGGCGCAGATCGTTGCAGTACGGCAAGGGCTCGGGATGACGACACTGCCGTGCTTCATTGGCGATGCCGACCCCCTACTGGTGAGGGTGCCGGGCACCGACCTGCACATGTACGGAACGGTTTGGCTTCTCACACAGGGGGAAACACGCAAGACAAAGCGCGTGCGGCTCTTCACCGAGTTCGTATCCCGGAGGCTCGCCGCCTACGCGCCGCTTCTCACGGGACTGTCCGTATCGCGCGAGGCGACGGTGCAGCCGTCGCCGGCCAGATGACCGAATGGCGGCTTTTAGGAGCAACGAACCTTTGGCACGAATGACCGAATGTGCTGAAGGGTTTCGGGTGCCGGCAGGCGTACGAAAGCCTCTCATGCAGGAACCCGCGGTCCGTGCGCGGTGAGCTATGGGGATTTGTGTTTTGGGGTGTGCCAGCGTCTGTCGCGGACGTCCGCATGGGGCGCTGGTGGCTGGTCGAGCATCCGGCTTCTGGGCCAGGTCGAAGAGCTTCTTGCGGTTATACCGACGGGCTTCACGTGCCTGACGACCGGCGCCATAGTCGCGCATCGCCCGTTCGAATCGTTGCACAGCGGCTGGCAGGAAAGTCACGACTTTCTCGACCTCAGGCTGCAATGCCAGCTCTGCTTCAATGCCCTTCCGGCGCTCTCGGATGGCCCTGATCTCATCTGCCACTTCCTCGCCTTCCACAAAGCCCTTGGCAATCTGATCGACGACGCGCGACATTTCTCGCTTGGCGACTTCTAGGTCGCGCTCAAGCATGATCCGCTTGGCCGCTTTGTCGCCGATCAGCCGTTGTCGCTCTTCCTGATAAGCAGCGATGTAGGTCGTCAGATTCTCAGGCGAATGCAGCTTAGCTACGAGGCCTCCAACGACCAGCTTTTCGACCGTATCGAGATAGATGGCGAGGGCACCATCTAGCCGCCCCGCCAATTGGAGAACAGTGATCGCCCCCCGCCGGTCACCTCACGTTGCTCAGTTGGAATTCGTCGGTAGCATGCGCTCGTTGGGATCGATCGGACCTAGGTCCTTCACGACCCGGAAACGACCGCTCTGCGCCTGCGCGATGTACATGTTCATGCGAACATGGTGCTGGCCGGGAACCATTTCGGCCGGACCGCCCGGGCCGTCGCTGATCCGTGCGTGATCGAGAGCCCGGATGACCGCGTCCCGCTCGACACTGCCCGCTTCCTTCACCGCCGCTTCCCACATCTTGATCGCCCGGTAGTGGCCAGTGCAACCGCTGCCCGCGGTCAGGGTGGCACCACCGGAGAACCGTTCGCTGTAGCGGCGCAAGAGCGCGCGACCGAACGGTTCGTCGAGTTCCTGATAATAGTCGAGGCAGCTGTAGAGGCCCTCGATCTGCTCGGACGGCACCAGATTGAAGAAGTTCTCGTCGAAGTAGGTGCAGACGATCTTGCCGCCGCGTTTGCCGAAACCGGCCTTGTGCAGTTCTTCGAGGAACGGTGTCAGGCCCGGCGGGACGATGGTGTTGAAAACCACGTCGGTTCCGCTCGCCATGATCTGCTGCACCGTCCGCCGGAAATCGACGGTGTCCAGCGGAAAATACTCCTCGCCGACGATCTCGCCGCCGTTGGCGCGCACCGCCCGGCTCGCGGCCTTGTTCAGCAAATGGGGCCAGATGTAATCGGCCGACGGCAAATAGAACCTCTTCGCCCCAGTGCTGTTCATGAGCCATGGTATAAGCGGCTCGACCTGCTGCGCGGGCACGGGCCCGGTGCAGAAAATCAGGGGATCGTTTTCCTGCCCCTCATACTGCTCGGTATAGATGTAGAGCGTCCTGCCCCGGGTGACCGCCTCGCTCTTGATGGCCAGGCGGGTCGAACTGTAGATGCCGCCGACGACCACATCGACCTTGTCGACGTCGACCAGTTTCGCGGCCTTTGCCTTGGCGACACTGTCGATGGTCTCGCCATCCTCGATGACCAGCGCCACCGGCCGGCCGAGAAGGCCGCCTTTGGCGTTGATGTCGTCGACGAGCATGGTCGTGAGGTTCGCGTTGGCGATGCCCATGAAAGACAATGGGCCGGTCAGTTCGGCGATGAGGCCGATCTTGATTGGTTTCGGATCCATCTTTTTTCTCCGATTCTGCGTGTTCGAGTTCTGGGGTTCGGCTTCCGAGGTGCTTGCCAGGGTTGCGCGCCTGCCCACCGGCACGCGGCGCGCAGCCAAGACGTCATGCCTCGTAGTGGCCGAGCAGCAGTGCAGCCTGCGGTTTGCCGACATGGCCGGCTTCCTGGAGGATCGCGGGCACCTCCGGATCCGACACGAAGTTCTTCCAACCCTCGGCGTCCCAGTCGAAAATCGCCCAGACGCGGTTAGGTTCCGTCGGGTCGCGGAACACGGTTGCGCCGTTCGAACCGTGCAACCGGCGCTTGTCGGCACCCTTGGTCGAAAAGATACGGATGAAGTGGTCGCCGTCCGCCACCCTGGTCGTTGCGAGAAGCATCTGATTTCCTCCTGTCGGTCGCGGCCACCATTGGTCCGTCGACAGGATCACGATGCGCGCCCCGGAGGACGCGCGCATAGGGTGGATTCCCTATGTCTGCGTCTCGCCCGGCCGGTCAAGGGCATGCTCGACCGCATAGAGGGCCGCGGCGGCGCGGGTGGTCACGCCGATCTTGGCATAGACGCTCTGGATATGATGGTCCGCGGTCTTGGGCGAGATATCCAACTTCCGGGCCACTTCCTTCGCCGTAAGCCCGGCGGCGATCAGGCGCAGCACCTCGATCTCGCGCGGCGTCATGCCGGCCAGCGCCCGCGGCAGGGTCCGCCGCGAGGGCTGCCCCGCGAAGGACAACACGGCCTCGGCGGCGTCGTGGCAGATGCAGCCGTCACGAACAGCTGCGCGCAGCTGGGCTGCCGCCGCCTCGCTGGACAGCGCCTTGCGGTGAGGACGTTCCTCTCGCGACGTCTGGAAGGCTTCGGCAGCGGCCAGGATCCTGGCGGCCGGAGACAGATCGGAGCCGCTGACCTTGCGGTGATATCCCGAACCGTCCAGGCGTTCGTGATGGCGCAGCACCAGCGCGCCCATCGCATCGCCGTCATGGCCGAAGGAAGCCAGCGCCCGCTCGCCGTAATAGGCGTGCAGCTGCGCGGCGTCGCGCTCGCGCACCGACAGCGGACCGTTGCGCATCCAGGTCGCCACCGGCACCACGAGTTCGCCGATGTCATGGATGCATCCCGACCAGCACAGTGCGCGCACGTCAGGGTCGGGCAGCCCGATCCGTTTCCCCGCACCCGCGGCCAGTTCCGACACCATCCGCGAATGGCCCTGCGTAAACGGCATGCGCATGTCGATCATGTCCGCAATGGCAAGGAACGCCTCATCGCAAGCCCCCTCATCCAGGGTCACCGGCGGATCGGGCTCCAGCGCCAGGATCGTCTCGCGGTCGACCGTCGCGCCGATGCCCTCCATCAGCATCGCTGCGTTGGCGGAGACCAGCCGGGCCAGATTCGCTTCGTACGGGCCGTCGGCGCGACTGGCAATGGTTTCGGCCATCCCCTCGATGCCGACGGCATCGCTCAGCGCAATAGCATCCTGCGCCAACGTGATCAGACGCACAGCCGGCAGGACATCCTCGCCGCTTACCCCACGCGGCAGGCCCTTGCCATCCCATCGTTCGTAGATCTGTCCAAGATTTCGCCGGACCTCGTCGGACAGGCCAAGTCGCTCACCGATCCGCTGGGCGACCTCGCAATGCGCTGTGAGCACCGGGCGGGCGACAGCGAGCGCTTGTGACATCGCGGCCTCGATCGCCTTGGTCTGCGCGTCAGGAGCGAGATCGTAATAGAACCGCTTGAAGGCCTGCACGAAGACCCTGCCGAGTTCAGCGCGGTTGCCCATATCGAGACCGACAAGATCCTGGCGAAGCGCGATTTCGTCGCCGAAGGTGGCCGACAGCAGGTCCGTGTCCGCATTGCAGCCGACATAGCGCAGCATAGACTGATGATGGGCGTTGCGCCGAACCTGTTCAGGAACGCCCGCAAGCTCGGCGATCCGCATTGCAAGTATGCAAGATTTCAGCGCGAAGTCGCGAGAATGGCCCGTCGCGAGGTCCGAAGCATAAGCGAGGACCATCATGAAGTCCGCTCGGCGTATCGAGACGTCTGTCATCGCACACCCCCAGGGAGCCCTATGCTAGCCCTGCGTGCCGCTAATACCTAGGGGAAAAGTCCCAAGCCTGATGTGCTTCATTGCGAAGACCGAGCGTCCTGTTTTGGGCCGAAGAACGAACCCGCTGCGCG
>NZ_JHQR01000315.1 GCF_014843825.1 Mesorhizobium silamurunense
CGGGCTCCGCCCGTGACAGGGTCAAGAGCTGCTCGGCGAGTCGCGCCAGCTTGCCGGAGCTGGACTGAAGCGCCACCAGCGCCTCCTGGCGCTGGTCGGCAGCACTTTCGCGCAGCGCATAGCTGGCCTGCGTCGACATGAGCGCCAGCGGCGTGCGCAGCTGGTGCGCGGCATTGGCGATGAAGCGGCGCTGCGCAGCCATCTGTGCCCGCACACGCGCCATATAGGCGTTGAGCGCATCGATCAGGGGCCGGATCTCGCTTTGCGCGCCGGGGACATCGACCGGGTCGAGCTCGCTGCGGTCCGGCGAGCGCACCGCATCGCGCAGCCGGATCAGCGGCGCCAGCCCACGGCGAAGACCAAGCAGCACGAACACGCCGGCAATCGCGACCAGCGCCAATTGCTGGGCGAAGGCGCTGAACCATAGGCGCTTCACCATCGCGTCGTGGCCAGCGAGCGTGACGCCCACGGTGACCTTGATCGGTGAATCAGCGCCGGCGCCGATCACCGCCTGGCTGAGGGTCAGAAGGCGGAGCCGATGATCGCGATAGGAACCTTCGATGCTGCCGCGTTGGGGCGCTTGGGGCAGGTCGGGATAACC
Organism: Mesorhizobium silamurunense; assembly: GCF_014843825.1. GTDB lineage: Bacteria > Pseudomonadota > Alphaproteobacteria > Rhizobiales > Rhizobiaceae > Mesorhizobium > Mesorhizobium silamurunense. Next base: position 602 of record NZ_JHQR01000315.1, read on the forward strand.
GGTCAGCAGCCGCCCGCCTGCAGTCTCGACGTGATAGTAGACGCTGTCGCGATCGCCGGTGTCGAACATCTCGATCGCAGCCGGCGGGATCGTGGCGCTGAGCACGCCGTCGGTCACGGCGACCTGTTCCGCGATCGCGCGCGCCGAACCGACCAGCATGCGGTCGGTCACCAGGTCGGAGGTCGCCACCGCGTTGCGCTGGCTGGTCCACAGGTTGACGGTCACCAGCGCAGCCAGCGGCAGCACCACCCAAGCCAGCAATTGCAGGCGGAGGCTGCTAATCCGCATGGCGCCTAATCTTCATGGCGCAGCAGATACCCGAGGCCGCGCAAGGTGGCGATCTGGACGCGCGAGCCTTCCAGTTTCTTGCGCAGACGATGCACATAGATCTCGATGGCGCTGGGGTCGGCGTCGGTGTCGAAATCGTAGATCGCTGACGAAAGTGCCGCCTTGCTCACCGTGCGTCCGGCCTTGACCATCAATTGCTCGAGCACCGCATGCTCGCGCGGCGTCAGCGAAAGCGCCACGCCGCCGAGCGAGAAGAGCCTGGTGTTGGTATCGAAGACGAGGTCACCGCAGGAAATGACCGGCGCGGTCCGGTCGTTGGCGCGGCGCAACTGCACGCGAATGCGCGCCTCGAGCTCCTCGATCTGGAAGGGCTTTGCCAGATAGTCGTCGGCGCCTTCGTTGAGGCCCTTGACCCGGCCGTCGAGGCTGGCATTGGCGGTAAGCACGATCACCGGCACGGGATTGCCGCGCGCCCTCAACTGCTTCAGCACCTCCATCCCGCCCATGCGCGGCAGGGCGAGGTCGAGGATGATGAGCGCATGATCGCCGGCGGCCAGCGCATGCTCGACATCCTCGCCGTCATGGACGACATCGACGACATAGCTCGCCTGGCGCAGCGTCTTGCTCAGCCAATCGGCCAGTTCGCGATTGTCTTCGACAAGCAGGAGCCGCATCGTCCATCACTGTTCAGGATGCCTATCCGGGTGGCGTCGGCCTTTCGCGAGCGCGGCCGGCGGCCCGAACGGACAGTTGAAGCCAATCGATAGTATCGATCCGCCGGCAAGGCAAATGCCGGCTATGGCCCGCTAAGGCGGCCCGGTTCAAGTCCCAATCTGGCTTTCAAAGAAATAAACCGAACGGTTCGGTTCAATTTATGTTGACGGATTGTGCAACCGGGTGAACGCTGGCGCGCCGAAACAGAGCGTCGAGCCGCACCGGCTATCATCGTAACCGATTGATATTTAATGAAAAGAATGTGGCACGAGGGACGTTAACGTGGATTTCAAGGTCGAACCGTTCGGTTCGATTTGCACATTTTCGTGATTGGAAATGGCAACAGGGCGGACCCATCTCGGGGTGGTCCGAGCGACGCGAATTTCCATCAGGGCACGCCACTTGACGGACAGGATTTTGAAATCTGGAGTACCTAAAATGAACAAGATTGCTCTTGCCGCCGCAGCACTTCTCGTTGCCACGGGCAGCGCCTTCGCCGGCAGCGACCATTACGGTTCGGACAACGTCAACCAGCCGGCCGTCACTCAGTCGGTCGCGCCCCAGTCTGGCGACAACATCGATCGCAGCATTACCGGCTCGATCCGCAAGTTCGAGCAGCGCGATCTCAAGATCACGCCCGATCAGAACCAGCCGCAATCCGGCCAGGGCATCTGGGGCCGCTAAGCCGGCTCCCGTCCTGAATCAACCAAGCATCAACCTTTCAAATCTGGAGTAACCAAAATGACCAAGATCGCTCTTGCCGCCGCCGCCGTGCTCGTTGCCACGGGCGCCGCTTTAGCCGGCTCCGACAACTACGGCTCGGCCAACGCCAACCAGCCGGCCGCTTCGGTCGACACCTCGTTCACCGCTTCGATCAAGAAGTCGGATGCGACTGTCCAGAAGCCGGTCACCCAGGGCGCTGACCGCGACCTGTTCGGCAATCGCTAACCGGTTCCGATCTCCGATAGACCTCAAAGCGGCGGGCTTGTCCCGCCGCTTTGTTTTTATGCAGCCGGCTATCGGTGGGCTTGAATCTGCTAGGCGAAGGTTCCTTCTAACTCATTGTTCAAGATGAGCTTTCGAGGCGAGGTCTCAGCTGCGCATGCGAAGCGATCGGCAACGAAGAAATTTCGCCCGGGAATAAATCGAGGCCGTTCCAGGTCTTGTCGGCAGCGGGGCCATCCACCCAGGGCGCCGCCGATGACAGGATAAGGAACACTCAAATGACAAGGATCGCATTCGTCGCGGCCGCCATGCTCGTCGCTGCCATGGGCAGCGCCTCTGCCGGCAGCGACCATTACGGCGCCGACGGCGCCAACCAGACGACCGCCGGCGTCGACCAAGCCCCGACCGCCTCGATCCGCGTGCGGGACATGGCGCATCACCAGGCTTCGGCCGCAACCAGCCCGACCGTCGCCGAGATCATTGCCCGGCACAATGACGACGGCCTCTGGGGACGCTGACGCCGCTTCCCCAAAAACGCCCACAAAACTTTAGGACAAAGGAACCACCGAAATGATCAGGATCGCTCTCACCACAGCCGCCATGCTTCTAGCCATGGGCTCCGCCTTCGCCGGCAGCGACCACTATGGCGCCGACAGCGCCAATCAGCCGACAGCCGGCGTCGACCGCGGCTTTACTGCATCGGTGCGCAAGCACGAGGCCGCCAAACCGGCCAATGTCGACACATCGATGACGACGGGATCCGCGCCGTCGCAAGCCTGGCCGGACCCGGGCCAAGGCATCTGGGGCAATTGACGCGGCTAATCTCCCTTTGAGGGGGGCTACGCAGCCAAATCCTTCGGCCTGACGCAATGCGTCAGGCTAGCGCCTCCAAATTCGAGGCTTCCCCAATCCCCGTCCACGGTAAATCGCGCGAACGCCGCAGTCGGAAACTTCGCTTCGATTTTCTTGAAAACGCCCTGATCCGATCCGGCGCCGGCGAGCCGACAAAATTCTGCAGGCCGGGATTGTGGCCGATCACGATCAGGCTGGTCGCCTTGGCCTGCCGCACGCGCGCCAGGATGGCGGCCGGCGCTGCCTCGTACAACTCCTCAGCGAATTCCGCCGGCACATGTTTCGGCAGTTCGGCGGCGACCAGCCGCCAGGTGTCGCGGGTGCGCAGCGCCGGAGAGACCAGCGCGAGGTCCGGCAGCCAGCCGCGCCGTGCCAGCTCGCGCCCCATGAGCGGCGCCGTCTTCAGCCCGCGCGGGGCAAGCGGCCGGTCGAAATCGGCGAGCTTGGCATCGTCCCAGCTCGACTTGGCGTGGCGGAGGAGAAGCAGTTGTCTCATCGGCATTGTTCAGGACCAGGGCAACTAGCGAAACGAGCGCGAGCCTTCTCCTTGATTGCCTCGATGTCAAATCGAACGGGCCGCTGACTAACCCGTCTATCCAAGCCCTACGCAGCCGGTCTGTTTCGGTTTGGCTTAGGGGTTGGTTCAGCAATTCGGGGGGAAGCGTCATGCTGTTACTTCCGGCCGAGGGCCTCTAAGGCGTGATCCGCGCCAGCTGTTCGAGGTCGGTTTCCTCGCGCAGCGGGTCGGGCGCCATCACCACTGAGGTGGCGTTCTCGGCGTCGTCGGCAAAATGGGCAAGCACGGTGTGGCCCTTTTCCATGCGCGCCTTGCCTTCGGCAACCAGCCCCAGCGCCAGCGGGTAGAGGCGGTGCTCCATCTTCAGCACCCGCGCGGCAAGCGTGTCCTCATTGTCGCCGACCATCACCGGCACGGCTGCCTGCGCGATGATCGGGCCGTCATCCATCTCGGGGGTGACGAAATGCACCGAGCAGCCATGGATGCGCACCCCCGCGCGGATAGCCCGCGCATGCGTGTCCAGCCCCTTGAAGGCCGGCAGAAGGGCAGGGTGGATGTTAACCATGCGCCCCTGCCATTTTTCAACGAGGCCACGGCCGAGGATGCGCATATAGCCGGCCAAAGCTACGATCTCGGCGCCGAAGCCGTCGAGCGCGGCATCGAGCGCGGCGTCATGCGCGTCCTTGCTCGGATGGTCGGCGCGCTGGATGACCTTGGTGGCGATGCCGCGCGACTGCGCGATCCCCAGGCCTGCGGCGTTCGCGCGGTCGGAGATCACGCCGACGATCTCGGCCGGATAGGTCGGGTCGCTGGCTGCCGCGATCAGCGCCGTCATGTTGGAGCCGCGCCCCGAGATCAGGACGACCGTGCGCTTCCTGCTCATAGGCCGATCGAGCCCCGATAGATGACGCCGGCGTCGCGGCGCGGCACGATGCGCCCGATCGGCGTCACCGTCTCACCCGCCTCCTGCAGCACGGCGGCCACTTGCGCGGCCTGCCCGGAAGCGACTGCAAGGATCATGCCGATGCCGCAGTTGAAGGTGCGCATCATCTCTTCCGGCGCGACGCCGCCGGTCTTGGCGAGCCAGGAGAACACCGGCGGCACGTCGATCGCCTCGAGGTCGAGCTCGGCGGAAAAATCCTTGGGCAGCACGCGCGGAATGTTTTCCGGAAATCCGCCGCCGGTGATGTGGGCGAGCGCCTTGATGCCATGCGTGTTGCGGATGGCCTTCAGGATCGACTTCACATAGATGCGCGTCGGCTCGAGCAGCGCCTCGGCGAGGCTCAGCTCGTCGTTGAACGGCGCCGGATCGCTCCAGCCAAGGCCGCTCGCGGCGACGATGCGGCGCACCAGCGAGAAGCCGTTGGAGTGGAGGCCGGAGGAGGCGAGGCCGAGCAGCACGTCGCCCTCGACAATGTCGTCGGTCGGCAGCAACTGGCCGCGCTCGGCCGCGCCCACGGCAAAGCCGGCCAGGTCATAGTCCTTGTCGTGATACATGCCGGGCATCTCGGCCGTCTCGCCGCCGATCAGTGCGCAGCCGGCCTGCCGGCAGCCTTTCGCGATGCCGCCGACGATCGCCGCGCCCTGGTCCGGGTCGAGCTTGCCGGTGGCGAAATAGTCGAGGAAGAACAGCGGCTCGGCGCCCTGCACGACGATGTCGTTGACGCACATGGCGACGAGGTCGATGCCGATCGTGTCGTGCTTGCCGGAATCGATGGCGATCTTCAGCTTGGTGCCGACGCCGTCATTGGCCGCGACCAGCACCGGATCGGTGAACCCGGCGGCCTTCAGGTCGAACAGGCCGCCGAAGCCGCCGATCTCGCCGTCGGCGCCTGGCCGGCGCGTCGCGCGCACCAGCGGCTTGATCTTCTCGACCATGAGATTGCCGGCGTCGATATCGACGCCCGCCTCGGCATAGGTGAGCCCGTTCTTGCGCTTGGCCTTGTCGCCCTTGCTCATCTTCGGCTCGTCCCTGTTTCCATTGCGGGCTCTTCGCATGAATGGTTTCGGGGAGCAAGGATGACGCGCGGGTGAGGGAATTTGTTCCCGGGAAAAGCGCGGTGATTGGCGAAGGCGGAGGAGATGACCAATCTCCCCATCGTCGGCGTCGGAGAATAGGCACGCGGTCCTTGCGCCCACCTCCCATCTCCCTCATTTATTCCCCGACAAAGGCCACGACGGGATATCACGTGACCATACCCAACATGATCACGATCATGCGCCTGCTGCTGGTGCCCGCCGTGGTGCTGGCCATGCTGCAGGCTCGCTGGGACTGGGCTTTTGCCGGCTTCCTCGTCGCCGGCATCTCCGATGGTATCGACGGTTTCATCGCCCGCCGCTATCGCTTGTTCTCACGGCTCGGCGCCTATCTGGATCCAATGGCCGACAAGCTGCTGCTGGTCTCGGTCTTCGTCGTCATGGGCTTTGCCGGGGAACTGCCGCTCTGGCTGGTGGTGACCATGGTGTCGCGCGACGGGCTGATCATCTGCGCCGTGCTTTTGTCCAGCGTGATGGCGCATCCTGTCGAGGTGAAGCCGCTCTTCGTGTCCAAGGTGAACACCGCCGCGCAGATCGCCCTGGCGGCGCTGGTGCTGGGCGAGCTTGCCTTTTCCGTCCATCTCGATCCGCTGCGACCGGCGCTCATATTGCTCTCCGGGGTCTTGACCGTGGCTTCGGCCGCGGCCTATCTCGTGGCCTGGCTAAGGCATATGAGTGGCTATGGCGAAGGCTCCCAGACGAGCAACACCAAGTCGGGCAATTCCAACACGGACACCTGACAGCGAAACCTGGACGGCCGCGGCCTCGACCGCGCTCCGCCGGCAGATCGCGTTCTGGCTGATCGTCGCTGTGCTCCTGTCGCTGTTCCTCTATGTCTTCTCAGGCATCCTGCTGCCCTTCGTCGCCGGCATGGTGCTCGCTTATTTCCTCGATCCGGTGGCCGATTGGCTGCAGCGGCTCGGCCTTTCCCGGCTCATGGCGACGGTGGTGATCCTCATTGCCTTCATCGTCGTCGTGGTGCTCGCCTTCGTCATCCTGGTGCCGGTGCTGGCGACCCAGATGGCGGATTTCGCGCGCAAGCTGCCGGAATATCTCACCCGCCTGCAGTCGCTCATCACCAGCTTCGATCCGAAGTGGCTGGAGCAGCGTTTTGGCGTCAACGCCGCCGGATTGCGCGACGGACTGAACTCGCTGCTCACCTCCGGTTTCAGCCTGTTGACCACCGTCTTCACCTCGATCTGGAGCTCGGGCGTGGCGCTGGTCTCCGTCGTCAGCCTGTTCGTCGTCACCCCGGTCGTCGCCTTCTACATGCTGCTCGACTGGGACCGCATGGTGGCCGTTGTCGACAGCTGGGTGCCGCGCGACTATGTCGAGACGGTGCGCGCGCTCGCCCGCGACATCAACACCGCCACCGCCGGCTTCGTGCGCGGGCAAGGCACGCTCTGCCTGGTGCTCGGCGCCATGTATGCCACCGGGCTGACGCTGACGGGCTTGAACTTCGCCATCCTCATCGGCTTCTTTGCCGGGCTGATCTCCTTCATCCCCTATGTCGGCTCGCTGACCGGGCTGGTGCTCGCCGTCGGCGTCGCCTTCGTCCAGTTCTGGCCGGACTGGACGATGGTCGTGCTGGTAGCCTGCGTGTTCTTCGTCGGCCAGTTCATCGAGGGCAACATCCTGCAGCCCAGGCTGGTCGGCAAAAGCGTCGGCCTGCATCCGGTATGGCTGATGTTTGCGCTGTTTGCCTTCGGCGCGCTGTTCGGCTTTGTCGGGCTGCTGATCGCGGTGCCGGCTTCGGCGGCAATCGCGGTGCTGGTGCGCTTTGCGATTTCCCGCTATCTCGAATCGCCGCTTTACAGGGGCCACGCCACCAAGCTCACGCCGCCGCTGCCGGCGGATCGCGGCGGCGGCCACCGCAGCCAGCCGCGTGACTGAAATGGCCGGTGAGCGCACCGAACCGCCGCGCCAACTGCCGCTCGACCTCGGCCACGGCACCGGCTATTCGCGCGACGAGCTTGTGGTCTCCGGCACCAACGCGCAGGCGGCAGCGCTGGTCGACCGCTGGCCGGACTGGCCCTCGCCGGTAGTGGTGCTGGCCGGGCCTCCGGGTTCCGGCAAGACGCATCTCGCCCAGATATGGCAAACACGGGCGCACGCGATCGCCATCGCTGCTGACAGGATCGGCGAGCACATCGGCGGGCTTGGCGCGATGCCTGCGCTCATCGACGACATCGACAAGAGCCCGATCGACGAGCAAGGCCTGTTCCACCTGATCAACACGGTGCGCGGCGCCGGCTCCACGCTGCTTCTGACGGCGCGGCGCTTCCCCTCCGCCTGGCGCGTTACGCTGCCAGACCTCGTCTCGCGGCTGAAGGCGGCGGCGACGATCGAGATCCACGAGCCCGACGATCTGCTGCTTGCCGGCGTCATCACAAAGCTCTTCGTCGACCGCCAGGTCGAGGTCGAGCCGCATGTCGTGCAATATCTGGTGCGGCGCATCGAACGCTCGCTGGCGACCGCTATGCGCGTCGTCGAACGCCTCGACCGCGCCGCGCTCGAGCGCAAGACGCCGATCACCCGTGCGCTCGCCGCCGAAACCGTCAGCGCCATGGACGAAGGGCAGGGCGAGTTCGATATTTAGTGTACGGCGATTGCTGCTGCGAGAGGTTTCCATGTAGCGTCACGCGACACTACGCCTTTCCATGCGGCGGGGGTCCCAGTCATCAATCCATGGGACGATGCATCGTAGTTGTCCCATTTCGGGACGGACCCCGCTGGCATCCATCTTGCAACATCAAAAATGCCGGTTGATCCCGGTCCCGGTCGCGTTCCAGATCGGGTTGTAGGCTCGCCGGGCTCGAGGTTGTTGGGGACTCGCCCGGCGGGTTTACGGTCCTATTCTCGCATTGATTGGCTCGGCGGGCTTTGCTCGATGCCGGAGCGCACTTAAAGCATGTCTCCCGAAAGTGGGAACCGGTTTCGGGACAAAGACATGCGTAAAATCAAAAACCTAAAGCGCAGTGAGCGAATCTGAAAGATCGCGACGCGCTTTAGCGGGTGCGGCCATGGCTGCTGAGCAGGCGCAGCACCTGCACGCTGCTGGGCAGTTCGATCAGGAATTCCGCGTCGCGGTCGAGATGGTGAACCTGGATCGGACCGTCGCCGGTGAAGCGCGCCATCGCCTCGATGTTTTCCCAGTAGGAGATCGTCACGAACTCTGAATGGGTCGGCGTATCCTCGCGGAAGGTCTGGACGCCGAGCGCTTTTTCGATGAGCGGCTTGATGCCGATCTCGTAATTATAGGCCTCGTAGGCGTCGGCCTTCTCGGGCAAGGTCCTGCCGCGCCAGATACGCGCTATGGTCGGGGTCTTTGTCATGACGACAAAACTTGCAAAGGCTGGGCAGGGTTCCCAGCCCGCAGGCTGCAGCATGTTCACAGGAAAACTGGTCGGAGTGGCGTGATTCGAACACGCGACCCCCTGATCCCAAATCAGGTGCGCTACCAGGCTGCGCTACACTCCGACGCTCGCGGCGTATAGGGTTCCGGGGCCGGGAAGGCAACCCAAAAACGGAAGCGCAGCGTCGAGAACACCGCTTTAGCGCTTTCCCCTGGCAATCCTGCCGGCGATCGCCGCGCCCTGGATGCGGGCATTGGCGAAGCAGCCGCGAATGCTCGGCCGCATGCCGGTGAACCACAGGCCCGGCAGCTTCGGGTCGCTGCCCGCGCCGTTGAACAGCGGCACGCCCTTGGCGTCGAGCACGCCGAGCCTGCCAACCATCGTCTCCAGCCCGGTGCGATAGCCGGTCGCGGCAATGACGATATCGGGCGCGATCGCCTGGCCGTTTTCGAGAACGACGCCGTCATGGCTGAATTCCTTGACTTGCGGCACGACGATGATGCGCCCGGCCTTGATCGCGTCGACCGCGCCGTCGTCGGCGGCGATCGCGGTATAGTCCGAGCCGAGGCGGCTGGCGCCGCCCGACGGGGCGGGGGGCAGGCCGAACTTCCTGAGATCGCCGAAGACCAGCCGCTGCGTCGCCGCCATCACCGCATCCGCCAGCCGGGACGGCAGGCTCGCCATGACAGGCGAGAAGCGGTGCACGGCGATCTTGCCGATGCGCTTGGGTAAGAGCGAAGGCCCGTTGCGCGCCGAGAGCCACATCTGCCCGGTCTCGACGCCGGAAAGGTGGTTGAGCGCGTCGAAGCCGGAATTGCCGGCGCCGACCACCAGCACTTTTTTGCCCGTATAGTCTCCCGCCCGGCCGAAATGCGCCGAATGGACGATCTTGCCCGAGAAACCCTTCATGCCTTTCCAGGCCGGGATGAAGGGCTGCCGATCGCGCCCGGTGGCGATCACCACGTGGCGGGCCGCCCGCGGTCCCGCGTTGGTATTCACCAGCCAGTGGTCGCCGCGGAACACGAGTTCCCTGACGACGATGCCGAAGGCGATCGGCAGCCGGTGCGTCTGGGCGAAGTCGTTGAAGAGGCGGATCACCGCGCTGCGGTGCGGAAAGGCAGGGGTTCCTTTCGGAAAGGAAACGCCGGGCAGCGTCGAGAGGTCACGATGTGTGTTGAGATGCAGGTTCTCATGGCGATGGTACCAGGGCTCGGCCAGGCGTCCCTCGCGTTCGAGGACCTCGGTGGCGACCCCGGCCTCGATCAAGGCGTAGGCCGCCGCCAATCCCGCCGCGCCGGCGCCGATCACGATCGCGCCTTCGAGGATCGCCGGCTCGCCGGTCCAATCCGACGAGATTTCCGCTTCCATGCCCATTCTTGTCTTTATCGTCGTCATGGCTTTCAGGTGCCACGGCCATGTATCCGACATATGCCGCTGACGAGGCAATGGGAATAGGCCGTGGTTGCAAAGGCCCCGGCATTGTGTCGCGGATAAGGGTGGCCGGAGCAATCCAGGAAAAGTGCGCAGCGGTTTTCCGTCCGGAATTGCGCGAGGACAAAGAATTAAGGCGGATCAGTGCCTTATCGACGCTGAGCCGCCTTAACCGTTTGCAGGATCGGCGTGGCGATGCACCAGCTTGAAGGCGCCGTCCTCGAGCCGGAACACTTCCGTCACCCGCAAGGTCATCTCGGCGGGCTGGCCGTTCTTGCCCATGCGCGCCTTCGCATGCTGCAGCCCGGTCCAGAACGCCAGGTCGCCGCTCGCGGAGGCTTGTAGCACCTCGAGATCGGTGCTGCCGCCCTGGTGGAAGCTGGCGGCGTCGCGCTCGTAGCGGCCGGCGACGGCGTTGGCCCCTTCGAGATGGTCGCCTCGCGGCGAAAAGAAGGTTGCCGGCTCGCTATGCGTCACGATCGCCTTCAGCGACGTGGCGTTGCCGTTGACATAGTCCTCGGCGATCTTCTCGCGCTGCTTCATGAAGGTGTCGAAGGACGAGCCGCCCGGCCGCACGGTTCGGATCCACGTCTCCAACGCGCCCATGAAATTCTCCAGGAAAGCGGCGGTGTCGCCGCTCTTCACCGCGCCATTGTCGTCGAGGAGTTCGGCGACATTGCCGATATAGGCCTCCGGCTGCTGCATCACCGGCATGTCGAGGAAGACGAAGGTCTGCCTAAGCGCCTGGTTGGAACCGAAGGCGCCGATCTTGCTCGGGCTGACGCTGACGACGCCGGCGGGCAGGCCCTTGAAGACGCTCTTGCCATAGGGACGCGAGCCGACATCGAGCGCGTTCTTCAGACCGCCGGGGATCGAACGGTTGTATTCGGGCGTCACGAACAGCACCCCGTCGCACTCTCTTATCGTGGCGCGGAACGCCGACCAGGCGGCGGGCGGCGTGTCGCCGTCGAGATCCTCGTTGTAGAGGGGCAACTCGCCGATCTCGATAAAGCGGCAACGCAGCGAGTCCGGCGCGCGGGCCGCCAGCGCCTTGGCGATCTTGCGGCTGTGGGATTGGGCGCGCAGGCTGCCGACAAGCACGGCTAGCTGCAGGACGGGATGTTCGGTTGTCATTGTCATGGCACACTGTCCGGGCTTATTGACGAGGATGGCGACGCTTGGTGGCCTCGCAGCCTTGCTGGCCGCGACCAATGGCTGAAGCGGCCGGGCTGGTCGCCTGACCTTCCGTTAATGTCCGGACCGGCGCGAGGTTCCCCCACCCGGTCATGACCATCGCTTGCCGGCCATGACGGCTTCGCAAGCCTTGGCCGCTTGCGGGCGCCGCCGTTGCACAGTATTGACGGGTTGGCGCGCGGCCTCAGGCTCGAATTCGGCTTTTCGGACGCGCGCCGCGAAATGAGGTGGCCCGGTCTTCGGGCGGCAAAGAGGTGGTCATGTCCGCGCGCATTTTCAGCCCAGCCAAAACCGCGATGCAGTCCGGCAAGGCCAAAACCGGCCACTGGGTGCTGGAGTTCGATCCCGCCCAACGCAAGAAGATCGACCCGCTGATGGGCTACACCACTTCGGGCGACATGCTGAGCCAGGTGCGGCTCACCTTCGACACGAAGGAAGAGGCGGTGGCCTATGCCGAGAAGCAGGGCATTGCCTTCCGCGTCGAGGAGCCGAAGGAGACGAAGCGCCGGCAGATTTCCTATTCCGACAATTTCCGCTATGACCGCAGGACGCCCTGGACGCACTAACCCTTTTGTCGAGCGTGCCTTGGCGTAGTGGCATCAGCCGGCCCCGGCCGGCCAGCGGTCCCGTAGCTCAGCTGGATAGAGCACCGGCCTTCTAAGCCGATGGTCGCAGGTTCGAATCCTGCCGGGATCGCCATTTTTACAGGGTCCATTCTGGACACATAGGTTACGGT
>NZ_JHQR01000307.1 GCF_014843825.1 Mesorhizobium silamurunense
ACGGCTGCCGGCGGTGTCATGGGCTGCCGAGCGGGCGCCTGTGTGGCCGGCGCCGGCGTTGCCGGCTGCTCCTGCGCCAGCGCGATATCGGCCGAGGGAATGGGGCCCGCCGAAAGAATGACGGACACGGCCAGCGCCGCAAAAGAACTGTTCCGGGACAAGGCTCGTCCTCGCTTCCTCATTGCACGTAACCGATGGGCTGGCCGGTGACGGGATGCTTGAGCACCCCCATCTCGACGCCGAAAATGTCCTTGAGAACCTCGCCTTGCATGATCTCGGCGGGCGTGCCGCGCCTTAAGAGCCGGCCCTGCTTCAGCGCGATCAGCTCGTCGCAATAGCGCGCCGCCATGTTGGGGTCGTGCAGCACCACGACGACGCAAAGACCGCGCTTGCGGCTGAGGCCCCGGACCAGACCGAGCACCTCGACCTGATGCGCGATGTCGAGCGCCGAGATCGGCTCGTCGAGCAGCATCACGCCGGCATTCTGCGCCACCAGCATGGCAAGCCAGGCGCGCTGCCGCTCGCCGCCGGAAAGCTCGTCAACCAGCCGGTCGGCGAACGCGCTCATGTCGGTCAATGCCAGCGCCTCCTCGACATGACTTCTGTCTTGCGGCCCGAAACGGCCGAGCGCGCCATGCCAGGGATAGCGCCCGAGCGCCGCTAGCTCGCGCACGGTGAGGCCGGTCGCTGCCGGCGTAGTCTGCGGCAGGTAGGCTAGCG
>NZ_JHQR01000309.1 GCF_014843825.1 Mesorhizobium silamurunense
GCAGCCGCACGCCGAGTCGCGCTTCCAAGCTCTGCACCGCGTGGCTGACCGCCGACGGCGCGATGCCAAGCTCGCGCGCGGCGCCGCGGAAGCTGGCGCATTGGGCAACGGCGGCAAGCACGGCGAGCTGAGAGAGGTTGGTGCGGTTCATTGATCTATTTTATAGCACAAGCTGTGCAAAAGAGACGCGATTATCGAACGGAGTGCAAGACGTTATTTCCTGCCCATCACAACAAGGAGACGCGTGATGCAAACCCGCAAACTCGGAACTGAACTCGAAGTCTTCCCCGTCGGCCTCGGCTGCATGGGCATGAGCTTCGGCTATGGCGGCCAGCCGGAAGCCGAGGCGATCGCCACGTTGCGCCGAGCCGTCGAGATCGGCCTCACCTTCTTCGACACGGCTGAAGTCTACGGCCCCTACGAGAACGAGATCCTGCTCGGGAAGGCGTTGAAGCCGGTGCGTGACAAGGTGACCATCGCCACCAAATTCGGCTTCAAGATCGTCGACGAAGGCACCGGCATGGACCGCATGGCGGGCGTCGACAGCCGCCCCGAGCATGTCAAGGCGGTGGCGGAAGCCTCGCTGAAGCGCTTGAACACAGACGTCATCGATCTCTACTACCAGCACCGTGTCGACCCGAACGTGCCGATCGAGGACACCGTCGGCGCCATGGCCGAGCTGGTGCGTGAGGGCAAGGTGCGCGCGCTCGGCCTGTCGGAGGCAAGTGCCGCGACCATCCGCCGGGCCCATGCCGTGCATCCGATCGCCGCCGTGCAGAGCGAGTATTCGCTGTGGAGCCGCGATCCCGAGGACGAGGTCTTTGCCGTCTGCCGCGAGCTCGGCATCGGCTTTGTCCCTTACAGCCCGCTCGGCCGCGGCCTGCTCACCGGCACGATCGCCAAGCCCGATGCACTCGGCGCCGGCGACTGGCGGCTCGGCCTGCCGCGCTTCCAGGCCGAAGCCATGGAAGCCAACAACGCCGTCATCGCGGTGCTGGAAAAGCTGGCGGCGGAAAAGGGCGTGACATCGGCGCAACTGGCGCTCGCCTGGGTACTGCACCAGGGCGATTTCATCGTGCCGATCCCCGGCGCGCGAAAGATCCGCCATCTGGAGCAGAACACGGCGGCGGCCGGGATCGAGCTGAGCGCTGCAGAAGTGGCGGCGATCGGCGATGCGCTGTCGCCCGACAAGGTGGTCGGCAAGCGCTACACCGAGGAGCTGCTGGCGCTGGTGAATGGGTGAGTCCCACCACCCTCCCCCTTGTGGGGAGGGTCGGCTCGCTGACGCAGCGAAGCGGAGGCAGTGAGACGGGGTGGGGGTAGCGCCCTACGAGAACCCCCACCCCGATCCGCTATGCGGATCGACCCTCCCCCCAAGGGGGAGAGTAGTCACCAAGGCACCACACTAATCTCCGGCCAGGCTTCCTTCGCCCGCCTGCCCTTCGCCTCATGCGTCCGCTGGTTGTCCAACACCCGATTTGGCTCGATGCGAAACGAGAAGACATCGTCGAGCCCAAACGGCGCCACCAATTCGAGCTCGCCGTCGCCATCGAACCGCACCCCCACCGCATGCGTCTTCGACGCAAAGTAGCTGACCGACTCGCTCGAATTCGCATAGCGCGGGCATTCCTGCCCGAATTTCACCGGATACCACAGATGCACCCGCGCCTGGTTGCGCACTTCGACCGGCAGCGGCAATCCTTCGAAATGCCGCGCCGCCCGGCGGATCACCGCATCCTCGGCCTCGTAGGAGAGGTCGGCATCGTCGAAATAGAACAGGTCGACATCCTTGATGCCGTGGCCCGGCGGCTTGCCGGTCAGATGGTTCCAGACGCTGTTGTAGAGCGCGCCGGAAACCACCAGCCAGTCAGGCAAGGCAAGCGCACGCACCCGCGCCAGCGTCTCTGCCAGCAACGGGTCGGCCGCGACGATGGCGAGGAAGGCCGCGCGCTGCTGTTCGAACGGAAGGCCCGAATAGCGGAGATGGTTCATCGCCCTTTGAAGGGCGATTCGCCATCTGCCGGCAATCCTCACAAGCAATTCCAGGAAAAGTGCGTAGCGGTTTTCCGTCGGAATTGCGTAAAAACAAATGCTTAGAGCGGCGTTGAGCCGCGCTAAGCTCTCAGCACACCGCCCGTCTGCTTGTTGACGTTCTCGACGATGCGTTTTGCGAGCGCCTCGAAATCCTCGTCGGTCAACGTCTTTTCGACCGGCTGGATCGAGACTTCGATGGCGATCGATTTCTTGGCGGCGCCCAGCGAAGCGCCTTCGAAGACGTCGAACACCGAAACGCCGGTGACCAGTTTCTTGTCGGCGGCAAGCGCCGCACGCACCAGCGTGCCGGCCTCGACCGACCTGTCGACGACGAAGGCGAAGTCGCGCTTCACCGCCTGGAAGGGCGAAAGATCGAGCCTCGGCTTGGTGCGCGTCGGCTTCGCCTTGGGCTCCGGCACGGCGTCGACAAAGACCTCGAAGCCGCAGAGCGGCCCGGAAACGTCGAGCGCTGCAAGCGTCTTCGGATGGAACTCGCCGAAGATGCCGAGCACGGTCTTCGGCCCGAGCTTGATGGTGCCTGAGCGTCCAGGATGGTACCAGGCCGGGCCGCCGGGCTCGATCTGCAGTCGGTCGACCGGCGCGCCGCAGGCCTCGAGCGCCGCGATCGCGTCGGCCTTGGCGTCGAACACGCCGACCG
>NZ_JHQR01000317.1 GCF_014843825.1 Mesorhizobium silamurunense
GGCGGCTGCGGCGGCCGCCACGTTCGCGCGCCTGCTGCTCCTCGCCGGCCTCAGCCTCCTCGTCGTCTTCGTCCTCGGCCTCCTGCGCTTCGGCGCGCAGCAGGGCCTGACGGTCGGCGACCGGGATCTGGTAGTAGTCGGGATGAATTTCACTGAAGGCGAGAAAACCGTGACGGTTGCCGCCATATTCGACAAAGGCTGCCTGAAGGGAAGGTTCGACGCGGGTTACGCGGGCGAGATAGATGTTTCCTTTGAGCTGCTTCTTGTCCTGGGATTCAAAGTCGAATTCTTCGATGCGGTTACCGCGAACGACGACAACGCGTGTTTCCTCCGGGTGGGAGGCGTCTATCAGCATCTTGTTGGGCATTATTTCGTTTCCTCCCGGCAGCCATCAGCCGCAGCTGGCGAGGCAGGCCCCGCCGCTGTGTGCCTGGATTTGTGTGGATGCCGGATAATTGAATGTCCGCCGGCCGGAGCTTCAACGCGATGGTGGTGCCGCCCGCAGCCACGATGGCGCGGTTCGATGCGGACCTTTCCATGATTGCGCTTGAAGCCATCGGCAACCCAGCAGAACCTTTTGAACCAAAGCCCGGGCTTAGCCGGACCAGCTTGTTTGCTCACACAGAGCCGGCGCGGGACATCCCGGCCGTTTTCTTCACGCAAGCGATTCCCCGCCACGGGAGCACGCCTGCGAAATTCGTCGCGACCACCTGAGCCTTTTCGCCGGAAGCGAAAGGAACCGCCTTCACATCTGATCCCAAACAGGAAACTGCGGAGGCTAGCGGTTCCAGGATTGCAGTGATCCAATGTCGCTTTTATGATTTGGCGGGGTGGAAGGCAACCCCGATTTCGGATGCCGGCAAAAAGCGCTTCCGTTGGGGAAGATTACGCTCCACCCATCGCATGAAAAGGCTTGGTTAACCTTCTCTGGATACCAATCGTTAATCGAGTTGGCTGCCAGACAGGCCCTTCTACGAAATAGGTTGGCGCGAGGCGCCAAACCGGGAGCGACTGGAGTAGAGATGGGACTGGCAGGCACCGCAGGCAAGTGGCGTGGCGCCCCCGGGCATCTCCAGCTGATGGCAAGGGCCCTTTTAATGCTGGCGGTCCTGCTTGGCGTGACCGCCGCCTCGCGGGCCGACGGGCTGCTTGGCGCGACCGGCTACAAGATGGCCGGCGACGCCACCAAGATGCGGATTGTCGTGACCTTCGACCGCGAGCCGGACGTGAAGTGGTTCCTGCTGCGCGGCCCCAACCGCCTTGTGGTCGATCTGCCGCGCGCGCGATTCGCCCTCAACGCCAAGGATGTGAAGCCGCGCGGGCTGGTGCGCGCCATTCGCTACGGCGATCAGGGCAAGGGCTCGCGGCTGATCCTCACCGGCAAGGGGCCCTTTGCCGTCGACAAGCTCGACGTGCTGAAGAATGATGACGGCAGCGGCTATCGCATCGCCATCGACATGTCGGCTGCGTCGGAACGGGAATTCGACGAGGCTTTAGCCAACCAGTCGCTGACGACCGGCTCGACCGTTTCCACCGACAAGGGTGGCCGCGTCGGCACCGGGCCGGTCTCTGCGCCTGGACACCGCTTCACCGTCGTCATCGACCCCGGCCATGGCGGCGTCGACGGCGGCGCGGAGAGCACTGGCGGCACGGTCGAGAAGAACGTCACGCTCGCCTTCGCCACAGAATTGCGCGACAAGCTGGCCGCGGTCGGCAACTATGATGTGTACATGACGCGGGACAACGACACATACCTGCCGCTCGACGAGCGCGTGCGCATCGCCCGCCAGCACGAAGCCGATCTTTTGATCTCCATCCATGCCGATACCATCGCCGTCAAGGGCCTCCGCGGCGCCACCGTCTACACGCTCTCGGACAAGGCCTCCGATCCCGAGGCCCAGGCGCTCGCCGATCGCGAAAACCTGTCTGACCAGTTCGCTGGCATGAAGATCGAGGACGACAACAAGGAGGTCACCGACATCCTGATCGACCTGATCCGCCGCGAGACCCACGGTTTTTCGATGAGCTTTGCCCACACGCTGGTCGGCCAGCTGTCGACCAGCGTCGGGCTGATCAACAATCCGCAGCGCTCGGCGGGCTTCAAGGTGCTGAAGGCGCCTGACGTTCCCTCCGTGCTGGTCGAGCTTGGCTATCTCTCCAACAACAAGGACGAGGCGCAGCTGCTCAGCGCCGACTGGCGCGGCAAGGCGGCCCAGAGCATAACCAATGCCGTCGCCCTGTTTGCCGCGGCGAAAGCCGGAGCCAGGGCTGGTGGTTGACGGGAACTGCACCCGCCCACAACCTTGAGCCGTCCCACAACCACAAGCAGCGTTGCACGACGACAACACGTGGCGTTATTATTTGGCGGACCGAGTCCTGAAACTTCGCGCTGCCGTATTTTGTCCACATGGTCGCGACATGGGTTTTCCATTGCGGATTGGGACCGCCCCGTGAAGCTTGCGCGACTGTCGGCTTCGTTTAGGAAAATCCCGAACCTCGGACTGGAGCGGGCATGATTCGTCTCATCGGCTATTTCTTCGGCATCGGCACGACGCTGGCGCTGCTGGTCGCTGCGGGCCTTGCCATCTACATCAGCCATCTGACGAAGGACCTGCCCGACTACGAAGTTCTGGCCAAATATGAGCCGCCGGTGACGACGCGCATCCATGCCTCGGATGGCTCGCTGATGGCCGAATACGCCCGCGAGCGGCGCCTTTATCTGCCGATCCAGGCGATCCCGGACCGCGTCAAGGCCGCCTTCATGTCGGCCGAGGACAAGAACTTCTACAACCACCCCGGCATCGATATCACCGGCCTTGGCCGCGCCATCATCGTCAATCTGCAGAATTTCGGCTCCGGCAGGCGCCAGGTCGGTGCCTCGACGATCACGCAGCAAGTGGCGAAGAATTTCCTGCTGACCTCCGACCAGACCTATGAGCGCAAGATCAAGGAGATGATCCTGGCCTTCCGCATCGAGCAGGCCTATTCGAAGGACCGCATCCTCGAGCTCTATCTCAACGAGATTTTCTTCGGCTTCGGCGCTTATGGCGTCGCCGGCGCCGCGCTCACCTATTTCGACAAATCGGTCAACGAACTCACCGTCGCCGAAGCCGCTTACCTCGCTTCGCTGCCCAAGGGCCCCAACAACTATCATCCGTTCAAGCATGCCGACCGGGCGCTCGAGCGCCGCAACTGGGTCATCGACCAGATGGTCGAGAACGGCTACGTCACGCGCGAGGAAGGCGCCAAGGCCAAGGCCGAGCCGCTCGGCGTGAAACCGCGCCGTAACGGCTCCTATCTGTTCGCGGGCGAGTTTTTCACCGAGGAGGTGCGCCGCCAGATCATCGCCCGCTACGGCGAGAACGCGCTCTACGAGGGCGGCCTGTCGGTGCGCACGACGCTCGATCCGAAGATCCAGTTGATCGCCCGCAAGTCGATGCAGAACGGGCTGCTGAAATACGACATGCTGCGCGGCTATCGCGGACCGGTGACCCATATCGACATTTCCGGCGACTGGGGCGTTCCGCTCGGTGCTGTGAAGGGGCTGGAGGACGTGCCGGAATGGGCGCTGGCTGTCGTGCTCGACAGTTCTGCCGACGGCCTTACGATTGGCATTCAGCCGTCGCGCCAGGTCTCCGGCGACCTCGTCAAGGACCGCGTCGAGGGAACCGTCAGCAAGGACGACATGGGCTTCGCCATGCGCCATTTCGTCAACGGCAAGTCCGTCCGGGCGAAATCGCCGGCGGAAGTGCTTGAGCCCGGCGACGTCATCTTCGTGCAGAAGAACGACGGCTCCGACAATACCTACAGCCTGCGCCAGGCGCCCGAGGTCGAAGGCGGCCTAGTTGCCATGGACCCGCATACCGGCCGCGTGCTGGCCATGGTCGGCGGCTTCTCTTACGCGCAGTCGGAGTTCAACCGCGCCACGCAGGCGATGCGTCAGCCCGGCTCCTCGTTCAAGCCGATCGTCTATTCGGCGGCGCTCGACAACGGCTACACGCCGGCCTCCGTGATCATGGACGGCCCGATCACCATCCAGAGCGGCAACACGACCTGGACGCCGAAGAACTATGACGGCACGGTTGCAGGCCCGGCCACCTTGCGCTCGGGCATCGAGAAATCGCGCAATCTGATGACGGTGCGGCTCGCCAACGACATGGGCATGAAGCTGGTCGTGGAATATGCCGAACGCTTCGGCGTCTACGATCATCTTGCGCCGTACCTGCCGATGGCGCTGGGCTCCGGCGAGACGACGGTCATGCGCATGGTGTCGGCCTACTCGATCATGGCCAATGGCGGCAAATCGATCAAACCGTCGCTGATCGACCGCATCCAGGATCGCTACGGCAAGACCGTGTTCAAGCAGGACGAGCGCGGCTGCGAGGGCTGCAATGCCACCGAATGGAAGAACCAGCCCGAGCCGGAACTGGTCGACAATTCCGAGCAGGTGCTCGATCCGATGACCGCCTATCAGATCACCTCGATGATGGAGGGCGTGGTGCAGCGCGGCACCGGCGCCACCATCGCCGAGCTCGGCCGCCACATCGCCGGCAAGACCGGCACGACCAATGACGAGAAGGACGCCTGGTTCATCGGCTTCACGCCGAACCTCGTCGTCGGTCTTTACATGGGCTACGACACGCCGCGCGGCCTCGGCAAGGGCGCCACGGGTGGCGGCCTCGCCGCGCCGATCTTCAAGGACTTCATGCGCGTCGCGCTCGACGGCACGCCCAATGTCGACTTCCAGGTTCCGGAAGGCATGAAGCTGATCGCCATCAACCGCAAGACCGGTATGCGCGCGGCCGAGGGCGATCCCAACACCATCATCGAAGCGTTCAAGCCCGGCACCGGCCCGGCCGACAGCTATTGGGTCATCGGCATGGGCGCGGACGGCTCCAACGGTGCCGGCGGCGGGCTGTCGCCACAGGCCAATCAGGCCATCCAGGACGGCGGCGGCGGCCTTTACTGAGGTTTCCCAATTTCGAAATGGGCCGGCAAAATACCGCCGGCCCATTTCGCTTTACAGGCAGCGGTGCCGTGCCTATGTATCGCGCCGACTCCGAACAGAACGAGAAGAACAGGACAGAACGAAGACCCATGCGCGCGGAAACGCTCAACATTGTCGACGAGATCAGGCAGGCGATAACCCTGCTGAGGAGGCATCTTTGACTGGGATCAGGCCATCAAGCGGCTTGAATACCTGAACTCACGCGCCGAGGATTCCAGCCTCTGGAACGACCCTATCGAAGCCCAGAAGCTGATGCGGGAGCGCCAGGAGCTCGAAGACGGCATCGCCGCGGTCAAAGGGCTGACCCAGGCGCTGGAAGACAATATCGGCTTGATCGAACTCGGCGAGGAAGAGGGCGACGAGGGCGTCGTCGCGGAAGCCGAGGCGGCGCTGCGCTCGATGCAGGGCGAGGCAAAAGCCCGCCAGGTCGAGACGCTGCTGTCGGGCGAGGCCGACGCCAACGACACCT
Source organism: Mesorhizobium silamurunense (assembly GCF_014843825.1). Classification (GTDB taxonomy): domain Bacteria; phylum Pseudomonadota; class Alphaproteobacteria; order Rhizobiales; family Rhizobiaceae; genus Mesorhizobium; species Mesorhizobium silamurunense. The sequence continues at coordinate 5,478 of NZ_JHQR01000317.1, forward strand.
ATCTCGAAATCCATGCCGGCGCCGGCGGTACCGAGAGCCAGGACTGGGCCTCGATGCTCTTGCGCATGTATACGCGTTGGGCCGAGCGCCGCCGCTTCAAGGTCGAGGTGCTGGAAGTCCACGATGGCGAAGAGGCCGGCATCAAGTCGGCCACCGTGCTGATCAAGGGGCACAACGCCTATGGCTGGCTGAAGACGGAATCCGGCGTCCACCGCCTGGTGCGCATTTCGCCCTATGACAGCAATGCGCGCCGCCACACCTCATTCGCCAGCGTCTGGGTCTATCCGGTCATCGACGATTCGATCGAGATCAACGTTTCCGAATCCGACGTGCGCATCGACACCTATCGTTCGTCCGGCTCGGGCGGCCAGCACGTCAATACGACCGACTCTGCGGTCCGCATCACCCATCTCGCGACCGGCATCGCGGTTGCCTGTCAGGCCGAACGCTCGCAGCACAAGAACCGCGCCAAGGCGTGGGAAATGCTGCGCTCTCGGCTCTACGAGGAAGAACTGAAGAAGCGCGAGGCCGTGGCGAACGCCACAGAGGCGTCGAAGAGCGACATCGGCTGGGGTCATCAGATCCGCTCCTATGTTCTGCAGCCTTATCAGCTGGTGAAGGACCTGCGCACCGGGGTCGAAAGCACCAGCCCGTCAAGCGTGCTCGACGGCGATCTCGACGAGTTCATGGAGGCCTCGCTGTCGCATCGCATCGAGGGCGGCGCGGGCGAGGCGGTTGCTGATCTGGACTAGAGCGTCCCAGGAGAAGCTGACCTTCTGGCGGGTGGCGCTAGCAGGGAGGAGACATTGGCAAATCCGGAAAAGGCCAGCGCTCGCACGCTTGCCGGAAAATGCTTCTGCGGCCAGGTCCGCTACGAGGTGGCCGATGAATTCGCTTACGCGGCGAATTGCCATTGCTCGAATTGCCGCCGCACCACGGGGTCGGCTTTCAAGCCCTTCGCCGGCATCGAGCGCGACAAGTTTCGCCTCACTGCCGGCGACGACAGGCTGCTGATCTATGGCGATGCCGGCGGCCACGACGCGCATTGCGGGCAATGCGGCTCGCTGCTCTATTCATTGGTGCGGGAGGGTACCTACGTCCATGTTGCCATGGGGACGTTGATGGACGATCCGAGCCGCACATATCTTCGTCGGTTCCAAGGCGCCATGGTTCACGATTACGGACGATCTGCCGCAATATCGTGAACATGTCACCGGCTGAAGGCCGGAACTTCCGTCGGCAGAATTTCGTTCTTAGGCACCTTGGTCGCAGGGTTGTCGTTTAATTCTCGTTAACCAAGTCGGCGCACCCTTTTCTGTGGCCGATGCTGAACTCCGGTGCGATCCGAAGGGCGCGCCCACTTCTTGCGCCGGCCAAGGAATCAGCCCAGCATTCGGGCTGGGGGATAGAAGCATGTATGGCCGGACGCGGCACATCTGCGACTGACGATCCGGCCACTGGGAAGACACGTTCCGGGAACGGGCAAGCGGAAAAACGCTTGATGCTCGAAAGGAACGCTTCGATGTCTGCTGCCAAGTCAAGATCGGCCCGAGCCGTTCGCCCGGCCGGCCGACTCCTGTTTTCCCTGTTTGCAACGGTCGGGACGGTGATGTTGACCGCGACCGCCGTCGCGCACGACGCCAAACCTACGGCGGCGCTGCCGCAAGGCTGGAGCTATCCCTTTGCCTGCTGCGCCAACTACGATTGCAAGGAGGTGCCGCAGACGTCGATCGGCGAGCGGCCGGACGGCTACGTGATAAAAGGCACGGGCGAGGTGGTCGCCTACAGCGACAAGCGGGTCAAGAATTCCCCCGACGGCGAGTATCACTGGTGCGCGCACCAGGCCGGGCTCGATGCCGGCAAGACCATCTGCCTGTTCGTGCCGCCGCCGTCCTACTAGAGCCTGTCGCGAATCCATTAAAACGCGACACGCTTTCGGATTGCCGCGGACGGGCAGTGCCAAAAGCACGTGAGCACCTCGACCCACGGCAGCATTGCGCTGCCGCGCCTGCTGACAGACAGTTGTCAGGACCACTTCTTTATGTTGCCTTGCTGCTGGAAAAGTTCCGCAGCGGTTTTCCGCTGCGGAACTGCGCGGGGCGGGCGGCGGACAACGGAGAGGTGACGTCCATGACCATCAAGGGAAGCTGCCACTGCAAGGCCACGACTTTCGAAGTGTCCGAGGCGCCGCGGACGGTGACACAATGCACGTGCTCATTCTGCTCCAAGCGCGGGTCGCTCTGGACTTATTACGTCCCGTCGCAATTCAAGCTCACCAGCCCGCCTGAAAACGTCTCCTTCTACCGCTGGGGCTCGAAAACCATCAAGCATGGCTTCTGCGCCACTTGCGGCTGCGGCACGTTCACCGAAACGCCGGACTGGTCGACGGGTCAGCCCGACTTCGACAACCCGAAGATCAGCGTCAACTCCCGCCTGTTCGACGATTTCGACCTGGACAAGGTCGAAGTGGTGGTGATCGACGGCAAGAACCTCTGGTAGCACTTTGCCGTTCCGCTTTTTGCCGCAATTCATGTTACAAGGCATGCGGAAGGGCTGATTTGGCGCGGCTGCAATGGCCGCGATTTGGAGAGGGACCATCTTATGAAGAAGACCGTGCTCGTCGTCGTGGCGACGGCTGTGCTCGTGAGCGCCTGCACCACCACCGATCCGTATACCGGCGACCAGAAGATCTCCAATACCGCGGCCGGCGCCGGCCTTGGCGCACTGGCAGGTGCCAGCCTTGGTCTGCTGGCCGGCGGCAATGACCGCCGCAACGCGCTGATCGGCGCCGGCATCGGCGCGCTTGCCGGCGGCGCGATCGGCGCGACGATGGACCAGAACGAGGCTGAGCTCCGCCGCCAGTTGCAGGGCACAGGCGTAAGCGTCACCCGCAGCGGTGACCAGATCATCCTCAACATGCCGTCCGACATCACTTTCAACGTCGACCAGGACGCGGTGAAGCCGGGCTTCTACCCGGTGCTGAACTCGGTGGCGCTGGTGCTGAACAAGTTCCGCCAGACCACGGTCGACGTCTTCGGCCACACCGACTCGACCGGCGGCGCCGAGCACAATTTCGATTTGTCGCAGCGTCGCGCGCTGGCAGTCGCCAACTACCTCTCCGGCCAGGGCGTCGATTCCCGCCGCTTCGCGGTCACCGGCTTCGGCAAGACACGTCCGATCGCATCCAACGCGACGGCTCAGGGCCGTGCCCAGAACCGGCGCGTCGAGATCCAGCTGTCGCCGCTCACCTGAGAAAACCGCTTCCAGCGAAGCAACAAGCAAAACGGTCCCGCAAGGGGCCGTTTCTATTGGCGCGACCTCAAATTAATGCATGTCGCGCAAAGCGTGCAGCGGTTTTTGCGAAAACGACATGCATAAAGACCTAAAGCGCGTCGCCTGAATCCGTTTCAGCGCGACGCGCTTTAGGTCAAAAGTCTTAGACCATTAGCTTGCTCTAATTGATACTTTTCCAGAACCCTGGAAAGGACTAGCATCGAGGTTGTTCCAGAGGGATGAGGCGGTAACCGGCCGCGCAATCAACATTTTTCCGCCTCGGTCTTGCACGGCCAGATTAGAAATCTGGGAGGAATGCATGACAAGAACGGCTCGCCTTGGGCGCTGCGGCGCCCTCGTTTTGACTGGCCTCTTGGGCGCGTGGCTTGGCGCCGCCACGGCTCAGGCCGAGGACGCCAACAAGGCCGACATCGAAGCCTTGAAGAAATCGCTGGCCAAATATGAGGACTACACGGCCGCCGTGCGCGACCTCTATCTGTCGACCGTCGGTTGCGTCTACTACTCCGGCGAGAAGATAGCGGGCGCGATGGAATATCCGAAGGGCGCCATGGGCATCCATTTCGTCAATGTCCCAAGCGTCGGCCAGAAGCTCGACCCGATGAAACCCAACGTCTTGATCTATGAGCCGACCAAGAAGGGCTTGAAACTGGTCGGGGTGGAATGGCTGGTGCCGCTGACGCCGGACGTCAAGGAAGCGCCGAGCCTATTCGGCCAGAAATTCATGGGGCCGATGGAGGGGCATTATCCGCTCATCCCGAGGGAGTTCGTGCACTACGATCTTCACGCCTGGCTGTTCAGGGACAACCCGAACGGCATGTTCAGTCCGACGAACCCGAAGGTGAAATGCGACAAAGCCGATTTTCCGATGCTGGAAAAACCGACCAAGATGATGCCGGGACCGATGTAAGAGACAACGCTTGCCTGAACCCTTCAGGGTAAGCAGCAAAAAAAGCGGCCCCGCGCGGGGCCGCTTCGTCTCTGCCGACGCTGATATCGAAGATCAGACTTTTGCGACGATCCGCATGAATGCCGGCACATCGTCGCCGAAGCCGACAGTAGCGTCGTCCTCTTCATGGCGGTGGCGGGCAGGGCGGTTGTGGTCACGCGGAGGACGGGCACCGCCACGCTGCTCGTTGCGGTTGGCGGAACCCTTGTTGCGGTCATTTTCGGAGCGGATCGCGTCCTTGCGGGCGCGGCGCTCGGCAATGTCGGCAACCTCGGCGACCGGCGGCTCTTCGCGTGCCGTCTCCGGCGTCTCTTCCTCGCCATGCCTTGCCTGGCGGTCCGCGCCTTTCTTGCGCTCGCCCCGGCCCTTGCGGTCCTCGTCCTTGCGGCCAGCGCGGCG
>NZ_JHQR01000312.1 GCF_014843825.1 Mesorhizobium silamurunense
AGGTGTTTTCGATCACCGAGGCGGGCAGGGCGCATCTCGAGGAAAACCGCGAGATGATCGATCATGTGCTCGACCATCTCGAGCGTTTCGGCCGCAAGATGGCCAAGGCCCGCGACTGGTTCGGCTGGAGCGACGACGGCGAGGATGGCGGCCGGCGCGGTCGCCACGAGAAGCGCGACGAAAAGCGCGACCGGTTCCGCGCGCTGCGCCACCGGCTGCGCGCCGCGCTCGGCGACATCGTCGATGCGCCGGAAGACAAGCAGGCCGAGGCGATCAGCATCCTGGAAGACGCCGCCGCGGCGCTCGAGGCCTTGTCGCACCGCTGAGGACAACGGCCGGCTGCGAGGCGCCTATTGCCCGTTCAGCCAAGGGCAGCTACTGAAAATCGTCCTGCAACACGCTATGTGATGCAGGACGATTGCCGTTGGAGGATACCGAAATGTCTTTTCTGAAACGTCTTTTCGGCGGCGGTGGCGGCGAGGCAAAAGAGTCTGGAGCCGCGAAGCCGGCAAAGCAGGTCGAGCACAAGGGATTCCTGATCAGCGCCACGCCCTACAAGGCCGACGGCCAGTACCAGACCTGCGGCGTCGTCTCGAAGGAAGTGGACGGCGTGATGAAGGAGCACCGTTTCATCCGCGCCGACCGTTTCGCCGGTCTGGACGATGCCATCGACATCTCGATCAAGAAAGGCATCCAGCTCGTCGACGAGCAAGGCGAGCGGATGTTCGGGTAGCCGGCGCGGTCCTTTTTGCTCCGATCAGAACGCGACTTTGTCGCCGCCCTTGAGCTGGAGGATCTGCCGCGCCTCGTCGGGCGTGGCGATCGAGGCGCCGAGGCCTTCGATGATCTGGCGCACCTTGGTCACCTGTTCGGCGCTCGAGCGGGCGAGCTTGCCCTTGCCGATCCATAGCGAGTCCTCCAGGCCGACGCGCACATTGCCGCCCAGCGCGATCGCCTGGGTGGCGATCGGAAGCTGATGGCGGCCGGCGCCCAGGACGGACCAGTGGTAGTCGTTGCCGAACAGGCGGTCTGCCGTGCGCTTCATATGGGCGACGTCTTCCGGATGCGTGCCGATACCGCCGAGGATGCCGAACACGCTCTGGACGAAGAACGGCGCCTTCACCAGGCCGCGGTCGACGAAATGCGCCAGCGTGTAGAGATGGCCAATGTCGTAGCACTCGATCTCGAAGCGCGTGCCGTTGTCTGCGCAGGTGCGCAATATGTGCTCGATGTCGCCGAAGGTGTTGCGGAAAATCCGGTCGCGCGAGCTTTCGAGATAGGGCCGCTCCCAGTCGTGCTCGAAGGTCTTGAACCGCTCCAGCATCGGAAACAGCGCGAAGTTCATCGACCCCATGTTGAGCGACGCGACCTCGGGCGCGAAAACCTTCGCCGGCTTGACCCGCTCTTCCACACTCATGGTCGCAGCACCGCCGGTGGTGATGTTGATGACGCAGTTGGAGCGCTGCTTGATGACCTGCAGGAAAGGCGCGAACGCCTCCGTCGATTGGTCGGGGCGCCCGTCGATAGGATTGCGGGCATGAAGGTGGACGATCGCCGCGCCGGCCTCGGCCGCCTCGATGGCCGCGGTCGCGATCTCTTCCGCCGTCACCGGCAGATGCGGCGACATTGACGGGGTATGGATCGAGCCTGTGACCGCACAGGTGATGATGATCTTGTTCTGGTTCGCCACTTTATGGTGCCTCGATCTTTCGCTATTTGACCGCGCCTTATTTGTCCGCCCCCTTGGGTGATGCCGGAAATGAACTGCTTCGACAGCACGACATAAAGCAGCGTAATCGGCAGCGCCGCCAGTGTCAGCCCGGTGAACAGCACCCCCAGTCGGTGGTGAATTCGCCGACGAACACAGTCAGCCCCTGCGGCAGTGTCTTCAAATTGTCGGAGATGATCAGAACCAGGGGAAAGAAAAAGTCGTTCCAGATCGGCACCGCATTCTGGATCGCTGCGATTATCCGGCGGCGGTCTTGCCGCCTTGGTTGTGCTCCACCGCCTGACGGGCATGCAAAAAAGGCAGGCGCCAACCGGTGCCTGCCTTTTCAGTTTCCAGAGCAGAAGTTATGCCGCGATCGCGACTTGATCGGCATTCGCTGCCGCGGCAGCGATGGCGTCGACCTTGGCGGTGGCCTTGGCAAGGGCGGCAGTGACCGCGTCGGCGCCCATGCCGACGCCTTCGACGCGGATGACCTCGACATCGGTCATGCCCAGGAAGCCAAGCACGCTGCGCAGATAGGGAATGGCGTGATCCATCTGCACCGCGGCGCCGTCCGAGTAGATGCCGCCGGAAGCGAGCACGATATAGACCTTCTTGCCGGTGACGAGGCCCTTCGGGCCGTTCTCGCCGTAGGCAAAAGTCCTGCCGGAGCGGGCCACGTGGTCGATCCACGACTTCAACGTCGAGGAGATGTTGAAGTTGATGAAGCCGGTGGCGAGGATGATTGTGTCGGCCGCGAACACTTCGTCGAGCACCGCATCGGAGACGCCAACCACCTCGGCCTGGCGCTGGGTGCGCGCCTCGGCGGGCGTGTAGATGCCGGTCGCATAATCGGGGTCGATATGCGGCAGCGGCTTGGTGACGAGATCGTGCACGACAAGCTTGGCCGACGGGTCGGCGGCAAGCAGCTTCTGAGCGAGATCGGTGGCGACGCGCGTCGAGTGCGAAGCAGCGCCGCGCGGGCTGGAGGTAACAAGCAGAATAGACATGGCGGTGTCCCTTGGGGTTGGATTGAACTTCCCTCGCCAATATGGGATTGCCGCCCTATCTGAAAAACTGGTATAATTTGTATGGTGTCCATCTAGAATATGGATTGATCATGCAGCCAAATCCCACGCTCGACCAATTGCAGATCCTGGTGGCGGTGGCCGACACCGGCAGCTTCTCGGCCGCGGGGCGCAAGCTCAACCGGGCGCAGTCGGTGGTGAGCTACGGCATCGCCAATCTCGAAGCGCAGCTCGGCCTGAAACTGTTCGAGCGCGAAGGCGTGCGCGAGCCGCAGCTGACCGATGTCGGCAAGGCCATGCTGGAGGACGCAAGATGCATGATCGGCGTCCTGCAGCGCATCCGCTCGCGCGCCGACGGCTACCGGCAGGGACTGGAGGCCGAAGTGACCGTATCGGTCGACGTGGCGCTGCCCTCGCCGGCGCTCGTGCGGGTACTCAAGGCCTTCGAGTCACAGTTCCCGGCGGTGATGCTGCGGCTTTATATCGGCTCGCTCGGCCTGATCGTCGATCAGGTCGTCAATGGCCAGTCGGATCTCGGCTTTGGCGGGCTGATAGGCGATGCCGACGTCAATCTGCTGCGCATCGGCTTCACCTCGATGGTGCCGGCGGCGGCGCCCGACCACCCGCTGGCGAAACTGCCGAAGCCGGTGGCCGTCGAGGATCTGCGCGAGCACATCCAGCTCGTCGTCTCCGACCAGTCGGAGCGGACGCGCGGCCGCGACTATGGCGTTTTTGCCTATCGAACCTGGCGATTGACGGATGTGCGCACCAAGCATGCCTTGATGCGCGACGGCCTTGGCTGGGGCGGCCTGCCGCGCTGGCTGATCGCCGACGACCTTGCAAGCGGCCGGCTTGTCGAGCTCGATCTCGAACCCTATCGCGAGGTGCGCTCGCCGCTCTATGCCATGCACCGCACCGACCGCAGCCCCAAGCCCGCCGCATCCTGGCTGATCGATGAATTCAAGCGGCAGCTCGGCTGCTTCAACGAGATGGAGCCGGGCGTCTGGACGGAGGAGGGGCCGGAGACAAGCCGTCCATGAGCGCCAGCAGAACGGCGCGATAATCCTCGTCCGATGCGCCGGCCTCGATGGCTAAAGCTGCCCGGTCGAAGGCGGCGGCCAGCAAGGCGGTCAGCGCCTCGACCGGCAGTTTGATCATCGAGCGCGCGCGCATGGCCGCGACCAGACCCTCGCGCAGCGAGCGGGAGCCGTGGCGGTTGTCGATCTCGTCCATGGCGGCGCGGCCGAGCACGGCCGGTCCATCGAGCA
>NZ_JHQR01000316.1 GCF_014843825.1 Mesorhizobium silamurunense
ACCGGATTAGATCAAAGGGGCAAGGTCAGGCACAGCCAATTCCGCTCTCGCAAGATCGAGCATCGTCAAGATCCCGCAATCCGGCCTGAACGGTGTATCGAAGATCATAGAAAACCAGACGACCGCGATCGCGACCCTGTTCGTACAGTCAACCTCGCCGATCAACGCCTTGCGGTTCAGCAACAACACCGGCGGCAACCTGACCGGCGGGTCGATCACCATCTTTGGGCGCTAGCAAAACATCGGAGGAAAACTCGCCGGGCGAGGAACCCCTTTTACCTCAAGCCCGGCGAAAGTACTTCCTGATCCCCCGATCAGGTCCGGTGGGAGGACACCGGCAATCTCTTCCATGCAAGACAGGTGCCAGCATTTTGGTCCCGAAGTGAGACAGGGCACGCGCCGCCGTCTGCCTTGAACAAAAGCCGGCCCGAATCCAGAGCCGCGTTAACCAGTCGGCGCAAACCTTTCAGCGCACCGCTTTCGCTCGTGCTAATCTAATTAATAGGGAGCGGGGTATAGTCAAAATGCCGGTCATCTGTGCTGGCTGCACGAGGCTGATTAGTTCGAAGACGCCAAAATGCCCGCAATGCGGTCATCACGGCGCGTTGCCGGAATCTCAAATTCTCTCTCAGCCGACATTCGGAAGAAGCATTGAGAAGCAACTTCAGTCCCAGCGGATCGAGAGGCTTTTTCTTGCGACGGTTCTCGGTGTCTTCAGCGCCGCAATGTTCACGACGCTGATTTTCGTTTTCCACCATTTCACGGCAGCATTCGTCATCGGCCCGTAGCCTTATCGACGAGGCGTTTCTTTCTCGCCGGCAGCACGTGGCTGGGCGCATCGGCCTTCCAACTACGCCGGCTCAAGCACTCCGATAGAGTGCTTGCGCATCCTCAAGACGACGCCGCAAACAGCGTCATGACGAGAAACGCCATCGCGGCGCTGACCATGAACGACAACACACAGAACGCGCTGGGGACGTAAACAAACGGCTTCCATAGTCAAACCCCTTAACAAAGGCTCTCACAGGGAATTCCGTCCTTGTCGCGGTCGAGCTTCCCGCCCCATGAGCAATTCTGCAGATACCAATTGGCCTCATCGCAGGAGCTGATCTGGGAACAGGTCCGGCGAGGCTCGCAGGAATAGCCGCTCTGCGCGACCTGCCGGCGGCTTATGATGCCAAGCGGCTGGCTTGATGGCGGCGCGTTGTCGGCATGCTCTACGCGCCATTCCCAAGGCGCCTGGAAGGCACCGACCCATATGCCAAGCTTTGCCGCCTCCGCCTGCGCCTGCTGCTCTGCATAGGCGCCGTGGCTGTAGCGGGGCCAGTCGAGCGCTTGACCATGCTCGACCATCCAAGCGGCCACGCTGGCGCCGTCTGCACGCCTGCAGTCGCCAACGAAGCGATGATAGCGGTCCCAGGTCACGAACGTGCACTGTACCGGCCTCGATGCAGCCAGGAACGCATCCAGCGCTTCGGCCGATCGCCGGCCGCAGGGGTATTCGAAGCCCTTGGCGTCGTCGCAATATTGCTTGCTCTCCGGGGCGTCGATGCCGTTGAAGCGGATGCGCTGGCCGTGGATCTCGATCGTGTCGCCGTCGACCACCGATGCGACGCCAGCGATCGACGCCGGCTTCGGGCCTAGTGGTTCTCGCCTGACATAAGAGTCC
>NZ_JHQR01000320.1 GCF_014843825.1 Mesorhizobium silamurunense
ATGGCTGCCGCTCGCGCTGATGGGCGCCAGCGCCGTGCTGCTCGACATCGGCGTCACCGGCGACCAGACGCTCGGCCGCCGCGCCGTCAACCTGCTGCAGCCGAAGGCGCGCGGGAGGCTCAATGGGCTCTTCGTCGGGATATTCTTCCTCGGCGGCGCGGTTGGGTCGCTGCTGGCGGGGATTAGCTGGGCGTGGGGCGGATGGAATGCCGTGTGCGCGGCGGGGGCGGCGTTTGGGGTGGTCGCGCTGGTGGTGGATTGGGTGGAGTAGCAGCGGCGCCTGAACTGCTGATCTCCCCCTTGTCGGGGAGATGCCCCGCAGGGCAGAGGGGGGCGCGAAGGAACGCTACTTCGCGCATTTGTCTCTTGCGAGACACGTCACTACTGGTTGCCAAGTTAACTGAGACGCCGGCGGGACAGCGCCCCCCTCTGGCCTGCCGGCCATCTCCCCGACAAGGGGGAGATCAGCAGTTTCGGCGCCTCAGCCAATCCCGCCTGTCACCACATAAGCCCCCGCTACGCATCCATCCGGCAACCGCACGATCGCCGTGACGATCGAGCCATAGGAGCCGCGCCAGACGCTGTGGAAGCCCTGATGTGTCGAGGCCGGCAACACGACCCGACCGGTGTAGCGGCTGCCATCCGCCTGCATGAGGACCGGCTCACCGTTTACGTGGACCTTGACGGTGGCTGCATCCGGTCCCGTGCCGGCAGCATCGATCTCCAGCGCGATCGCGATCTCGTCGGTGTCGCCAGCGCGAACCGTTTCGGCAACCAGCGAAAGCGTGAGCGACTCATCGCCGGCGCGACCTCCAGCGCCCCTGCTCTCTGCGAACACATCATCCGCCAGCGCCGGCGTGCGCGGCGGGACGGTGCGGCGCTGGGTGGCGCGCTCGTAGTCGCCGGCGAAGCGCAGCAGCGCCGTGTCGTCATAGGCCTTGCCCGCGAAGGTCAGGCCCACCGGCATGCCGATATCGGGCATGGTGCCCATCGGCACCGTCACCGTCGGGATGCCGAGATGGCGCCAGACGAGATTGCCGTTGGCGACCCAGGTGCCGTTGCGCCAGGCGAGCTCGGCGGAGGCCTCGTTGACGTCGGCATCGGCCGGGCCGACATCGGCGGCGGCGGGCAGCACCACGGCATCGAGCCTGTTCGCCTGCAGCCACTCCTCGAAATCGACGCGGCGCGTTGCCTCCAGACCCTTCAGCCCTTCCTCCATGGTGGGAATTTCTTGCAGCGGCGCCACGCCTTGCTTCGCCCGCTCGACATATTCGGCAAGGTCAAAACCGTCGTCGCCGTAGCGGTCGGGCAGCGCGCCCGGCGGCTGCGGAAAGATCTTCGGGCCATCGACAGATGCGAGATCGGGGATGGCCGGATCGGCATTGGCGCGCAGGAAATCGTCCCACGACCAGATCGAGAGATCCCAGATCTCGCGGGCGGCAAACTCCTTTGGCACCAGGCCGCGATCGACCATGGAGCGTGCGCCCGGCCGGTCGCGCTCGTAATTGGAGACGACGGGGAAATCGACCTCGACCACCTCGGCGCCGAGCGCTTCCAGGTCACGCGCGGCCTGCCGCCAGAGCTCCAGCACCGAAGCGCGGGTCTCGATCGGCCGCTCGGCGCCGGCGTCCTTGCCGATATACATTTTCGGCACGCCGAGCCGCTTGCCCTTGAGCGCGCCTTGCAACGCCAGCCCGGCATAGCTTGCCGGCCTCAGCGTCGAGGCTTGCGGGATCGGCACCCAGGGCTGCACGCGCCAGAAATCGCCCCTCGCTTCGGCATCGTCGGCGACGATCACGTCGAGCAGTTCCAGCATGTCGGGAACAGTGCGCGTATGCGGCACCACCACATCCATCGTCGGCACCAGCGGCCAGTTGCCGCGCGCCGAGATCACGCCACGCGAGGGCGTGTAGGCGACAAGCGCGTTGTTGGAGGCCGGCGCGCGGCCGGACGACCAGGTTTCCTCGCCCAGCCCGAAGGCGGCGAAGCTCGCGGCCGTCGCCGTGCCCGAGCCATTGGACGAACCTGAGGCGAAAGCGGCGGTCAGCCAGTCGGCATTGTACGGGCTTTCGGCGCGGCCATAGACGCCGCGCTGCATGCCGCCATTGGCCATCGGCGGCATGTTGGTGAGCCCGATCAGCACCGCGCCCGCCGCGCGCAGCCGGGCGATGGTGAATGCGTCCTCGGTGGCGACCAGATACTCGAAGGCCGGCGAGCCGGCGGCGACCGTTAGGCCCTTCGCCTTGTAGCTGTCCTTGGCGGTGTAAGGGATACCGTCGAGCGGCCCGAGAGTTTTGCCCTCTCGGCGCCGCCGGTCGGAAGCTTCCGCCTCTTCGAACATCTTTGGATTGAGGATCGGCACGGCGTTGAGCGCGATGGCGTGGCGGTCGTAATGGGCAATGCGCCGCAGATATGCGCCAACCAATTCGACGCTGGTGACGGTGCCCGCTTCTAACGCACGGCGCAGGTCGGCGATCGAGGCTTCGACGAGGTGGAGTGTGGACATGATTGGCTGTTAGGTTGGCGTTTCCGTCACCTCTTGCCCTGCCGGATGTCTATACCGCAAGGGGGAGATTAGATGTCGCGATGGGTTTCGCCTGCGGTGGAGGATGGACCGGCAGAGGGAGATGCTGTCCTGCCGACGGCTTAGACCGCGCCAGCGCTTGTTAATGTTCGCGATGCTCGCAGCTTTGCACGCGATCACAACGTCTTGCTGTCGAACTGGCCGTTCTGCTTCATAAGCTCGATATAGGTCTTGGCCTGGGCGTTGCCGTGCTCCGCTGCCTTGAGGAACCACTTGGCCGCTTCGCGGTAGTTTGGCTTGCCGTCAATCCCAAAATAGTAGAGCGTCCCAAGACCGAACTCAGCATCGACATTGTCGGCCTTTGCCGCCTCCAGCCACCAGAACTCGGCTGCTTTGAGGTCCCTGGCTACGCCCTTGGCATTGGCGTGGGCGTATCCAACCCCCAACTGACCTGAAACATGCCCCTGCTTGGCCGCCTTCAGCCACCAAAGCATCGCATTCGCATCGCTTTGGACCAGGCCAATGCCTTTTGAATAGGCGACTCCAAGATTCGACTGCGCGCTGGCGTCGCCCTGGTTGGCTGCTTTCAACCACCAAGACGCCGCGTCCGCGTCACTCTTGGCAACACCTCTGCCCGTTGAATAAGCGGCTGCCAGCGCCGACTGCGCCTGAACGTCGCCTTGCTCGGCCGCTTTGCGATACCACGCTGCAGCTTGAGCGTCGTCCTTGCCCACGCCCTTTCCGAGCGTATAAGCGCTTCCAACGCTATACTGCGCCTGGGGAACGCCGCTGATCGCGGCCTTCATCCACCATTGAAATGCCAGCCTCTCGTCCTGCGCCAGCCCTTCACCTTCATGGTAGAGAACGCCGAGCATGTATTGGCCATTCGCGTTCCCCTGATCCGCAGCCTTGCGCGCCCATATGGCTGCGAGCTGGCTGTCTTTGCCGACTCCTAGACCGAACTTGTAAGCCTTGCTGAGGACATAGGCGGCTTCTGGATGCCCCTTGTCGGCCGCCCGGCGGGTCCACATCGCTCCCATTTTGTCGTCTTTTTTGACGCCCTGGCCGTCGAAGTAAACCTGACCGAGACTGTAAGCGGCCTCGACGCTCCCCGCATCGACCGCCTTGCGCCACCTGCTCATCGCTTTTGGTCAGCCCCTGGCCCCGAAAGTACAGAGCGCCGAGCTGGTATTCGCCATTAGCATTGCCCTTGTCGGCCGCTTTTTTCGCCAAACTGGCGGCAAGCTGATCGTCCTTCGCGACACCGCGCCCCAGAGAATAAGCCTGACCAAGCGCGGCCTGAGCCTCCGCATTTCCTCCGTCAGCGGACTTGCGCCACCAATAGACCGCCTGCTAGTCGTTTTGCGCGGTTCCTTCGCCGCGCCAGTACATAGCGCCTAGATAGCCCTGCGAATCCACGTTGCCCATGTTAGCAAGCAGCGAAAGCTGTCGAAACTCTTCACCATAGTCTTTGGCCAGGAAGGCGGCCTGCATCTTTCTTATGGCAGACCACTGCACATAGTAGTTTTTGACCGGCCCGAACAGGACATAGACGGCCAGGACTACCAAGGCGAGGCACAGCAATGGCCCGGGACGCGGCAAACGCGGGCTATAGACTTTCGTCTGCGACCCAGGTGGCCATTCGAAATTGCTCAAGATCACCCGCCCATTTGCAATCAACAGTAGTTGATAGCGCAATCTGGGCCGTTCTGAAATATACGCTGTAATAAAAAGCTACTCCGGCGCCCCAGCGAACAGCACCGTGCCATCCCCGCCTGCTGCCGGCCAGTCGCGGATGGTGCGGTCGATGCCGCCGGTCAGCAGCGTGCCGTCGGCGGCGAAGGCGACCGCGTATATCGGGCCGGTGCCGGGGTCGAACTCGGCGATCTCGGCGCCGGTGTCCATGTTCCATAGCCTGGCGGTGCCGTCGAGCGAGACGGAGCCCAGGCGTTTGCCGTCCGCCGACAGCGCCAGCGCATAGACGGTACCGGAATGGCCGTCGAAGCGGCGCACTTCCTTGAAGCTATCCAGGTCCCAGAGCTTGATCGTGTAGTCGCCGCTGCCGGTCACCGCATGATGGCCGTCGGCCGTGAAGAGCGCACCGTAAGCGCCGCGGTCGTGGCCGAGCCAGCTGCGCAGTTGCTTGCCGGCGACTATGTCCCACAGCTTCAGCTCGCCATCGATGCTGGCGGTCAACGCCTTGGTGCCGTCGGGTGAGACGGCGACGGCGCTTACCGACCAGTCATGGCCGGGCAGCAGGTGCAGGACAGTGCCCTTCTCAAGATCCCAGACGATGACGGAGCCGGTGTCGTGCCCGCTGACGGCGCGCTTACCGTCGGGGCTGACGGCGAGCTTGTTGACGCCGCCGTTCTGCCCTGAGGAGAAGACGTGCAGCACCGCGCCGTCGGACAGCTGGCGCTGCGCGATCTCGCCGTCGTCGCCGGCGGTGAGCGCGGTTCTGCCGTCCGGCATGAAGAGCGCGGTGCGCGCCATGTCCTTATGGACGCCCAGATTGCGGATCAGGCGCTTGCCGTCGATGTCCCAGAGCTTGATCATGCGGTCGGTGCTGGCGCTCATGATCTCATGCCCGTCTGCCGACACCGCCAGCCAGACTACAGCGTCACGATGGCCCTCCGGCGCGGTCGGCTGCGCCGAGGGCTGCGGCGGGAGCGGCGCCACCGTCTCAGGCGGCGTGGCCATTTCAGGCTGC
>NZ_JHQR01000318.1 GCF_014843825.1 Mesorhizobium silamurunense
AGGACATAGGCCTGGCGGAAGAGATCGAGGTGCTGGAGGAGAAGGTGAGGGCGGCCGCCGCCCAGCCCACGGGACGCTCTGCGCAACCCGGCGCTGCTGGCGTGGCCCAGGTGCAATCACCTTCGCCTTCGCCGGGAAAGAACCCGGCAGCCGCGCAGGACCCCGGCCGCGCCGTTCATTTCTGCCGGGCTCGCGACGGCACAGGCTCGCTTTTGCCAAGACCGGCAGCGGCCCGCCCATCCTTCGCGCCGCGCATTGGATGTCGCATCTCACCTTCGACTGGGACAGCCCGATCTGGCGGCATTGGATGTCGGAACTGTCGCGCGAGAACCAGCTGGTGCGCTACGACGAGCGCTGCAACGGCCTGTCGCAACGCCACGTGGTCGACGTCTCGTTCGACACCATGGTGTCGGACCTCGAATGCGTGGTCGAGGCGGCGGGGCTCGATCGCTTCACGCTACTTGGCCTCTCGCAGAGCTGCGCGGTTTCGATCGCCTACGCCATACGCCATCCCGAGAAAGTGTCGGGCATGATCCTCTATGGCGGCTATGTCAAAGGCTGGCGGGCGCGCGGCGACGCGGGTGAGATCGCCACGCGCGAGGCCGTGGCGACGCTGATGCGCGAGAGCTGGGGCAAGCCGAATCCGATGTTCCGCCAGGCCTTCTGCTCCATGTTCATCCCCGGCGCCACGCACGAGCATTTCGCCTGGATGGACGATTTGATGCTTCGGACCGTGTCGCCGGACGACGCCTGGCGCCTGCAGAGCGCCTTCTCGGTGATCGATGTCAGCGAGCTCCTGGAGAAGGTGCGGGTGCCGACCCTGGTGCTGCACGCGCGTGAAGACAACGTTGCCCCTGTCGAGTCCAGCCGCACCATGGCCGCCGGCATTCCCGGCGCGCGCTTCTTCGAACTGGAAAGCCAAAACCACATCTTGCTCGAAGGTGAGCCGGCCTTCGACGAGTTCATCGGCCATGTCCGGGCCTTCGTCGCCGAGACGGCGGGATCGTAAGACCGCGGGCGGTTGTCCAGCTGCCCGTCATGGCGTCTGACCTTCAGCCCCGGTGGGCTGCGCGGTTCTCCTGCAGCGGCGGACACGGGTGATCGGCGTAGGAACAGAACACGCAGCAGTCATTGGCACGAGGCTTCAAGAGCGTTCCACACCCACGGCATTCGTAGAAATGAACGCAGGCATCCGTGGGCATCGTCTCTTTTTCGCGATGTCCGCACTCGGGGCAGGTGATGGTCGCTTCAAGCATTGCCGCTCCAATGCTTCCGGTAAGCAAATATATGCCCCAGATGCGTGTGGCATCAAATAGATAGGCAATCGGGGACCAGGCGCATTCAGCTCTTGGCCAGCGGCACGGTGAATACGGTCGCGGTGCCGGTGAGGCAAACCTCGCTGGCCTCGTTGCGCACCGATGTCTCCAGTTTCGTGATCGGCTTGTCGGAACGCACCTCCGTGACCTCGACCCTCCCGGTGATCAGCTCGCCGACGCCGACCGCCTTGACGAATTTCCATGAGACTTCGAGGAACACCGAGCCCGGACCGGGAAGGTCCTCTGCCACCACTGCGTTCAGGATGCCTGAAGTAACGCCGCCCTGGACGATCAGCCTGCCGAACACCGATGCCTCGGCAAGCCGCTTGTCGTAGTGCAGCGGGTTGCGGTCGCCGGTCATCTCGGCGAACGCGTCGATATCCTGCGCCCGTGTCCGCCGTGAGCGCTCGGCGGACGCGCCCACCTGCGGGCGTCCGTTGACGACGCCGATCCATCCGTCCTTCATCATATGCGCGGTCATGGTCTCATCCCTGTTCGGTTGCGTTGCGTGATCGAGCCGGCGGCGGACGGCGGATTGGTGTCGTTTGCCGGCGCCCGCCGCGCTGCCGGCCGTCGTCGGGCAGCGTGGAGGGCGCGGCTCGGCATCTCTCGTTCGGCGAGCGCCTGGACTTCCGCCTTCATCACCGCGCTGAAGCGGCGATGACGCTCGCCGATGTCGGCGAGCGTCCAGTCGAAACCCGCGACGGCGTCCGTAGCGTCGAGGATCTGACTGGCGAAGACGTCGCGCT
>NZ_JHQR01000327.1 GCF_014843825.1 Mesorhizobium silamurunense
AGATGCGGCCGAGATCGGAGGCGCGTGCGGCCAAGGCTTCGGCCGATTCGGTGATGCGCATGCTCAGCCGCTCGTCGGCGCCCTCGAAGTTGCGCAGGATGTCGCCGGCGCGAGCCGCCAGCGACTGCGCCGTTTCGACCGCGCGAGCGACCAGCTTCTGGTCGGCGGCGTCGAAAGTGCCGGCGATCTGGCCGGCGCGGGAGGCCAGCTTGTCGGCAGTTTCCTCGGCGCGGGCCATGAGCGCGTTGGACGCATCGTCGGCGCGGGCCATCAGCATGCTGGAGGTGTCCTGAGCGCGCTCGTGCAGGCGGCGGTCGGCCTGCTCGAAGGCGTTGGCAATGTCTTCGGCCCTGGCGAGCAGCGCGGCCGAAGTCTGCTCGGCGCGTTCGGCGATCTTGCGATCGGCGTCGCTGAAGGCGGCTCCGGCCTGCTCATGCAGTGTGCTTGTGACTTCCATCACCTTGTCGCGCAGCGCGCCGGCAACGAAGACGGCGGTCTTTTCGAGAACGCCGCGCACATTGTCGACGCCGGTCGAGAGCGCACGCTCCATGGTGCTGGCGCGCTCTTCGATGATGCCGGTCTGGCGGCTGAAGGCCTGCTCGATCTTCTCGACATCGGCCGCGATCGCCGCCGAGATGTCGCTGCTTTTGGCGGCGATCTGGTCGATGTGGCCGGACACCGAACGGTCGACGTCCTTGCGCGCCTCGGCGAGCTTGGCGAGATCCTCCTCGAGGGCGCGAGCCAGCGTGTTGCGCCCTTCGGACAGCTTGCCGACATGACCGGAGATGATGTCGTCGAGCTCCGAGCGGCTTTCCGCCAGCTTCTGCAGGTCGGTTTCGAGCGCGCGCTTGAGGATATCGCGACCTTCGGCGAGCTTCTCGACCTGGCCGGAGACCAGCCCGTCGATACCGGCTCGGCTTTCGGCCAGCTTGGCGAGATCGGCCTCGAGAGCCCGCGTGAGCACATCGCGGCCCTCCGCAAGCTTCTCGACCTGGCCGGCAACGAGGCCATCGATAGAGGCGCGGCTTTCGGCGAGCTTGGCAAGATCCGCTTCGAGCGCCCGCTTGAGGATGTCGCGGCCTTCGGCGAGCTTCTCGACCTGGCCGGCGACCAGCCCGTCGATCGAGGAGCGGCTTTCGGCCAGCTTGGCGAGGTCGTCCTCCAGGGCCTTGGACAGCATCGCGCGGTCCTGCGAAAGCCTGTCGGCGTGGGTCTGCATGAGACCGCTGGCATTGGTCATGTCGGAATCGAGGGCGCGCGACAGCTCGGCGCGATGGTCGCTGATCTTCTGCGAATGATCGACGATGGCACCCTGGATGGTGTTGAGGTCCGCTTCCAGCGCGCGCTTGAGGATGTCGCGGCCTTCGGCGAGCTTCTCGACCTGGCCGGCGACCAGGCCGTCGATCGAGGAGCGGCTCTCCGCGAGCTTGGCCAGATCGTCCTCGAGCGACTTCGACAGCACCGAGCGATCCTGCACAAGCCGGTTCTGGTGGTCGGAGATTGCGCCGCTGACCGTCTGCAGGTCGGCTTCCAGGGCCTTCGACAGCTGCGCGCGGTCTTCCAGGACCTTGTCGGAGTGTCCCGCGATGGCGCCCTTGATCGTGTTGAGGTCCGCCTCCAGGGCGCGCTTGAGGATATCGCGGCCTTCGGCGAGCTTCTCGACCTGGCCGGCGACCAGCCCGTCGATCGAGGCGCGGCTCTCGGCGAGCTTGGCAAGGTCGGCCTCCAGCGTCTGCGACAGCAGGCTGCGGTCGTCCGCGAGCTTGCCGGCGTGGCTGTCGATCAGGCCACGGATGCCGCTGAGGTCGTCCTCCAGCGCGCGGCTGAGCTCGCCCCGATCCTCGGCGAGCTTGGTCGAATGGGTCTCGATCAGGCTTCTGATGCCGATGATGTCGGTCTCGAGCGCCTTGGCGAGCACCGCGCGCCCTTCCGCGATCTTCTCGACCTGGCCGGCGACGAGGCCGTCGATCGAAGCGCGGCTGTCCGCCAGCTTGCCGAGATCGGCTTCCAGCGCGCGCGCCAGAATGTTGCGGCCCTCGGCCAGTTTGCCGACATGGCCAGCGACCATTTCATCAATCATTGTGCGAGTTTGCACGAGTTTGCCGGAGTCTTCGTTCAATGCCTGGGAAAGGCGGTTGCGACCCTCTTCGAGCTGTTCGAGATGGCTGCCCAACGAAGCATCGATAGTGGCGCGCGACTCGTTGACCTTGCGCAGGTCCTCTTCCAAGGCGCGCGAGATCAGACTGCGGCCTTCCGCCAGCTTCTGCACCTGATTGGTGACGGCGGCGTCGATCTCGGCGCGGCCCTCGGCGAATTTCGCCAGATCCTCCTGCATGGCGGCGGCCATGCGGTCACGGCTTTCGGAAAGCATGCGGCTGTGGTTCTCGACGGCTTCCTCGATGCCGACACGGGCATTGGAAAGCCGCTGGATGTCGGCGTCGAAGGAACGCGACACGACGTGGCGGGCGGCCTCCATGCGTCCGGCGAAATCCGTGGCGCGGGCTTCGAGCATGGACGAGGTTGACGAGATGATATCGGCCATATCGGCGCCGATCTGGGTCTTGCCCTGGTCGATCATCGCCGACAGCGTATCCTTGCTCTCGGCAAAGGTGTTGGCGATTTCGCGCGCGCGCTCGACCAGCGTCTCGTTGATCTGACGGGCGCGGGCCTCGAGCGCGGCATTGAGCTTCTGCGTGCCGGTGTCGAGCGCCTCGGCGCGGGTCTGGAATTCGCCGATCAGCGCCTGGCCGCGCTCGGCCAGCGTGCGCTCGATGCCGTTGAGGCTCGCTTCGAACTCGGAGCTCAGCGTCCGCGCGGCGCCGCCGAGCAGCGAGACCATGCCGCTGGTGCGGTCGTCGAGCAGGTCGGTCAGCGAGCGGGTGAGGCCGTCGGTGGTGTCAGTCAGCTTGGCGATGCGGGTATCGAGCAGGCTGGCAAAGGCCTCGCCCGAGGTCGACAGGCGGTCGGTGATCGAATCGAGCCGGGTTTCGACCGAATCGAAGATCGACGTCGAGCTTTCGTTGATGCGATCGATCAGCGTGTCGCCGGAATTGTTGATCGTCATCGACAGCTTGGTCGAGGCGTTGAGGATCGAGTCGCGGATGATGTCGCTGGCTGCACCGATCTCGTCGCGCAACGTCTCGTGGGCGCCATGGATCGAGGCGCGCACGCGCTCGGCATGGGTGACGACCGCTTCGCGCTCGCTGCCGAGCCCGTCGACCAGGGAGCGGATGCGAGCCTCGTTTTCGGAATAGGAGCGCTCGATCTGGCTGACTTCGCTATGGACGAGCGTTTCGAGCTCGACGGCGCGCGCCAGAGTGCGCTCGATGCCTTCGCCCATGGCCGCCACCTCGCGGCGCACGGCCTGGCCGATCATCATGACGCGATCCTGGGCAAGGTTTTCGGGCTCGGCGAGGCGGAAGGCCACTTCGGTCATCGATTGCGCGGCAAGGCGCATTTCCTGCGCGCGCCGGATCATCGCGGCGAAGGCCCAGAACAGAATGACCGGGATGATCGCCGCAACCGCCAGGCCGATCAGCTCGGGGCGGGCGAAAAACTCATCGAAGGTACGGATCTTCCAGATGCCCGGACCGAACAGAAGGTTGGCGAGGCCGCCGGCGCCGGCCATCCAGGCAAGCGAAATGAACGCTGTGACCCAGTAGACGGTGCTGGACGCGCGCCGGTTGAGGCTGTGCAAAAGCGTTCGGTAATCCTTCTGGCGGTCATCATTTGCCGGCGTGAAACCGGCTGGAGCCGGCGTAAAACCGGCCGGCTGCGAACCGCGCGATTCGACCGGGCGCAGCTCCGCCGGCTTCGGCTGAGGCGCGGCCTTCGCGGCCTGAGGCTCATTTGCCGGCTCAGCCCTCTGGCTGCGGCCTTCGCGCGCCAGTTCGTCCGCGGCGGCCGAAATCTGGGCTTCGAGATCTTCCATCGACGCGGCCATGTCGAGCCCGCCTTCGCCGTTAAGGTCAAGGTCAAGCGCCTTTTCCAGTTCCGCGGCTACGTCGCTCTCGAGAGATTTGGTCGTCGTCGGTTTCTTAGCCATGCCTTCGCTACCCTGTACTAGCTGCCGCGGGACTTATGATTTTGGCCTGATTCTGGCTTGTCTGGTCCCAGACAGGAGGCTGAAAATGGACGTTCGTATCGTAATGACACACAGGGGTAAAGAAAACATGCATTCCGGGCGATACGTAAAACTTTAAATATAGGGTTAACGCAAGCGTGATTTGGGCTGCCTCCGTGACAACATTTTTCCCAGGCAACCGTTAACCCGATGGCGACGCGGGTCGCCTATTTTTTTGGCGGCAAGCCGCCTTTTGCAGGAGTTGCAGTGCGTATGCGTGGTGACAGTGGAATCGCGTTTTCCATGCCCGGCGGCGACGTGTCGGGAACGGCAGGGTCGCGACCTGTGGATATGGCCCATCTTGCTAGGCAGACGATGGATGATCGCGCGCTCGAACAGGAAGTGCTGGCGCTCTTCGTGCAGCAGGCGCTTTCGGTGCGGGACAAGATCGCCGATGCCGATGCCAAGGAACGGGTCCTCCTTGCACACAGCCTGAAAGGCTCGGCGCGCGGCATCGGTGCCTTTGCCGTCGCCGAATGCGCCGCGGCAATCGAAAAGCAGCCCGAGGACGCCCGCACCCTGAAGAAGCTTGGCATATTGATCGAGGAAGTGAGGGACTTCATCGCCGCCATCAGCCGCTGAAGCGCCGTGCTTCAGAAGGTTCGAGCGACGCGCTTCCAACCGGCCGCCGCAGCGCCGGCGAGCAGCCACCTTCCGAAAAACGTCATTTGATGGCGTTTTCCTGCCGCAGTTGACTTGTCCGGTGGAGTGATTATCTCCGCTGCGACTCCTCAGGTGACCAATGACCAAGCTGACTTACATCGCCAATGACGGCACTCAATTCGACGTGGAAGCCGAAAACGGTTCGACCGTCATGGAAAACGCGATCCGCAACGCGGTGCCCGGCATCGAGGCGGAATGCGGCGGCGCCTGCGCCTGCGCGACCTGCCATGTCTATGTCGACGAGGCTTGGACGGCCGAAGTCGGCGAGCCGGAGGCGATGGAGGAAGATATGCTGGACTTCGCCTACGAGGTCCGGCCAAACTCGCGCCTGTCCTGCCAGATCAAGGTGCGCGACGCGCTCGACGGCCTCGTCGTCCGCGTGCCCGAACGCCAGGGCTGAACCAACTCTGCATTTTCCCATTTTGCCGGTGGCTGCTTGGCAGCAGGCCAATGCTCATGCAGTGTCGCGCCAGTTTGGCACAAGGCGCATCGTATGACCGATACAATCAAGACTGACGTACTTATTGTCGGGGCAGGGCCGATCGGCCTGTTCGCCGTATTCGAGCTCGGGCTCTTCGATATGAAGTGCCATCTCATCGACATCCTCGACCGTCCCGGCGGGCAATGCGCCGAGCTCTATCCGGAAAAGCCGATCTACGACATTCCCGGCTGGCCATTGATCACTGCCCAGGGCCTGGTCGACAAGCTGCTTGAGCAGATCCACCCCTTTAAGCCCGACTTCACCTTCAACCGTATGGTCTCCAGCCTCGAAAAGCTCGAGGACGGCAGCTTTCGCGTCACCACCGACGAAGGCGAGATATTCGAGGCCAAGGTGGTGGTGATTGCCGCCGGCGGCGGTTCGTTCCAGCCCAAGCGCCCGCCCATCCCGGGCATCGAGGCCTATGAAGGCAAGAGCGTCTTCTATTCGGTCCGGCGCATGGAGGAATTTCGCGGCCACGACCTCGTCATCGTCGGCGGCGGCGATTCGGCGCTCGACTGGACGCTCAACCTGCAGCCGATCGCCAAAAGCGTGACGCTCGTCCACCGGCGCCCGGAGTTCCGGGCCGCACCCGACAGCGTCAACAAGATGTATGCCATGCAGGAGATGAAAGAGCTGGAATTCCTGGTCGGTCAGGTGAGCGGCCTCGCCGGGGCCGACGGCCAGCTGTCATCCGCGACGATCAAGGGCGGTCCGGATGGCGATGTCGAGGTGCCTTGCACCCGCATGCTGCCGTTCTTCGGCCTCACCATGAAACTCGGGCCGATCGCCGAATGGGGGCTGAACCTGCATGAGAACCTGATCCCGGTCGACACCGAGAAGTTCCAGACATCGGTTCCCGGCATCTTCGCCGTCGGCGACATCAACTGGTACCCGGGCAAGCTGAAGCTGATCCTGTCGGGCTTCCATGAGGTCGCCCTGATGGCGCAGGCGGCCAAACGCATCGTCAGCCCCGGCGAGCGCATCGTCTTCCAGTACACGACCTCGTCGACCAGTCTGCAAAAGAAGCTCGGCGTCCACGATTGATGCCGTCACTCGCCGAGCACGGGCGGCTCTGCGTGCTCGTCCTTGCCGCGCAGCGGCTTTTCCGGCATCAGCGCCAGCGCGATCAATGCCAGGACAAGCGTGATGCCGGCGGTCAGGAAGATCATCACAAACGGCATCGCCGATGTCAGCTCGATATGCGTCTGCGAGCCCTCTGCTGAGAGCGGCAGACCGTAGCCGAGCGCGACGGCGCCGAGCAAGGCGACGCCAAGCGCGCCGCCCAGCGAGCGCAGGAAGGTCAGGACGCCGGTCGCGACGCCGAGATGGGCGCGATCGACCGCGTTCTGAACCGAGACGGTGCTGACGGGGAAGGTCGTGCCGCTGCCCAGGCCGATCATGGTCGTCAGGATTTCGACTTCGAGCAGCGAGGCGTGTCCCGCGATGGCGCTGAGCACGCCGATGCAGACGATCGCCAAAATGAGGCCGACCATGGCGATGCGCTTGTAGTGGACGAAGCGCGGGATCATGCGGCCGCTGAATGTGGCGCCGGCGACGGTGCCGAGCAGGAGACCGAGCATGGCGGTGCCGGATTCGCTGACGGAGAGCCCGACGACCGACTGCAGATAGACCGGCAGGTAAACCGAGGCGCCAATGTTGGCCGCCTGCAGCAGAAACATCGACAGCGTGCCGGCAAGCACGATTCGATTGCCCAGCACTTCGAGTGAGATCAGCGGCTCGCTGGCCCTCAGCAGCCGCAGCGCGAACAGCGCCCAAAACACGGCCGAGCAGGCCACCAGCCCGAGGATTTCCGGAGAGAACCACGGATAGGTGCTGCCGCCCCAGTTGAGCGCCAGGAGCAGCTGCGCCGTGGCGATCACCAGGAGCACCGCGCCAAGTCCGTCGATGCGGTGGTGCTTCGCTGCGATCGGCAGCTTCTTCAGCGGATTGTTGATGATCGCCATCGCCAGGAAGCCGATCGGCAGGTTGATCCAGAAGATCAGCGACCAGTGCAGGTGCTCTGCGAAGACACCGCCAAGCAGCGGACCGGCGACGCTGGCGACCGCCCAGGTACCAGCTATCCAGGCGGCGTAGCGGGCTCGCTCGCGCGGCGGCACGAGATCGCCGATGACGGTTTGCGCGAGCGCGAAAAGCCCGCCGCCACCCGCGCCTTGGATCGCCCGGCCAATGACCAGCACCAGCATATTGGGGGCCAGAGCGCTGACCAGCGATCCCAGGAGAAAGATCAGGATGGCGGCGTAGATGACCGGCCGGCGGCCGTAGACGTCGGAAATCTTGCCATAGAGCGGCGCCATCGCCGTGGCCGTCAGCAGATAGCCGGTCACGATCCAGGGCAGATACTCGGCGTGGCCGAGCGCACGCGCGATGGTCGGCAAAGCAGGCGCGACGATGGTCTGGTCAAGCGCCGCCAAAAGCATCGACAGCAGCACGCCGCCGATGATGGCGTTCTTCTCGCTCTCGCTGATCGAAGGCGAGGCGGTTGTCGCCATCGTCGTGCGATTGTCGACGGTCTGGTCCATGCATCGTTCTTTCAAGGTCGGTGCGCCGCCGGCAGGAGCCAGCCGGTGCGGGGCGTCTCGCGCCTGTCGTTCGTGTCTCGTGTTGCCAAAGTCCGCCGGGCATCGAACCCGATATATGTCGTCCGATATAGGCCGTTTTCGACCACCGCTCGAAAGTTTTTCGAATCTGGCACCATGTTTCGGCGGGATTGGCTTTCGCCGGCATCGCCGCTCCGATGGTCAAGCCGGCGGCAACTGGCCGCTTTGGATGCGCTGCATGCGGTAGCGCAGGAGCCGGATGATCCGGCTTTCGAAATTGACGCTTTCGACGCGGTCGAACTGCACCTGGGCGCGATCATGCTTGGCGAGGATGGCGGCCGAGATTTCGGCGGCCTTGGCCTTCGCGGCTTCGCAGTTCTGTTGCGGATAGGTCGCCTTCAACGCGTCCTCGAGTTCGCGCGCGTGGTTCTTGGCGATCTCGACGTGGCGCTCCTCATGGCGCTTGATGTCCGCCGACAGCGTGTCCCAGAACAGCCTGACGTCCGGATCGGCCTTGCGCGGCCGCCGCCATTCCGGGAGGATTACCTTGACCTTCACGGTGACCTGCGCGTTCGCGATCCGGCAGGAATTCGCCGTCTGCGCATAGCTGACCCGGGTGGTGAAAGCCATCTGCGTGGCACCCGGATGCCTGGAGCCGGTGCTCTTCACTTCAGGCCCGTTTTTCGTCAGCTGTTTTTCGATATCGTCCAGCGTGCGGCCGCCGACGCTGAAATAGCTGTAGGTCTTGACTAGACTGGCCGCGCCGGCCGGCATGGCGGTGAGCGCGAACATCAGGGTGCAGAGCAGGGGACGGTTCATCATGTTGCCTCTTCACGCACCTTGCTTTACGGGCCTTGCCAGCGCAACGGAATTGATTTCGTGCGGATCACACATGGTTGATGGACAATGACGACAAGGCGATGGCAGCTCGCGCATGGACGCCATCTCGACCTCGGCCCAAAGGCGGTCGTCGTCGGCATCCTCAACGTCACTCCGGACAGCTTTTCCGACGGCGGGCTGTTCATCGCGCCGGAGAAGGCGATAGCCCAGGCGCGCCGCATGGCGGAAGAGGGGGCCGCCATCATCGATATCGGCGGGGAATCGACGCGGCCAGGCTTTGCCCCGATCTCCGCCGAGGAGGAGCAGGCGAGGGTGCTGCCGATCATCGAGGCGCTCGCGGCATCGGACGAGGCGCTGATCTCGGTCGACACCTATCGCGAGGATACCGCGCGGCGGGCCGTTGCCGCCGGCGCGCATATCGTCAACGATGTCTGGGGCCTGCAGCGCGAGCCCGGCATCGCGCGGGTTGCCGCCGAGACGGGCGCGGGGCTGATCATCATGCATACCGGCCGCGAGCGGCAAAAGCTGCCGGACGTGATCGAGGACCAGTTCCTGTTCCTGCGCAGATCGCTGGAGATCGCGCGCGCCGGCAATGTTTCCGATGGCCAGATCGTGCTCGACGCGGGCTTCGGCTTCGCCAAGGAAACGACAGAGGAAAACCTCGACCTGATGGCGCGGTTCTCGGAACTTCAGGCACTTGGCTTTCCGCTGATGGCGGGGACGTCGCGAAAGCGTTTCATCGGCGGCGTCACGGGGCGCGAGCCTGCCGAGCGTGCGGTCGGCACCGCGGCCACCAGCGTCATCCTGCGGCTCAAAGGGGCCGATCTTTTTCGCGTCCACGATGTCGCAATCAACGTGGATGCGCTGGCGGTGGCCGATGCTATGCTGGCGCGAGAAAATCTTTCTCCCGGACGCTGACCATGTATGTCATCCGCATGAAGAACTGCGCCTTCTTTGCCCGGCACGGCGTGCTGGACGAGGAGGAGACGCTCGGCCAGCGTTTCTATGTCGACGCCGAGCTGACGGTCGAGCCCAGCCGTCCGCTGGAGGAGGACTCCATCGAGGATACCGTCAATTACGGCATCGCCTTCGCGGTCATCGAAAAAATCGTCACCGGGCATCGGCGTTTCCTGATCGAGGCGCTGGCGCTGGAGGTGGCGAAGGCACTGGCGGCGCGGTTTCCGCAGATCAGGAAAGCCGAGATCACGGTGCGCAAGCCGAACGCCCCGGTGCCGGGCGTGCTCGATCATGTCGAGGTGACCGTTGTCTGGCCAGAATAACGCAGTCTACCTCAGTCTCGGCGGCAATCTCGGCGACCCGGCGAAATCCATGGCCGCGGCGCTGCGCATGCTGGACGGCGACGACAGAACGCGCGTCACCGCCGTCTCCTCGCTCTACCGCACGCCGCCTTGGGGCAAGCTCGACCAGCCGGATTTTCTCAACACCGCGGCCGCGATCGAAACGGCGCTGTCGCCGCGCGCTCTCCTCGATCTTTGCCTGGACGTCGAAAGGCGCCTGAAGCGAGTGCGCGAGGAGCGCTGGGGCCCACGCCTGATCGACATCGACATCCTCGTGTTCGGCGACCGGGTGATCCACGAGACCGGGCTCGAAGTGCCGCATCCGCGCATGTTGGAGCGGGCCTTCGTGCTGGCCCCGCTGTCCGAGATCGCACCCGATCTCTTGGTCGGTGGCAAAAGCGTGTCGGAGCGGCTCGGCGTCGTCGACACGTCGGGGATCGAGCGGCTGCCGTCGGGCCGGGAGTGGTGGCTCGACTGAGCCGTTTGCTTTCGCGCAATTGCGGATGGAGAACCGTTACACAGTTTTCCTGGAATTGCTCCGGCTGTCAGCCGGAGAAGCCGCCGCCGTCGAGAAATGCCTGTTCCTCAGGCGTCGTCTCGCGACCGAGCACCCGGTTGCGATGCGGAAAGCGACCGAAGCGCTGGATGATCTCCAGATGCTCCTCGGCGTATTTGAGATAGTCCGGCGCCCGCGCGGCCGTGAGTTCCACCGACCGCTCCTGATCCGCAAGCGACTCCGAATGCTCGAAAGGCAGATAGAGGAAGACGCGGACGACCTCGTCTAGGGCCAGGTCCTGGCCGGCGGCGATCGCCCGGTCGGCGAAATGCCTGGCCAGCGGATCGGTCGCATACATATGTCCGGTGCCGCGGAAGCAGTTGCGGGGGAACTGGTCGAGCAGGATCATCAGCGCCAGCGATCCTTCGGCATGCGCGTTCCAGTCGTCGCATTCCCGGCGGGCCGCGGCATGGTGCAGCTCTAGGAAGCGGTTGTGGAAATCCGCGTCGAAGGCGTGGTTCTTCTCGAACCAGGCGTCCTCGCCGGCGTCGCGCCAGAATTTGGTGACGGAAAGCGCTCGCGCGTCGAGCTCTGCCATGCGTTACCCTATCAGCTCTTCGTTTCTGCCTTGTTCAGCACGCCGGCCGTCTCTTCGTTCAGTGCCCGGCCGGCGCGACGCGGCTGCGCCAGCGGCGTCGGGATCGGCGTGCCGATATTGCCCTTCAGGAAGCGCTGGCCGGCGCGGATGCCTTCGGCCAGCTGTGTCTCGAAACGGGCTTCGTCGCGGCGCCGGACGTCCTCGATCACTTCGGCGACCTCTTCCGGATCGACGCCCAGCGCTTCCAGTGCCGAGCCGCCGAAGACCAGCGCCGATTCGAAGGTCTCGCGCAATTGATAGTCGACGCCGGCGCGGATGAGCTGCAGCGCGGTGCCGCGGTCGAAGGCGCGTGCCAGGATGGTGACCAGCGGAAATTCGGCCTTGATCAGTTGCGCGATGCGCACGGCGGCGTCCGGCTTGTCGACGCAGATCAGCACGGCGCGCGCCCGGCCGGCGCCGGCCGCATGCAGGATGTCGAGCCGCGTGCCGTCGCCGTAATAGACCTTGAAGCCGAAATCGGCCGCCGCCTGGATCATCTCGACCTCGTTGTCGATGATCGAGACGTCGAGGCCGCGCAAAAGCAAAGGCTGGCTGGCGATCTGGCCGAAGCGGCCGAAGCCGATGATCAGCACGCTGCCGGTGAGGCCATCGGCGATGTCGACGCCCTCGAGCGATTGCTCGTCGCGCGGCGTGAGGTAGCGCAGCGCCAAAATCGCCAAGGGCGTCAGCACCATGGAGATGATGACGATGGCGGTCAGCGTGGCGTTGGCCTGGGCGTCGATGATGCCGACCGCGGCTGCCGAGGAATAGAGCACGAAAGCGAATTCGCCGCCCTGCGCCATGAAGACGGCGCGTTCCAGCGCCTCGCGGTGGCGGCTCTTGAGCATGCGCGCGACGATATAGATGCCGAGCGCCTTCATGATCATGTAGGCGACAACGTAGATCGCGACGAGGCGCCAGTTCTGTGCGACGACGCCGAGATCGAGCGACATCCCGACGGCGAGGAAGAACAGGCCGAGCAGGATGCCGCGGAACGGCTCGATGTCGGCTTCGAGCTGGTGGCGGAAGGTCGATTCGGAAAGCAGTACGCCGGCAAGGAAAGCGCCCATCGCCATCGACAGGCCGGAAAGCTGCATGGCCAAAGCCGATCCAAGCACCACCAGCAGTGCTGCGGCGGTCATCACCTCACGGGCGCGGGCATCGGCCAGGATGCGGAAGAGCGGATTGAGCAGATAGCGTCCCGCCACCACCAGCCCAACAATCGCCGCGATGCCGATACCGACCTCGGTCAGCCGCTCCGACAGGCTGGTCTCGGCGCCGCCGGGCGCGAGGAAGGCAACCAGGGCCAGAAGCGGCACGATCATGAGGTCTTCGAGCAGAAGGATCGACACGATGCGCTGGCCCTTGGGCGTGGCGATCTCGCCGCGCTCCTCGAGCAACTGCATGACGATCGCCGTCGACGTCAGCACGAAGCCGGCGCCGGCGACGAAGGATTGCGCAATCGGAAAGCCTCCGGCCAACCCGATGCCGGTCAGAAGCACGGCGCAGACGCCGACCTGCAGCGCGCCGAGCCCGAAGATTTCGCGGCGCAGGCCCCAGAGCCGCGACGGCTGCATTTCCAGGCCGATGATGAAGAGGAACATGACGACGCCAAGCTCGGCGACGTGAAGGATGGCTTCCGATTCGGAAAAGACACGGAGGCCGAACGGCCCGATGACCACGCCGGCGGCGAGGTAGCCGAGGATGGAACCCAGCCCCATGCGCTTGAAGATCGGTACGGCGACCACGCCGGCAGCAAGCAGCGCCACTACCTGTACGAGATCGCTGCTCGATGCTTCAGCCGCCATGCCTGTCGTCCCGTTGTCTCGAAGCACTCCTTGCATGCTGTGGGAGCGCGAGGCAAGGGCAGGGAACCTAGCGGGAAGAGCAGGGTCATTGGCAGGAAACAGAGGAGGCGCCTGTCCGGCAAGCTCCTGTTGCAGCCTCGTTACACAAGTTTACGCGGCCCGGTCGTTGCGTGCCGCCACAATCGGAGGTTATGGCACATCCGGCTTCGGCCATTGGAAGGCAGCGGCGATGGGCGGCTGCCTTTTTTGAGGAGATGACTGACATGAAGAAGTTTTTGCTCGTCGCCGTTGGTGTTGCGGCGCTGGCCGCCTCGGCCTGCTCGAAGGGACCGGAATGCACGCAGGAGATCGCCACCAAGAAGGCGCAGGACATGGCCGCCGCGCTTCAGGAAGCAATCACCAAGGATCCGAGCAAGGCGGCCGATCTGACGGCCAAGGTGCAGGCCGTGACGACGAAATACCAGAACGCCACGACGCTGGACGAAGCCTGCAAGGCCTACGACGAAGTGACTGCCGCCATCAAGGGTTGAGCGAAGCCGTCAAAAGAAAGAAGGCGGTGGCCATTGGCTGCCGCCTTTTGTTTGGCTGGCTGAGGCGTTTTCTCAGTTTTTCGCGATGGAACCGACCTCGACCGTGTCGATCCGCTTCAGGCTCATGCCGATGACCGGCACCAGCTGCTTGTTGACCCGCACGGCGACCGTCACGGTCATCGAATTGTCGTCCGGGACGCGCGCCTGCATGACGCCGTTCAACTGATTGCGGTTGATGGTGAAGACGACCTTCTGGGGATCGACGACATTGCCGCCGACGATGTCCATCCCGTTGCCGGCAGAACCGCCCATGAAGGTGCCTCTATAACCATCCCGACCCCGGCGTTCGACGGTCGCGGACATCTTCTGGGTAAAAACGCCGACCCGGCAGTCGCCATCCAGTGTCATGCCGACCTTGCCGTCCGGCGTAGAGCCGTTGAAATTGCAGGTGAATTTCGTGCCCTTGTATTTGCCGGCGATGATTTCGCCAGGGCCTACCCATTTACCTTCCACCGAACGGAAAAACTGCTTGTCGGGCTCTGCGCCAAAGGCCTTTTCGACCAGGCCGACCGGTGCGACGACTGCAACCGTCACGGGCAGGACGCAGGACAAGATTACGCTTTTCATAGACGACACCCGGCACGAACGAGTCTGCTGTTGGAACCAGAGTGACCATGAAGAAGATTGGTTAATGCTTCGTCACTGGCGACCGTTTCTGCGTTTACCTTACTGGTCGGCCTGGCTCTCCTTTCGGGTCGCGAACGAGGTCAGCGCCGAGAGGAAATCGCCTAGTCCCGGTCGCTTTGCCGCGATGAAAGGCAGCGGGCGCGTCGTTTCCATCGCCGCAATGCCGATGCGCGCGGTCATCATGCCGTTGACGATGCCTTCGCCAAGCTTTGCCGAGAGCTTCGCTGCAAGGCCGTGGCCGACGATCTGCTGCACGAAACTGTCGCCGACGGCGATCGAACCGGTCACCGCCAGATGGGCAAGCACACCGCGCGCCAGCCGGAAGAAGCCGAGCGTGCCGGGACGGCCGCCATAGAGTTCCGACAGGCGCCGGATTAGCCTGCCGGCCTCGAACACGACATAGGCAACGTCGACAAGCGCGCGAGGGCTGACCGCCGTCACCAGCGAGACGCGCTTTGCGGCCTCCAGGATCATCGTCTTGGCGCGAGCATCGAGCGGCGACAGGATCTCGGTCTCGGCAAGCCGCACCAGGTTGCCGCCGTCGATGATTTCACCGCGCAGTTCGGCAAGCGAGCGGCGGCCGGCCGCGGTCTCCGGTTTGGCCGCGACAAAGGCGGAAAGCTCATCGACAAGGGCGCGCGCGGCCTTGGGGTCGTCGCGCGCCACCGCATCCAAGGCCCGTCGCTGCAGCTTCTCGACTTCGGCGAGGCGCGCGATGGCGAAGAATTCGCGGATGACGATGACGAGCAGCGACAAAAGCGCGATCGCCGCCATGCCGGCCGCCAGCCAGCCCAGCCATTCGGCGCGCGCGAAGAGGTCGCGGATGAGCTGGTCCGTCCACAGGCCGACCGCGAGCGAGCCAAGCACGCCGAAAGCGCCGAAAAACAGGCGCGCCAGCAGCGAGCGTTTCCTTGGGGCGGTCGCCGGCGGCGGCACCGCCCGCTCGATATCCGGCTCGTCGAAAACGTCGATCTCCGAAGGAATGACGACCGCGACATCGGACCTGGCGCCTTGCGGTTTGCGCACCGGTCGTTCGTCGGCACGATGCTTCTGCGGCGCCTCCTGTTTTGGCGCTGGCTCGGGTTTGATGCGGAAGGCCGCCGGTTTGCGGGGCGCGGTCATGCCAGATGATCTCCGATCAGGAACTGCAGCGCGCGGTCGAGCCGGATATGCGGCAAAGACAGCGTGACGCCTTCGGCCGTCCGCTCGAGCTTCGGCGGACGGAACCGTACGAAGCGAATCGTCGGTTCGGTGTTTTCCGGCCCGGAAACATCGAACACTGCATCGGCCTTTTCCGGCAAGTCACCGGGAAATATGGCTGTTTCGGCTTTGCCATCGAATGTCTCGCCGTTGATCCTCTCGCCTTTCAACGGCGTGCCGATGATGACCGGCAACGTCTCGCGGCCTTGCTTGACCGTGCCCTCGCGGGTCGAGCGCACCGCCGCCATGGCGGCCACATCGACATCGGCGCCGCTGAAATTCGCCCGTGCGACGGCCCGATCGGCCAACCTGCGCACGATCGCCTGCAACCGGTCATGGCTTTCATGGTGCAGTTGGTCGGCCTTGGTCGCCGCCACCAGGATGCGGTCGATGCGCCTTGAAAACAGGTCGCTGACGAAGTTGCCTCGCCCGGGCCGGAAACAGGAGAGGATTTCGGTGACGGCCCGCTCCAGATCGGCCATGGCGGCCGGGCCGGCGTTGAGCGCCTGCATGGCGTCGATCAGCACGATCTGCCGGTCCAGGCGGGTGATATGCTCGCGAAAGAACGGTTTTACGACATGCGTCTTATAGGCCTCATAGCGGCGCTCCATCATCGCTTGCAGCGATCCGGAACGGGGGCGTCGCTCCGACAGCTTCATCAGCGGCGCAAAGGTCAGCGCCGGCGAGCCTTCGAGATCACCCGGCATCAGGAAACGGCCGGGCGGCAGCGTCGACAGCGCGCGTTCGTCGAGCTTGCAGGCCTTGAGATAGGCGGCGAAGCGTTCGGCGAGGCGGCGCGCCATCATCTCGTCGGCGTCGGCGTCCGGATCGATCTTGGCGGCCAGCGCCAGCCAGCCCTGCGACAAGTCGCAGCGCACGGGCAGTGCCGCAAGCTCGACGGCCTCGCGCGAGAAATCGGCGAAGGATTTGCCAAGCAGCGGCAGATCGAGCAGCCATTCGCCGGGATAGTCGACGATGTCGACCGATAGCTTTCCCGCCGAAAACAGCCGATTCCAGCCGGACGCCGACTCGTATTCGATGGTCAGCCGCAGCTCGGAAATGGCGCGCGTCGAATCCGGCCAGGCGCGGTCGTCGACCAGAGCCGCGACATGGTCCTCGTACTGAAAGCGCGGGACGGCGTCGTCCGGCTGCTCCTCGAGGAAGGCGCGGGCGATGCGGCCCGATTTTTGCGCCTCGAACAGCGGCAACCGCCCGCCATGGATAAGGTTGTGCACGAGAGCGGAAATGAACACCGTCTTGCCGGCGCGGGAAAGACCGGTGACGCCCAGGCGCAGCGATGGAGAGAAGAGCCCCGCGGCACGGCCCGACAACGTGTCGAGCGCGATCCTTGCCTCGTCGGTGAAAGTGGTCAGCGATGATGCCAAATCTGCCTCTGGGTCGCCCGTCAGGGCCCGATATAGGCCTTGGGCAAGGCGTTTGAAATGGTGTCAGAGATCGGCGGGGGTGAGAAAGGCTTCGAGATAGCCATTGCCCTGACCTGCTTCACCGAGATTACCCGGAAAACGCACGACGGCGAGGCCGGAGGTGGGAAAGCCGTGGTTGAGCATGCCGCGCGCGGTCTCGTCGCCATCGCCCGACACCGCCATGGCGAGGTCCTCCGTCATCGGATTGTGGCCGATGACCAGAAGCGAGCCGGCTCCGCCATTCTTGCGGATGATGTCGAGGTAGCCGGCGGCATCCTCGCTGTAGAGCGTGTCGAAGAACAGCACCCGGCCGGTGTCGGTGCGGGCCGCGAGGCCTTCCAGCGTCTGCCGCGCCCGCTTGGCGTTGGAGCAAAGCGTGACGTCCGGCACGTAGTCGCGGGCCCGCATGGCTTCGCCCATCGCCTCGGCGTCGGCCATGCCGGATTCGTCGAGCTGGCGATCGAAATCGCGCACCCCAGGCAGCGCCCATCCGGCCTTGGCATGCCTCAACAGATAAAGTCTGCTCAACCGGCTCCCCCTTTATGTTGAATGCGCTGAGCGTTTTGGCGATTAGTCACCAGAACGGTGTCGTGCACAATGGCATACGACGCGCAACCGCGCCGAATCGCTGATGAATTCGATCCGGACCGTTGAGAAATGGCCGTTGCGAATGCCTGCCGCTGCGAGACTAACAAATGCGTGAAACTGTTATCGTTTGCGCTTGTGCAGCCCCTTGTCCGCGAATATATAGGCGCCAAATTTGGGGTTGTTGGGTGAGTCGAATGAACGACATCGTTACCGCCGATTACGTACCCTCCGAAGACGAGCCGTTCATGAACGAACGGCAGAAATCTTACTTCCGCATGAAGCTTATCACATGGAAGAACGATATCCTTCGCGAAGCGCGTGAAACTCTCGAAATCCTGCAGCAAGAAAACGCCAATCATCCAGATCTAGCCGACCGCGCTTCTTCCGAAACCGACCGCGCCATCGAACTGCGCGCCCGCGATCGCCAGCGCAAGCTCATCTCGAAAATCGATTCCGCGCTGCAGCGCATCGACGAAGGCACCTACGGCTATTGCGAGGAAACCGGCGAGCCGATCGCGCTGAAGCGGCTCGACGCCCGCCCGATCGCGACGCTGTCGATCGAGGCGCAAGAGCGCCACGAGCGCCGCGAGAAGGTCTACCGCGACGATTGACGCGGGCAGGGTGGGCACAGGATTTTGGAAAAATGGCCGGGTTTTCCGGCCATTTTTTGTTTGCGGCGGCCTTTCATAGGTCGCAGGGCGAACTCGCCGGCTATTCGCCCAAGGTACCCATCGACAGGTTCACGGTGGTTCCCGTCATCCCGCTTGCCCGGTCCGAGGCCATGAGCACCGCGATGTTCGCCACCTCGTCCAGCGCCATGACGCGTCTGGTATGCGTGGTGCCGGCGAGATAGGCCTGGAACTGGTCCCAGTTCATGCCCGAAGCCTCGGCCTTGACCTCGAAGACATCGCGCATCGTGCCGGTCTCGGGCATGCCATGCGGCCGCAGGCCGACCACGCGGATGCCTTGCGGCGCGAGCTCGTGCGACAGGTCCCGGGTAAGAGCTTCCTTGGCTGCCTGGGCCGGACCGTAGCCACCGTTGAGCGGTGTGCCGATCCGCGCCGGCAGTGCGGTGACGGTCATGATCACCCCGGATTTCTGCGGGATCATGTGCCTGGCCGCCGCGCGCGCCGTCAGGAAATAGGACCTCGTATAGGTTCCGATCGCCAGGGAGAACTGATCGACGTCCATTTTGGCCAGCGGCACGCCCAGTATCGCGGGAGCCGCCATGCCGATGGCATTGAACGAGATGTCGATGCGGCCGGCCTTGTCGACCACCGATTGCAGATGTGTCTCCACGGCCTGTTCGTCGAGCGCGTCGACCGCCGCCGCCTCGGCTGTTCCGCCGGCCCATATGACGTCCTTTACGACAGTATCGACAGGCCGCTGGATGTGCCCCGTCAGAAAGACCCTCGCGCCTTCGCTTGCGAATGCCCGTGCGATGGCGCCGCCGATCGCGCCGCCGGCGCCGTAGATCACCGCAACCTTGCCCTTTAGCAACATGTCCTGTTCCTTTCGGTTTTGCTTCCTGGCCGCTCGAACGCATCGGCGCGTTGGAGCCGTCCGCGGATAGAGACACCCTCGCAGCGTAAAACTGGGCGCAGCGTAAAACTGGGCGCCGCCCATTTCTGGCCGGGGCGGGTGTCTAACGGGATGAGGCGACAGGAGACGCGGGAGAGCGCGATGACGAGTACGGCTGGTCTGATCGAGAGGGCACGGGCGGGCGACGGCGAAGCGTTCCGGGACCTGATCGCGCCGCATCGGCGCGAGCTCCAGCTGCATTGCTACCGCATGCTCGGGTCCTTCCAGGATGCCGAGGACGCCCTGCAGGACACGCTGCTCTCAGCCTGGCAGGGATTTCATGCCTTCGAAGGGCGCGCCTCGCTGCGCACCTGGCTCTACCGGATCGCCACGAACCGCTGCCTCAACTTGCGCCGCAACGCCAGCCGGCGGCCCGCCAAGGCGTGGGATATTCCCGGTGTCGAACCGCCCGAGCCGACCGGCCTAGGCGAGGTCGTCTGGCTGGAGCCGTTTCCCGACAGCCTGCTTGACGGCGCTTTCGACGCACCGCTCGGCCCGGATGCGCTCTACGAGCGGACAGAGTCCATTTCGCTGGCCTTCGTCACCGCCATGCAAGTGCTGCCGCCGCGCCAGCTGGCCGTCCTCATTTTGCGCGATGTGCTTGGATTCGACGCGAAGGAAGTCGCCGAAATGCTGGATTCGACGGTGGAATCGGCCAACAGCGCCCTCAAGCGGGCACGCGCCGGCCTACAGCGGCGGACGCCGCCGTCCGCCGGCCGCGAGCCGCCGCCTGTCGCCCATTCAGCGCGGGAAAGGGCGATCGTGGCGAAGTTCGTCGGAGCCTATGAAGCTGCAGATCTCGATATGCTGGTGACGCTGCTGACCGACGATGTGTTCGTTTCGATGCCGCCGATGCCGCTGGAATATCAGGGCCGGGATCTCGTGGCTCGTTTCTGCGCCGGCATTTTCGGCGCTGGGCGCAGGTTCGACCTCGCGGCGACCAGGGCCAATGGCCAACCGGCGTTCGGCGCCTATCTGCGTGGATCCGACGGTATCAGCCACGGGATCGGCCTCATCGTGCTGACGCTGTCCGGGGATCGGATCTGCGCGATGACGAGGTTCGAAAGCAGCATGTTGCCGTGGTTCGACCTGCCGCGGACGCTTCCAGGCCGATAAACCGCCGGCTGGAGGTCGTGTATCGTCCGGTCAGCGTTTGTGGCTAGCCAGCTCGCCGAGAAGCTTGGTCATCTCGTCATCGAGCGAAGGCTTCGCCGCCGGCTTGCTGCTCGCCGGTTTTGGATGCGACTCGTCCAGCGATGCCTCGAGTTCGTGCATCAGCGTATCGTCGATCGAGCCGTTGGAGGGCGGCGGCGGGGCATGCCGGACGCTGCCATTCGTTCCATAGGCAGGCAGCGGCATGACTTTCGCGGTCGGCTGGCTCGGCGCCACCGGCATTGGCACGGGCGACGTCGCGCGCGGACGCGACACGGGCTCGGTCGCCG
>NZ_JHQR01000326.1 GCF_014843825.1 Mesorhizobium silamurunense
GGTCGCGGCCTGGCTGGAGGCCGGCGGCGAACGCGTCGGGCGCATCCGCGACCGGCTGCAGGCGCTGACCGAAGGCGGCGACATCACCGTGTCGAGGCTTTCGGTGGCGTCCGGCCTGATGAGCGACCTGACGGGGATGTGAGGCTTACCTTCCCCTTGTGGGGAGGGTCGAAGCGGCGGGGCGGGGGGGCGGCGCCGCCCCCCCCCCCGGCCCCGACCTCCCCACAAGGGGGAGGTAGAGGCAGGCGCTCTTCTTCCCACTGATGCGGAAATCGGGCCGGCAAACCAGTAAGGGCAGCTGCTTCCTTGTTCATTTGCATCGCCGCCCGAAAACATGCAGACATGGCGCGGGTCGCGGGCGGAGCGATGATGCCGGAGGGGACATGGCCGAAGTAGCAGTGCAGCGGGCAACGGGGCGCGGCATCTGGGGCTGGATGTTCTTCGACTGGGCGGCGCAGCCTTTCTTCACCGTCGTCACCACTTTCATCTTCGGGCCCTATTTCGTCTCGCGCATGGCGAGCGATCCGACCACCGGGCAGGCTGCCTGGGGTTACGGCATCGCAGCCGCGGGTCTCGTTATCGCCGTGCTTTCGCCAGTGCTGGGCTCGGTCGCCGATCAGACCGGACCGCGCAAGCCATGGATCGCCTTCTTCGCCGCGATCAAGATCGTCAGCCTCACGCTGCTTTGGTTCGCCGCGCCCGGCTCCAGCCTTTTCCTGATCGTGCTGCTCTTCTCGCTCGCCTCGGTGGCGGCGGAATTCTCTACCGTCTTCAACGATTCCATGATGCCGCGCCTGGTGCCGAAGGAAGAGATCGGCAGGATCTCCAATGTCGCCTGGGGGCTCGGCTATCTCGGCGGCATGGTGGCGCTGATCTTCGTCGTGCTGTTCCTGGCCGGCAATCTGGAGACCGGCAAGACGATCATCGGCCTCGACCCGCTGTTCGGGCTCGATCCGAAGCTTGGCGAGGACGCGCGCTTCACCGGGCCCATGTCGGCCGGATGGTACTTCCTGTTCATCCTGCCGATGTTCTTCTTCACGCCGGACGCCAGCAAGGGGCTTTCGATGGGCCCGGCGGTGCGCGAAGGCCTGTCGGAGTTGAAGTCCACTCTCTTCGAGGTGCGCAGGCGCGTCGGCATCTTCCGCTTCCTCGTCGCCCGCATGATCTATCAGGACGGAGTCAACGCGCTCCTGGCGCTCGGCGGCACGTTCGCCGCCGGCATGTTCAACTGGTCGATCACCGAGATCGGCATGTTCGGCATCATCCTCAACGTCGTCGCCATCTTCGGCTGCTGGATCGCGGCGCGCCTCGACACCGCGCTCGGTTCGAAGGCCGTGGTGATGATCGCGCTGGTCCTGCTTCTGCTCGCGACGGTCGGCGTCGTGTCGACCGGGCCGGGCTTCACGCTGCTCGGCCTGATACAACTGCCCACAACCGATTCCGGCGGCCTGTTCGGCACTGCGGCCGAAAAGGCTTACATCCTCTACGGCCTGCTGATCGGCCTAGCCTTCGGGCCGGTTCAGGCTTCGTCGCGCTCCTACATGGCGCGCAGCGTCACGGCCGCCGAGTCCGGCCGCTATTTCGGCATCTACGCGTTGGCAGGACGGGCAACCAGCTTCCTGGCGCCGTTCCTGGTGTCGACGATCACGCTCGCCAGCGGCTCGGCCCGGCTCGGCATGGCGGTGATCGCGCTGTTCCTCGGCCTCGGCATGGCAATCCTGCTCAGGACGCCCTATCCGGCGGACAAGCCGGTGGAATAACGCCTCTCCTTCTCCCCTTTGTTTAGACTGGGGACATCGCACACTTGTTCGCGATGTCCCCGGTCTAAACAAAGGGGAGAAGGAGAGGGCGCGCTCAATGCCTGAAGTGCCGCACCCCCGTGAACACCATGGCGATGCCGTGCTCGTCGGCGGCGGCAATCACGTCGTCGTCGCGCATCGAGCCGCCGGGCTGGATCACGGCCGTGGCCCCTGCCTCGATCGCCGACAGCAGGCCGTCGGCGAAGGGGAAGAAGGCATCGGAGGCGACCACCGAGCCCTTGGTCTGCGGTTCCGCAAGGCCGGCGGCTTCCGCCGCATCGAGCGCCTTGCGGGCGGCGATGCGCGAGGAATCGACACGGCTCATCTGGCCGGCGCCGATGCCGACGGTGGCGCCGTCCTTCGCATAGACGATGGCGTTCGACTTGACGTGCTTGGCGACGCGAAAGGCGAATTTGAGGTCGGCCATTTCGGCCGGCGTCGGCGCGCGTTTTGTCACCACCTTCAGCTCGAGATCGTCGACCACCGCATTGTCGCGGCTTTGCACCAGCAGCCCGCCGGCGACCGATTTCGCCATCGTGCCCGTCGCGCGCGGATCGGGCAGGCCGCCGGTGACCAGCAGGCGCAAGTTCTTCTTCGCCGCGACGATCGCCGTGGCCTCATCGGTGGCGTCGGGCGCGATGATCACCTCGGTGAAGATCCTCACGATCTCCTCGGCCGCTTCGGCGTCGAGGATGCGGTTCATGGCGACGATGCCGCCATAGGCTGAGACCGGATCGCAGGCCAGCGCCTTGGCGTAGGCCGCCTTCAGCGTCGCGCCTTCGGCGACGCCGCACGGGTTGGCGTGCTTGATGATGGCGATCGCCGCCGACTGGGCCGGATCGAATTCGCCGACCAGCTCGAAGGCGGCGTCGGTGTCGTTGATGTTGTTGTAGGAAAGCTGCTTGCCCTGCAGCTGTCTTGCCGTTGCCACGCCCGGCCGTTTGTCGCCGGAAAGATAGAAGCCGGCGCCCTGATGCGGGTTCTCGCCATAGCGCATCACCTGGTCGAGGCGGCCGCCGAAGGCGCGCCAGGTCGGATGTTCGATCTCGAGCGCCTCGGCGAACCAGCCGGAGATCGCCGCGTCGTAGGTCGCGGTGCGGGCAAAGGCTTTCGCCGCCAGCTTCTTGCGGAAATCGAGCGACAGCGAGCCGAGATTCATTTCGAGCGCATTGAGCACCGAGGCGTAGTCGGCGGGATCGGTGACGATCGCGACATAGGCGTGGTTCTTGGCCGAGGCGCGGATCATCGCCGGGCCGCCGATGTCGATATTCTCGACGATGGAGGCGTAGCCGGCGCCGGAGCGGCGGACCTCCTCGAACGGATAGAGGTTGGAGACGACGAGGTCGATCGGCACGATATGATGATCGTGCATCGCTTTCGCGTGCTCGGGATCGTCGCGGACACCGAGCAGCGCGCCATGCACCGACGGATGCAAGGTCTTGACGCGGCCATCCATGATCTCGGGAAAACCGGTCAATTCCGATACGTCGCGGACGCCGAGGCCGGCCTCGGCGATCGCCTTGGCCGTGCCGCCGGTGGAGACCAGTTCGACGCCGGCGGCGGCAAGCGCTTTGGCAAAGTCGATCAGGCCTGTCTTGTCGAAAACGGAAAGCAGCGCGCGGCGAACCGGAACGAGGTCGGGCGCCGGAATGTTCTTGGCGGGGACGGCCATGGCTGGCGGCCTTTCAAGGCTGGTTGGGAAACGTTCGCGGCCGTAGCATATGAGGCCCGGAAATCAAGCGCGCAGCGCGGGTTCCTTCGCTTCGTATCAGTTGTTTTCGGGTTAGCCGGCGATATTGGTGCGCGTCAGCTGCCAATGCACCTCGGCGATTTCCGAGGCCTTGAAGGCAAGCACGATTTGCCGGCTGCGGCGCGGTCCGCCGAGCCCGGCGAAATAGATCGATTCCTCGACCTCCGGCGCCACTTCCGCGCAGGTGAACGCCCAGGTGTCGCCCTGGACGGCCGCCAAGGTCAGGCGGTCCTGCTCGTCCTGCAGCAGTCCGATGTCGGGATGGATGTGGAAGCGCACCGTGACGAAGTCGCGGCCATTGTTGCGGATCGTGGCTTTCCCGGGGCGCAGAAAGCGATCGCGGCCGGCGAGCACATTGCCGTTGGTCGTCAGCTTCAGCTCACGCTCATGCAGGAAGCCGAAGCGCGCGGCATAGCCGTCGTGGCGGGCGACAAAGCCGTGCACGCCCTTCTGGTCGATGCGCTTGCAGGGCACGTGCTGCGGGCCGCCGATCAGCGGGGAGCCGAGCAGGTCGCTGACCCGCAGCGAATGGCTGAATCGCGCCGACGACGTATCGTTGACGGTGGCGGTCGAATGCGCGGCGGTGGCGCGGGCGAGCGGCCGGAATTCGGCGGCGCCATAGGTGTCGATGCCCGCGTTGACGATGAAGTGCTGGCGTCCGGAAGAAAGCTCGAAGGCGAGGCACCCGGCGTGGGCTGCGTTGGAAACGTCGACCGGCGGCGGCGTGCCGGTGTCGGCGATCACCGTGACGCCGCCCATCGACAGGCGCTCATAGCCGGAATGCGGCGCGTGCAGCAGCGGCGCGCCGGCCGCGTCGTCATGGCGCAGGATGGTGGCGATGCGGTCATGGATGGTGGCGCCCATGCCGTTGAAGCGGGCGAGGCTGCCGTCCTGGTGGCGGAAGAAGCGCAGCGCCGGCAGCATGCGGTCGATGGCGTTGATCAAGGCGGGCGGCGGCGCCTCGGCCTGGTTGGCATAGGTCTGGCGCAGCGGCAAAAGGTCGGCCAGCAATTCCAGCACCGTCATCGGGTTGCGCGAGATATGGCCGCCGTCAGGCAGGATCTGGTGGTCCAACTCCTCGGCCAGATTGCGCGTGGCGTTGCGCAGCGCCGAGGCCGGTGCCGGCAGCGACAGGGCGGCGAAGGCAAGCGCGATGCGGGCGCGCAGCCTGTCCTTGCCGTCCGGCATCTCGCGCGCCATCGATCTGAGATAACGAATCTGCATGGCAAGCGATTTGAGGAAGGCGCGGTAGAACGGAAACTCGGCGCCTTGCAGCACGATCGAGGAATGCTGCAGCCACGCAATCACCCGCTTGGCCGTCGTGCCAGGCTCCCAGGCGACGCCCGATATCTGGTTGCCGTGCATGGCGATCCAGTCCGAGACCAGGGCGCGAGCATTGGCGGCGGCCAGCTCGGTGCCGGCGGCGCGCATGTGGCGCAGCCAGCGGAAGCCGTGCAGCGTCTTTTGCCAACCGTGGTTGGGCACATCGATCTGGAAGGGCGATTTGCCGCCGGTCTCGACCATGTGGCCGGACAGCGGATAGCGGCCACAGTAGATTTCAAGCGCGATCTGCGGGTCGGCGAGCCTCAGATCCGGCGGCGCGATGAGGACGCGCTCGGGCGTGCGGCCGGAATAACGCCAGCGATAGACAGGACCGGCACGAAGGCGCCGGCGCATCTTGCGCCAGAACTCCCTCGCGACAAGCGTCCAAAGACGCGTCGTGCTGCCGGCAGCAAGTGCCAAAACCCCTCCTGATTGTCCTCAGTCCCGAAGCACAAGCTTATATGATTCAAGAACTTATGCGAAGGCGGATTTCACCGAAGTGGAGCCCTTCACGCGCCGCCGCCGGGGGCCGTCCCTAAAAAAGTCCGCAAGTTTTATGCAATAACGGCCTAAATCGTCCTTCTCATCCGGGCT
Source organism: Mesorhizobium silamurunense (assembly GCF_014843825.1). Lineage (GTDB taxonomy): Bacteria > Pseudomonadota > Alphaproteobacteria > Rhizobiales > Rhizobiaceae > Mesorhizobium > Mesorhizobium silamurunense. Next base: position 5,467 of record NZ_JHQR01000326.1, read on the forward strand.
GCAAAGAAGCCGTCCATGCCGGAAATGCCGGGCGATTCCAGCATCATGTCGGCGGGCGTGGTACGCAACGTGCCGTCGGCCGTAAGGAACGGGTCGAGACCTGCGAATTCGCCCGGCCGGATCGGATCGGCGGCCACGCCAGGAGTCTCGGCAAGGAAAGCGCGGTAAAGATCCTCGCCCTCGATAGGATCGAGCGAACAGTTGGAAAAAACGAACCGCCCGCCGGGTCTGACGAGGCCGACGGCGTGGGCGAGGAGCTTGCTTTGAAGCGTGGCGAGCTTCTCGACATCGGCCATGGTCTTCGTCCACGGCACGTCGGGATGCCGGCGCACGGTGCCGGTCGACGAGCAGGGGGCGTCGAGCAGCACGGCGTCGAACAGTTCCGCCGGCCGGTAGTCGAGCAGGTCGGTCTGCACCAGCTCCGCCGACAGGCCGAGGCGTTTCAGGTTCTCACCCAGCCTGGTCAGCCGGTTCTTCGAGGTGTCGAGAGCGGTGACGTTCGCACCGGCGAGGATGAGCTGCGCCGTCTTGCCGCCGGGCGCGGCACAAAGGTCGGCGATACGCCGTCCCTCGATGTCGCCGAACAGGCGCGCCGGCAAGCTTGCCGCCGCATCCTGCACCCACCAGGCGCCCTCGGCGAAGCCGGGCAGGTCGGTCACGCCGGCCTGCAGCTTCTCGACCCGCACCGTACCGGTCGGCAGCACGATGCCGCGCAACTTCTCTGCCCAGAATGCTGGGTCTGACTTGACCGTGAAATCGACAGGCGCCTCATGGCGATGCGCGGCAAGGATGGCGCGTGCCTTGTCGGCGCCATAGGCCGCGGTCAACCGATCCGCGAACCACTGCGGCGCTTCGCTCGTCGTGGCAAGCGCCGGTGCAAGCTCGGCGTCCTTGGCGCGCGCCAGCGAGCGCAGCACGCCGTTGACCAGACCGGAGAAACGCAGCGTGCGCGGATCCGACTTGGCGTGGGTGACGGCAAGGTCGACGGCCGCACTGTCGGGGATATCGAGAAACAGGATCTGCGCCGCGCCCACGTGCAGGATATGCGAGAGCGCGGTGGCATTGGCCGGCAGCGGCCTTTCCAGACGCTTTGCCAGCAGTCCGGCAACAGTCATGCGGTGACGCAGCGCGGTGACCAGGATGGCGCGCACCAGCGCGCGGTCGCGGGCATCGAGCGCCTTGTATTGCGGGTGGCCGTGCTCGTTGTCGGTCAGGCCGTCGAGCGGGGTGCGAGCATCGATGACGGCGGCAAGCAGGCGCGCGGCGGCCTTGCGCGCGGCAAGGCCGGCGATCGCCTCGCTCGTATTGCCGTCACGTCTGCCCGGGGTTTGCGG
>NZ_JHQR01000030.1 GCF_014843825.1 Mesorhizobium silamurunense
CGCCTGCCGGCGCCCGAAACTCTTCGCGTGAGCGGACTGTCCGTCTTCAGAATAGCAGGGCTAGAAGCGGACCGCCATGCCTACAAGCCCTGCGATGAAAGCCCCTGCGATGGAGGCTTGGATTTGGTGGCAGACTTTGTCGCGACCGGCGCGCTTTCAGTGAGGCCGTGAAGCCTATGCATCCGCAGTGCGAAGGACAGAGCCAGCCGACAGGGCTACCCTCGGCCGCCATCCTACGGCCAATGCTGGCGACCGCGGCACTCGTTAGGCCCCCACGACTCGCATAGGAACGGCACCAACGGCCGGCCTTCAAGTGTGCCTTCGATTTCAATTGGCGGTTTATCGCCGCATCGATCAACTGACGATTGACGGGATGCATTGACTTGCGGACAAACCTGTCAGTCCATCAATAGCATCAGGGCGGGATGCAGCTTCTTCAGATTGGGCAATGATTTCGATTGCCAGGGTATGTCGGGCGTTCCGCGCACGACGAGTCGAACGTCGGGATGCTTGCGCACCTCGATGGTAAATTTCGCCAGCAGGTTGATGCCGGAGGAGTTGAGAAAGTGAAGGTCCTTCAAATTGAGGGTAATGGAAGGGGGATTTGAGGCAAGAACGCTGGTCGCCAAAGCCGTGATGGGCGCACCGGCCTCGGAACTGGCAAGCCGCATTGCACCGTCGAAATATATGTCACTTCCCTCAACCCAAACGCGGTAGTCGTCTGTCTTGATTTCCATAGCCTGGCTTCGTCTCATCTAGTTGTGAGTTTGCGAGATCGGTATGGAGGCATATGTCTCCAGGCAGATCCGATCGTCTTCGTCGGCAGAACTGAATATCCAGGCCAGGCGCGCGCCATAGTCGCTCATCAACGTCAGCAATCCGAGCCCGGAGCGCCCCGCGTCGGGGTTCGCGGCATTCGCTTCGATTCGCTGTATCAGCAGGTCCTTGGGGTCGCCAAGAGTGATGTCCGCCAGGAGGCTTTGGAACTCGGACGCGTTTTCACCATCGACGTCATTCGACACCTTGAGCTTGAAGCATTCCGAATCCATCGACGCCTCGATCACGATCTCGCCCGGTGCGCGAAACTTGACAGCGTTTTCGATGAGTTCGTTGACCAGATATCCGATGCTATGCCGCACCTCCATGTAGTCATTGCGGGACGACTGAAAGCGCAACGCGAAAAGATCGGCGATGAAGTCCGAGGTCGTAGCGCAATGACGCCAACTCAGGTCGAGAGGCCCGTCGAACAGCCGCACGCGACTGACACTCTCCTTCATACCGATTGCAATGTCAGGGGTACCGAACAGCGCTGTCATTTCTATGTGTGCCTTATGATCACGAGGGTGATGTCGTCGTGGATCTTCTGGATTCCGATATGGGCCATCAGATCCTCAATGATCCCGGTCTTGATTTCCTCGGCGCTCCTGCCGTGGCGCTTCTGCACGCTCCGGCAGAGGCGATCGAACCCGAACAGTCTTCTGTCTTCGTCTTCCGCCTCGGTCACACCGTCGGTGTGCAACACGATCACGTCGCCGCTCCCGAACACGATGTCACGCGTGTCGATGAACTGCGAGATGTCGGTTTCCAGGCCAACCGGCAGACCCAGATCAAGCGTATCGATACGTTCGACATCCCCATCCGCGCGCACGACGAGAACATCCTCATGCTGGCCGGATAGCGTTACCCACCCATCCTCAAAGTCAAGAAAGGCCAGCGAAAGATGCTTGTCGGTGTTCGTCCGCTCGATGTTCTTGTAGATCGCTCTGTTCAGCCGAACCAGAAACTGGTGCGGATCCAATTCGTTGGCCTCCTGCAAGGCGCGTGCAACGGATTGGACCATCAGCATCAGTACACCGCTCTCGAGACCATGGCCTGTCACGTCGCCGATGCCGATCTTGACCCGTGATCCGTTCTGCAGGACGTCGTAGTAGTCCCCGCCGACCTCGTCGGCCGGCCGCATGTAGGCCGCGATTTCCAGCCCTGGAATCGCTTCGAGTTCGAATTGTTTCGGCAGGACCATCATCTGGATCTGCCTGGCAACCGCGAGCTCGGCGCCGAGGCGGACGTTCTCGTCCCGCAGCTTTTCGTTGAGTGCGGAAATCTCCTGATTTGCGTCCCCGAGCTCCCTCGTCCGTTCGTCGACGAGTTGCTCGAGGTTTTCCGTGTGAAAGCTGATCTGCTCAGCCATGCGGTTGAAGGCGATCCCTGCCGCTCCAACCTCGTCGCGCGTTGGGATGCTGACGCGCACTGAGTAGTCTTTGGACTGGAGCCTCTGGGCGGCGCCGGCGAGCGCCCTGAGGCCCGCGGTGATGCGCTTCGAAATTCCGAGCACGGCCGCAAAGACAATCAGAAGCGAAACGACGATCGCGGCGATCTGAAAGAGCAGAATACGGTTGGTTGCGCGCGAAATACTCTCCTGCGCGGCGAACAGGGATGCATAGATCTCCCGTTCGGGAACGACGATCCCGACCGACATCGTTTCGGACTTGATCGGTCCCGAACTCCACAGGTTGGTCGGCTTCAATCGCTTGAGGACAACGATGTAGGGTACGCGTTCGCCCTTGTTGTCGAGCATGATATGCTGAATGACACCGTCATTATTCTGGTCGAGAGGCAGCGACGCGATAGCCGGCTGCGTACTTCCCCGTAGTGACCTCTCCAAGCCGGTGACGCCCTGCGTGCCCGCGTCGCTCGATGAAGTCAGGCCGATGATCGCCTGGCCCGACGGATTGATCGCCACCACGTTGCCAGTCGACATCGTGAGGAAGCCGAACCCGGTTTCAGCATCAGCGATCTTCACCCTTTCGACGACTTCCGCGAGCTGATCGAGAGTGATGTCTGCCCCCGCCGTACCGGCGATACCGGTGCGATCATGCGTCCACAGCGGGTGGAAAAAGCTGACGATCAGCTTTCCCGTGATCGCATCTGTGTAAGGCGCTGTCTGGGTAATATCGTCAGGGACCGGACGTGAGGCTGGATCCCTGGTCCATTGCTGCCATGAACCATAGATTCCCGGAAAGAAGAACTCCCAGAATTCCGCCTTGTTGTGGCCCGGATAGAGCTTGTCGAAGGTCTGTGCCTGGTTCGTATACGGCACCGTCCTGAAGATCGGCCGTTCCTTTGGACCAATATAGTACATCTGCAGCTTGGACGATCCGCTGGCCATGAGGGTCGGCGCGACGAGATCGATCACGGTACTGTCTTCTATTTCCTGCTGAACGCCGGGCAGCGGAGTGTGGTCGGCGCCCAGCAGGTAGCCCCAGACGCTTACCACGGAAGGCGCGCCCGGCAGGTTCTGCGCCCAATCGCCCTGCGCGTCGTAGACGAGCTTCACGGAGCCGGGCGCTTCATGCGAAAGCGTCGCTCCGACCTGTTGCTGCCTCGTCGGATCGTCGATCTGGGCCTGCAGCACGCCGGCCAGCGCCTTGACGTCGCCATGAACCCGATCGAGAAGCAGGTCGACGCTCAACGCCGTCGACTCGGCATAGGAACGAATGTACTCCTGGTTTGCGGTCGTCAGGCCCTCACCGACTTCCGATGTGGCGTCGCGCGACAGCTTTTGGACGTTCCAAAGCGCCAAACCACCGCTCAGCAGGAGGTCGAACAGTACGGCGCCGCCAACGACCAATACGAATTTCGCTCGAAAGGAGCGCAGGCCGAAGCGCGGTGCAGGCTCATTGTCGGCTTTCATTGCGGACGTCGCCCCGATGCGACCCAGATCGGCCAACCCGCATAACCCTTGGGGTGGAGCGCAGCGAAAATGTGGTCCTGGAAGCCCTGCCGGAACCGAGCGACGAACTCCGGCCCATCGCCGCGCCTGGTCGCCATCTCGCCCGCATAGACATCCGCCCAGGCCGCAATGACATCGGCGAAATCCTGCGGATCGCCGTCCAGGTTAGTGACCATGAAGGTCTCGACACGGATGTCTTCGAATCCGGCTTCCATCAGATATCGCCGGCTTTTTGGCCCAAGCTCGACGTCCATCTCGAAATGCCCGAACAGCTTCGCCACCTCATTGTAGGTCCAACGAATGCTTTCGGCGCGCGGCTCGCCGAGGCAATGCGAATTCTTCTCGTTGGTGATGTAGACCCGCCCGCCTGGCTTGCATATGCGGTAGAGTTCCTTGAGGATGAGTTCAGGTCGATTGAAGATTTGCAGGGAATGCCGGCAGGTAACCAGGTCAAACTGCGCTTCGTCGAGCAGCATTTCCGACGCATCGCCATAGGTATATTCTATGCCCCGGATATCGAACTCCCGCATCACTCGTCGAGCATAGTTCAGGCTTGATATCGAGTGATCGAGGGCGACGATCCGCGATGGCTGGAACTCCTTCTGCACCAGCACGGCGAAATCACCGATCCCGCAACAGATGTCGGCCATGACGATCCCGGGCCTCATGCCGTGTCGCGGCAAGATTGCGCGCTCGTGGCGCCATGTCATCTTTGTCTGCGTGCGCAGGATTGGGACGAACCCGCCTTCCTCGAGAAAGCCCTGCCCCGGATAGAATTGGCTGTCATACTCCTCGACCGTGACGTTCGGTTCGATTCCGCTCAAGCGACCGAATTTTCGCGAGGTCCATCCAACGACGCTTGACGTGATGACAACAAATTTGAGATCGGGTCGAGCCCGGCAGGCATCAATGATGATCCTCGAAAAAGCATGAAATGCAGCGTTGTTCATCTGCGTCAGGCGTCTGACATTGACGTAGAGAACGCCGCGCACACGGCCGATCGCATCACGAAGCAATGCTATGCTGGGCCCAAGCTCATCGATCGCCTGAGGCCGGACCACCCCCGATATGGAGAACTCCTGGTTGTTGGCGTCGTATTGCGCCTTGAAGCGTGGGAGGAGGTCGTTGGGGCTCAATGTTGCAGGCCCTCAAGCGGCAAATCCACGACAAGCTTGATCGCATCGCCGTCGGCTTCCTCGACCCTGAGTGTTGCGTTGTAGTCGACAGCCAGTTCAAGGAGTACGATCTCCCGGCTGGGGGCGAGATCCCCGGACACGGAATTAAGGTATCGCTCCCTGGCTTCAAATCCGGCGACTTGCGATACGGCTTCTTCGTAGAATTGTCGCTCTTCTGGCAGGCAAGGGAATGTCAGCTCGATCCTATCCGTCGCGCCATGGCGAGACACCCTGCATGCCAGTGCGCCATCGGCATGGCGCGTTCGAAACGCGACTTCCAGCAACTCGTTGAACGCAGAGGAAAAGAGATTTGAATGCCGGACCGAGTCTGATCGATTTTGACTGATCATCCGGGCCATGTATGTCGAGACATAATCGCAGTGTCTCCAGGCGGAGACAAAAGTTCTGATTTCCATGTCGATCTGGATCATCGGCTCAAAAGTCGGCTCGCCGGCCAGGTCATGATGAACAGGTCCCATCGGCATCCTCTCTTATTCCATCATTTGAGCCCTGGTGGCGCGATGACCGCCTCGTGATGACCCCAGTCTTACATGACAAGAATTGCGCGCTCTGCCTCGATCGCTTTTACAACTCTCCACTTCACAACGGGTGCAAGGCGCTAGAGCGCCCGATTTGATTCCTCCATCGCTCGCCCCCCCTTCGGCGGGGACCGCCTGACGAAATCGCTGGTTGCCTCGGCTCCGAGCGGCCGTCCCAGGAAATTACCTTGCAGGCAATCGCAATTCTCCTTGATCAGCCAACGTGCCTGTGCCGACGTCTCGACCCCCTCAGCAGTGACGCTTATTCCCAAGCCGTGCGCCAGATTGATGATCGATCGCACGATCGTTTGGCTTTTTAGGTCGGTCTCCAAGTCCGTGATGAAGTATTGATCTATTTTCAAGGTGTCGAATGGAAAATTCTTTAGATAGCTCAAGGATGAATAGTACGTTCCAAAATCGTCGAGCGAGATACGTATTCCCAAAACGTTCAAAGTATTTAACGTATCGATATTGTCGATCGTCTTCTCAAGAAGAACCGTTTCGGTTATCTCAAGTTCAAGCCTGTCAGCTCGGATTCCAACTGCGTCGACGATCTGAGCGACCGTGTCGGTCAGCGAACCACTCAGGAACTGAGCCGGCGACAGGTTGACTGCGACTGTCAGCGAGGAAGGCCACGTCAATGCCTGGCGACAAGCTTGCTCGAGCACCCATCGTCCGATCTCGTCCATAAGACCGTCGGCTTCCGCGATGGGTATGAACACGCTGGGCGGAATGATCCCGACCTCGGGGTGCCGCCATCGCAGCAGCGCTTCGAAACCGATCACCGACGACGGTGGCCGAATGAGCGGCTGATACTCAAGATAGAGCTCGCCCCGCTCCAGCGCGGTTCGAAGGCTGCGCCTCAGATTTTCGCGTTGCTCGAGCAAGAGCAGCATCGAACGGTTGAACGTTCGAGCGCAACCGCGTCCATCCGTCTTGGCTGCGTAAAGAGCAATGTCGGCGGCTTTCATCAGCTGCTCGCCGTCGGTCCCATGCTCCGGCCCGAATGCAATTCCGATACTCGAGCCAACGAAGAGGGAAATGCCGTTGATGACGAACGGCTCCTTGAACGCGTCGACCAGCGATCCGGCAAGACGTTCGGCTTCCGCGGGCTGCTCCTTGCCCAATTGGATGACAGCGAACTCATCGCCGGCATACCGGTAGGCGGATTCGCCGTCCTGCAGCGCGTCGCGGATTCGACCTGCCGCGAGCTGAAGAAGCGTGTCGCCCGCTCCATGGCCGAGCGTGTCATTGACCGCTTTGAAATCGTCAAGGTCGATTTGCAGCAGGGCGGCTTTCGGCTTTGGTCCGCCGATGACCGCCAGCGCTTGCTGCAGCCGCTCACCGAATCGCCGCCGATTCTGCAGTCCGGTCAGCACGTCGTGCGTCGCCTGATGGAGCAGAACTACGTGCTCCCGCTCCTCCGCTGCGCTGCGCCCACCGTGCGCTCTCGATTCGATGATTCCGACACCATTTGCCGTGCCGAAGACGAAAACGGACCGCGGTGACTCGGCCGGTGATCGCGGCAAGTTGATGCTTGCCGGAGAGCCGCCCTGGAACACCCGAAGAAATTCGTCGCGACAGCGCGAATCGAGGAAGCTCGGATAGATATCCCAAATGGCGGCACCCTGCGCCACTAAGCCTCCATACATGCCTTTGAGCCTGGCTGCGTAGTGCGTCAGCCGGAAGTCGCGATTATAGAACGACAAGAGTTCGGTCGTGTTCGCCAAAAGGTCAGCGAGAAGCGCTTCGGCGGTATATGCAGCGTTAGAGGAAGGCCCCTCATTCTCCTTGCCGGCGCCTGATGCCTTTGGATGCAAGTGCCACCTCCATAGGCGGTGCCAATGTGCGTCCCCCAGTTCGAAAATAGCATAACCGTCAAGCTTGGCAAACTTTCAGCTCGCATTCTTAACAAGCGTAGTGTGCAGCGTAGTCGCGATGCATGCTCCGCCGTGACTGGCGGGCGTTTATCCACACGATGAGCAGCCATTAATTGTTAATAAATTGATAATTTGCAGATAATTGCCGCAGGCGTCTGATTCGAAATATTAAGGCAAACGGGGCGGAGCGGCGTTCGCAGCCCGCGCGGGACTATCACCTAGCAGTTCGAAATCGGCTTTCTCGAATATCTGACCTTCAGCCATGTTTTAGACGGTCCGCTCCTGTAGCGGCTGTCGGCGCGTTTCGAAATGACGCCATTAAGCCTGGTTTTCTCGATGGCGCGAAAGATCGCCAGCGCGTCGCCCTCAAAATGCTCACTGTATTGGATCTTGCCGACGCCAGGCTCAACCAATTGCCGCAGCGCTTGTTTGCGCTGCAGCAAGGGCAACGGGGCAAGATTGCGACAGTCGAGATGGAGGATGTGAACGCGACGAACACCAGCCGGCTCGGCTCATCCAGATCGCGGCTTCCAGTTCAGGGGAATCGGGCGTACCCCGCTCGCCTGACACAATCACCTCGCCGTCCAGAATGGCGGTGCCCCGGCATGGAAGTTCGACTGCCAGGGCGATGGGCCAGTATTTTGTCGTCCAATCCCTGCCGTTCTTATTGTAGAAACGCACGCCGCCCTTATCGATGATGATCTGCGTCCGGTAGCCGTCGAGCTTGGCCTCGTGAACCCACCCCTCATCTTCGGGTGGCTGCTCGACAAGAGATGGCATCTGCGGCGGAATGAACTCCAGCCGGTCGCCGTCGACCTTGGCACGCTTACCCAACTACGCCACCATCTTTGACGGATAGCGGTGAACGCGAGCGGCACAGGCGGTCCGATATCCCCCAACTTGGATTCCTGCCCCGCCTGTGCCGAGCCCCACTAAGCCACCGAGCCCCCACTAAGCCATTCTGCGACTGAATGAACACCAGCCGGCCGCCCCGGCCTTGGCACGCTAACTCACTTACGCCACCACCTTTGACGGATAGCAGTGGCGCGATCGGCACAGGCGGTGCGATATTCCCCCCAACTTGGAAACCTGCCGCCTGTGCCGAGCCCCCGCTAAGTCATCGCGAACATCTACGAATAGGGTCGCATTGTCGTTAGCTGCGCATCCAAATACTTATCCGGGCGTACATATCTCGATATCGACGCGGCATCTCTCTCCCAGGGCTCGTGCTATTTGGGGTGGCGTCAGCCCACGCAGTCGCCTTGCTCAGTAGCGGGTTTGCCGCCCGGCACCCAGCAGGACTCCGGGCGGCATTCTAATGAGACGTTGCCGAGCACACATAACCTCCAGCGTGGTCACCGAAGTCGTTTCGGGTCAGCGGGAAGACGGGCCAGCGCAAACCGGCCGTCCGTTGCAAAGCTGGCGGTCATGCGTGAAAGCAGCCCGTTTCAACCCAGGTCGCTTTCTGATTGAATACCTCAAACATCGGCCACGGAGCATCGAAGAGAAAATTCCCGAAAGCCAATGGCGCGACTTCGCCGCGCAGATGATCCGCGATTTCACCGGCTTTGAGACCGTCGATCCTCACTTTGTGGAATGGATGTCAGGGCAGACGGTGAACGGCCAGATAGCTCCGAAATATCTCGACCATCAGTTGGAATGCCCATACTGCCTCACCATCAGGTTGAGAATTCCTGCTGACGCCGGTCCAGACACGCCGATTTCTTGCGACGATTGTGGAGCGTACGGGCTCCAGCCGGCAACGTTGCGGCGACGCTGCAAACACGAGCGGTACGGGATACAATTACCGGAGCGAATGCGTCCCCGGGATGGCTCAAATGTCCTCCGTCGATTCTCTCGCCGCGAGATTATTGTCGGCGACATTGATGTTCGATCGGGCGTCGTTGCTGGCGCTCGAGGCTTTGGCTGCCGAATCCGACCGTCGGGTCCTGAGACGCGGTGAGGTCCTGGTTCGCGAAGGCGATCCATCGGACAGGTTCTTCGTCGTGCTGTCCGGCCGCTTTACGGTACACAAAGGAGATCCGATTGGCTCGGTCGCCGAGATCGCACAGGGCGAACTAGGGTCAGGACTCATTGATCCAGA
>NZ_JHQR01000323.1 GCF_014843825.1 Mesorhizobium silamurunense
CCGACACGCGCCCGTCGCTCCTCGGCCGCGCCCGGATCCTCGCCCGGCTCGACCAGCCCGCGTGCGATCCTCGGCAAGGCGAGGCTGGCGATGACCAACGAGCAGATGATGACGCCGGCGGCGAGGAAGATCACCACGTCTCGCGCCGGAAAGGGCGAGCCGTCCTGCAGCGCCAGCGGCAGCGACAGAATGCCGGCCAGCGTGATCGCCCCGCGAACACCGGCCACCGACCCGGCAAGCCTGACACGAAAACCGAAGGGTTCGGCCTTGCGCTTGCCCAACCGCGCCGCGATCCCCGCAGCCATGTCGCCGATCCAGATCCAGAGAAAGCGCAGGCCGATCAGGCATAGGGTCAAAAGCAAAATGGTCAGCGCCGGCTCGAACAGCCAGTGCCGGCTGGTGAGCTCCGGCGGGACCTTGCGGATGATGTCGGGGAACTGGAGGCCAAGCAGGATGAAGAGAGCGCCATTGAAGATGAAGGTCAGCGTCGACCACAGCGACATCGCCTGGATGCGCGCCGAGACCGCCAGATGACGGAAAATGCCCGAGGTCCCGGTGAGCAGGCCGGCGGTGACCGCGGCCAGGATGCCGGAGGCGCCGACATGTTCGGCGATGAGATAGGCGACGAAGGGCAGCAGGATCATGACCAGCACCTGCGCCTCCGCCGGCGTGCCGCCGATGCGGCCAAGCACCTGCAGCGCCTTGGCGGCGATGAACAGCGCTGCGATGCCGGCGAGGATGCCGGTCGCCACAGCATAGAGAAAACTCAGCGAGGCGGCGACGAAGGAGAAGCTGCCGGTCGGCGCCGCCGCGACGGCAAAGCGGAACATGACCAGGCCGGAGGCGTCGTTGAGCAGGGATTCGCCTTCCAGTATGTGCATCAGCCGCGCCGGAACGACATTGCGGTCGACGATCGAGGACACGGCGACCGCATCGGTCGGCGACAGCACGGCGGCCAAAGCGAAGGCCACCACCAACGGGATGCTCGGCACCAGCCAGTGCAAGGCGTAGCCGAAGCCGACGATGGTGAAGAAGACCAGTCCGATCGCGAGATCGAGGATCGGCCCGCGCAGCTCGGTCAGCTCACGTTTCGGCGCCGCGAAGGCGTCGCCGAACAGAAGCGGCGGGATGAATACCAGGAGGAAGAGTTCCGGATCGATCTCGACATGCAGGCCCCGCGCCGGCCAGGCAAGAGCGGCGCCGATCGCAATCTGCAGCATGGGTAGCGGCATCCGCACCAGTCGCACCAGCGCGCCGGACAGCGCCACGAAAGCGAGCACGACGAGAATGAAGACGGCGACTTCCATGATGCGATTCCGGCTCTGAGGCCGACCATGCGCAATTGCCGGCGTCGCGTCCAGCCGCTGAGGGGCGACGGGAGATCTCGGGGACCCTGGGCATCGCGGAAGCGACAGCACGCTTCCATGTCGACAATGCCCGGCGCAGGCGGTGGCGCCGGTCAACCAGCGACTGATCCAAACAAAAAAGGCCGCTCATATGAGCAGCCTTTTTCATATTTTATATCAGCCGCTTACAGCGCAGAGGTAATCTGCAGCTCGCTGTTGCCGTCGAGGCCGTAGATGTCGTCGCGGAACTGCACGACGCCGGGTCCGGTCGACCACGCCGACAGATAGAGGAAATGGACCGGCACCGGATTGACGACCTCGACCGGCGTGTTCTCGCCGGTCTTGATCGTCGCCTCGAAATGCTGGCGGTCCCAGCCGGGCGTGTCGCGCAGGATCCAGGTGACGAGATCGCGCACGTTCTGGACACGCACGCAGCCGGAAGAGTCGAAGCGCATCAGCTTGCCGAACAGGCTCTGCTGCGGCGTGTCGTGCATGTAGACACCATCTGGGCTTGGGAAGTTGATCTTGACCGAAGCCATGGCGTTGTTGCCGCCCGGATCCTGGCGGAAGCGGTATTTCGCGGCATCGTCCGTCGACCAGTCGATCGACATCGGATCGACCTCGCTGCCGTCCGGCGCGAACAGGCGGATGTGGCTGTCCTTGAGGTAGTTGGGATCCTTCCGCATCAGCGGAATGATGTCCTTGCGCACGATCGAGACCGGCGCGTTCCAGTACGGATTGACGATGATCTCGTTGATCTTGGAATTCACGATCGGCGTCTGGCGGTCGATCTTGCCGACGATCGCGGTGTGGCGAAGCACGACGCGGTCGTTCTCGACCGCTTCCACCTGCGCCGCCGGAATATCGACCAGCACGTAGCGGCTGCCCAGCGTGCCAGCCTTTTCCTTCAGGCGCTGCAGATTGGTCTGCAACTGGCCGAGCCGAATCGGAGCCTGGACGTTCATGGCCGCATAGGTGTATTTGCCCATGGCGCCATCGGCCGGCAGGCCGTGGCGAAGCTGGAAGCGCTTGACAGCCGAGTCGACATAGGAATCGAAGGCCGTCGAAATGCCGGCGCTCTGCGACAGGTCGCCCGAAATCATCAGCCGCTTGCGAAGCGGCACGACATCAGGATCGTCGACGCCGAGCTGCAATTTCTTGGTCGCCGGCACCTGCTCCCAGCCGCCCTGACCGACGATGTTCTGGTACTGCGCCACCGCCTGCTCGGTGAAGGCGACGGTCTGCAGGCTGAAGATCGGTAGCGTGGAGGCAACCTTGCCGCCCTCGCTGGCGCGGGCATCGAACTGATCGTCCCAATTGCCGCGGGCCGAGGATTTCAGGATATCGCCGATCACGTCCTGCGCGCTGGCGTGGCCGGCGACCATGGCGGCGGCGAGCGCGGAGGCTCCGGAAAGGAAGAAACGGCGGCTGGTTCTCATGGACGTTCCAGACATTCTAGCTGTATCTAATCTCGCTCAGTTCGCTCTACTGGCGGGTTGCCCGCACTCTAGGATCGGCAATCTTAACAATTAGCCAACCATGACCTGCATCACATGGGGCGTGAAACACGCTGTGGCGATGTGGGCTCGAGTAAGCGCACGGCCCTCGCCCGCGGCATCACCCGCATCCTCGCTTTCACTGGGATTATGGCGGCAACGTGGCCTTGGCCCGCGATTTGCCTCCAACGGCGCGATGAATGAAAAGGGACCGATGCTTTTCTGCACCGGTCCCGGATTGCTTGCCCCGGCCGCGCTTCTTCGGCGCGGCTTCGATGTCTCAGATTTCGAATGCGCTTACATCCGGTAAGCGATGGTGTCGTTCCAGAAGCGATCCAGGCGCTGCAGCGCGCGGTTCATCTGCTTGAACTCGTCGGTATTGATGCCGCCGACCTGTTCGATCGAACCGACATGGCGCTCGTAGAGGCCGGCGACGACGTCGGCTACCTCGTTGCCCTTCGGCGTCAGCGAGACGCGGACCGAGCGGCGGTCGATGCGCGAGCGCTGGTGGTTGATGAAGCCGAGGTCGACCAGCTTCTTCAGATTATAGGAGACGTTCGAGCCGAGATAATAACCACGCGAGCGCAGCTCGCCGGCGGTCAACTCCGAATTGCCGATGTTGAAGAGCAGCAGCGCCTGGATGGCGTTGATGTCGGAGCGGCCGTTGCGGTCGAACTCGTCCTTGATCACGTCAAGCAGACGGCGATGCAGACGCTCCACCAGCTGCAGCGATTCCATGTACAGCGAACGGATCGCCTCGCGGCGATCGTCGGAAACGTTGGCGGTCTTCGCCGCCGGACGCGAATTGATCATTGTCTTTGCCTCTCGTTTGTCGCCCGGTGATTTTTTGTTCTTCACCTTGATCGCGACACTATCGAATACTCATAAAATTCGACTTAAACGCCAGGGCTAACAAGAGCTTACCGGTAAGTGGTTTCGAAAGAGGCTTAACGAACGGTCACGCGAGCAAGAACAATTAACCTAAAGATTTAGCCAATGGTTTTTGGGCAAATCGCTGACCCGAATTTAGGGTCCCGGGGCCGTCCGGCAACCTATTGCCGAAGCTGGCGCTTCTGCAGCCAGATCGTCACGCGGAAGATGATATAGAGCAGCGCCACGCAGGCATGCGAAACGACGATCAGCAGCCGGTGGCCGAAGAGATCGGGAAAGCCGGCATACATGACGGTCTCGGTCGCCGCGCAGATGAACCAGATGACCGGCCCCCAAGAGGCGAGCATCCAGAGGCCCGCGGCGGCGAAGGGAAAGAAGACTGCGAGCGTGGCCGCCGCCACCTGCCAGTGCACCGGCATCAGGTCGAAGCGCCAGAGCTCGCCGGGATAGATGCCGATCAGCCGGATCCAGTAGAGAATGCCGAAGAGCAGGCAATAGCCGGCAATCAGGCGCTGGAACCAGGCGAAGATGACCTCGGTGGTCGAGGGCTGCAGCACCACGCGCCTGGAGGTGAGCTCGCTCACAGATCGAGCTCCCCAGCCCCGAGCGGCGCGAAATAGGCATCGACGTCGGCTGCTTCGACCGCATCGATGCTTGCCGGCCGCCACTCGGGCCTCGAACCCTTGTCGATGATGGCGGCGCGGATGCCTTCGTAGAAGTCATGGCCGGCCAGCATGCGGTTGAGGATGCGGAACTCCATCTTCATGCACTCGTCCATCGACAGCGTCAGTCCGGCGCTGATCTCGCGCCAGGCGACGTTGACGCTGGTCGGCGATCGCATCCTGATCGTCGCCAGGGTCTTTGCGGCGAAGGTGTCGGCAGCGGCAGCCTCCTCGAGGCTGGCGATGACGCCGGCGAGAGAGGTTTTCGAAAAATGCCGGGCGATCGATTCCAGATCCTGCCGCTCCGTCTCGCGCTTGGCAGGCGTGAAGAAGCCGCGCAACTCCTCACCCGGATCTCCCGATAGCGCCAGCTCGTCGAGCAGGCCGGCCTGGTCCTCGGCCTTGATGGTGTGCGTGGCAAGCCCGGACCACAGCGCATCGCCATGGCGGATGCGATTTCCCGTCAGCGCCAGATACATGCCGAAGCTGCCGCCGAGATCGGGTAGCAAATGGCTGGCGCCGACATCGGGAAAGAAGCCGATACCGACTTCCGGCATGGCGAACTGGGCGTTCTCGGTCAGCACGCGATGCGAGCCGTGGAAGGAGATGCCGACGCCGCCGCCCATAACGATGCCATCGATCAACGCGACATAGGGTTTCCTGAAGCGCGCGATGCGGGCGTTGAGGCGGTACTCGTCGGCGAAGAAGTCGACCGGCGGCTTGCCGGCGCGGCCGGCCTCGTAAATGTGCAGGATATCGCCGCCGGCGGAAAACGCCCTGCCCTCGGCCTTGACGACGACGACGCTCACGCCGGCATCGCCCTCCCAGGCGTCGAGCGCCGTGCCGAGCGCCTTCACCATGCGGTGGGTGACGGCATTGAGCGCTTGCGGCCGCGTCAGCGTGACGACGCCCGCCTTGCCCAAACGCTCGAAGCGAATCTCGTCGCCTCCGCCAAAATCCATCACCAGAGAATCCTTCTCTCCGCCCTCCCAGGGGGATTGAAGTGCTAAAGGCGGCATAGGGATGCGTCAATGGCGGCATCGCCGCGCTGGCGGCCAGCCGCGTCCGGTGTTAGGTAACCGGCAAAGTGTTGCGCCCACGCGGCCCGACAGATTTCGAGCAAATCGACATGGCTGGATTTTCTCGTCTCGTGGCTGGATTGGCAGGTCTCCTTTGCCTGGGAGTTCCGCCGGCCGTCGCCGCGCCAGCCTCCGAACTCTACCAGGCGCAGACCATCGTCACCGGCACCGACGAACCGAACCGCGAGATCGGCTTCAAGGATTGCCTGGACAAGGTGCTGGTCAAGGTTTCCGGCGATCAGCGGCTGACGCAGAAGCCGGAAATGCTGGCGCTGCGCAACAAGGCGGCCGACTTCGTCCAATCCTTCCGCTATCACGACCGGCTGGAAGGCATTCCTATCCATGACGAGCAAGGCACGCATGACCGGCCGCACGACCTCACCTGCCTCTACAAGCCAGCCGTGGTCGATAAACTCCTGGCGCAGCTCGGCAGCAAGCCCTGGCACGGCGAGCGGCCGTTGATCGCCGTCTTCCTCACGACTGAACAGGGCGCGAGACATTTCGCGCTGACGGCCGACGAGGATCGCGGCGCAACGATGCGCGAATCCTTCGCCAACGCTACCGGTCCGCTCTTGATGCGCGTTACCTTTCCAAAGGCCAGGCAGCTTGCCGGGTTAGATGAGAAGGCGCTCTCCGCGACGGATATGGCAAGGCTCGACCAACTCGCGAAAAAGGCGGGAGCGGCCCGGGCGCTCGCCGGCAGCATCGTGTGGAGCGACAAGGAACTCGGTTGGATCGCCGACTGGCGGCTGGCCGATCGCGGCAAGACATATCAGTGGCAAGTGCGCGGCGTCAGCTTCGACGAGGCTTTTCGCGTGGCTGTGAGGGGCGCAGCGCAGATTTTGTCGGGCAATGGGCAGCCGTAACGCGAAGGTTCCTCGCCCCCACGAGAGTGAGGGAGAGGTGGCTCGGCGAAGCCGAGACGGAGAGGGGGAGCGCCCTACGAAGGCCCCTCTCCGGCCGCTTCGCGGCCACCTCTCCCCCGCCTGTGGCGCGG
Source organism: Mesorhizobium silamurunense (assembly GCF_014843825.1). Lineage (GTDB taxonomy): Bacteria > Pseudomonadota > Alphaproteobacteria > Rhizobiales > Rhizobiaceae > Mesorhizobium > Mesorhizobium silamurunense. The sequence continues at coordinate 6,472 of NZ_JHQR01000323.1, forward strand.
GAGAGGAACTTGCGGTTCAGTTCCTGGCACAATCGTGTCGCATTGGTCAGCGGCGGACGTGCGTGGTAAAAAGCCCGGTCGAAAGAGAGTTTTGGCGATGAACAAATTCACACCCGCAAAGCCGGCCGGCGCGCGCAGCATCGACGAAATCACCGGCAGCCGGCGGCTGCGCCGCATGCGCAAGGCCGACTGGTCGCGCCGGCTGGTGCAGGAAAACCGGCTCTCGGTGAACGACCTGATCTGGCCGATCTTCGTCGTCGACGGCAGACAAGTGCGCGAGCCGATTGCCGCCATGCCTGACGTCTATCGCCTGTCCGTCGACCTCGCGGTCAAGGAAGCGGAGCGCGCCGCCAGGCTCGGCATCCCGGCGATCGCCACTTTCCCCAATATCGAGCTTTCGCTGCGCGACCAGACCGGTTCACACATCCTCGATCCGGAAAACATCATCAACCGCGCCACGCGCGCCATCAAGGACGCGGTGCCGGAGATCGGCATCATCACCGACGCCGCGCTCGATCCGTTCACCAGCCACGGCCATGACGGCATTTTGCGCGACGGCATCATCGTCAATGACGAGACCGTCGAGCAGGTCACAGCCGCAGCCGTCATCCAGGCGGCGGCGGGCGCGGACATCATTGCGCCGTCCGACATGATGGACGGCCGCATCGGCGCGATCCGCGACGCGCTCGATGCCAACGGTTTCCAGGACGTGGCGATCATGTCCTATGCGACGAAATTCGCCTCCGCCTTCTACGGCCCCTATCGCGAGGCCGTTGGCACCGCAGGCCTGCTCAAGGGCGACAAGAAGACCTACTATATCGACCACGCCAATTCCGACGAGGCCGTGCGCGAGGCCGAGCAGGATCTGGCCGAAGGCGCCGACATGCTGATGGTGAAGCCGGGGCTCCCCTATCTCGACATCATCCGCCGGCTGAAGGACGAATTCCAGATGCCGACCTTCGCCTACCAGGTTTCGGGCGAATATTCGATGATCAAGGCCGCCAGCGCCAATGGCTGGATCGACGGCGAAAAGGCGATGCTGGAATCGCTTCTCGCGCTCAAGCGCGCCGGTTGCGACGGCATCCTCACCTATTTCGCGCCGACCGTGGCGGAGTTGCTGAGGGGCTAGGCTCCCTCCTCTGCCGCTTTTAATTCTCGCTGCGTCGCCCGGACGTCCGCTCGGGTGAGTTGATTTTGCTCGCCGGAGATACTGCTTGCATTCCGCAATCAGTTAAGCTACTCCATAACTGCTTGCAAATTACAACTGGCTTAGGAGGCAACGATGTCCAAGCTGCGTGTCAATGCTTTCACCCTGTCGCTCGACGGCTACGGCGCCGGTCCCGATCAAACTCTCGAAAACCCGCTCGGCGTCGGCGGTGAGAACCTGCATAAATGGATGATCGGCACCCGCACCTTTCGCGAGATGGTGGTCGGCAAGGACGGCGGCACCACCGACATCGATGACAGCTTCACCGTGCGCAGCTTCGAGAATGTCGGCGCCTGGATCCTCGGCCGCAACATGTTCGGGCCGATCCGCGGCGATTGGCCCGACGAGAACTGGAAGGGCTGGTGGGGCGACAACCCGCCCTATCACGTGCCGGTCTTCGTGCTCACCCACCACAGGCGGACGCCGATCGTCATGGAGGGCGGCACGACGTTTTACTTCGTCACCGACGGCATCCATTCAGCGCTCGAACAGGCAAGGGCCGCGGCCGGCGGCAAGGACGTGCGCGTCGGCGGCGGCGTTTCGACCATCCGGCAATATCTCCAGAAGAAGCTGATCGACGAGATGCATCTCGCGATCTCGCCGATCCTGCTCGGCTCCGGCGAGCATCTTTTCGCCGGCCTCGACATGCTGAAGCTCTGCTACCGTTGCACCAGCCAGGTCGCGACGGCGGATGCCACGCATGTGATGATCGAAAGGGCATAAGGGGCTCCCCTTCTCCCCTTGTGGAAGAAGGTGTCACCGAAGGCGACGGATGAGGGGTGTTCCAGATTGGCGATAACCCTCATCCGTCTCGGCGCTGCGCGCCGATCCACCTTCTCCCGCAAGGGGAGAGGAGAAGTGCTCTCAGTACTTCTCCGGCACGTAAAGCTCACGCGGCAGCACCTGGCGCTCGTATTCGGGATTGAAGACGCGTTCCGGCAGCGTGATCTCCTCGTGCGGCACCTCCTCATAGGGCATCTGCTGCAACAGGTGGTCGATGCAGTTCAGCCGCGCCCGCTTCTTGTCGTTGCCCTCGACGATGAACCAGGGCGCTTCCTTGATGTTGGTGCGGGCAAAGGTCTCTTCCTTGGCCTTGGTGTACTGCTCCCAGCGCACCCGCGACTGCAGGTCCATGGGCGACAGCTTCCACTGCTTCATTGGGTCGTGGATGCGCATTAAAAAGCGCATCTGCTGCTCCTCGTCGGTGATGGAGAACCAGTACTTCACCAGCGTGATGCCCGAACGCACCAGCATGCGCTCGAATTCCGGCACGTCGCGGAAGAATTCTTCCACCTGCTCGGGATTGGCAAAGCCCATCACACGCTCGACGCCGGAGCGGTTGTACCAGGAGCGGTCGAACAGCACGATCTCGCCGCCGGCTGGCAGGTGCGGGACATAACGCTGGAAATACCATTGCGACTTCTCGCGCTCCGTCGGCGCCGGCAGCGCCACCACTCGGCAGATGCGCGGATTGAGCCGCTGCGTGATGCGCTTGATGACGCCGCCCTTGCCAGCGGAGTCGCGGCCTTCGAAGACCACGACCAGCTTCTTCTTGTGGTAGGCGACCCAGGACTGCAGCTTGATCAGTTCGGACTGCAACCGCAACAGTTCGCGGAAGTAGGTCAGGCGCTCGATGGAAGGCGGATGCGCGTTCTTGTAGATCCTGGCGATCTCGAGCGACAGCGCAGGCTCGGAAATCTCCAGCTCATAATCCTCGTCGAGCGTGTCCTCGAGCTCGGCCTCCAGCCAATCCTTGGCTCCGGAATTCGTTTTGAGTTCGTTCATTGCGCAGCTCCTGCCTGTCGGCCACCATCGCCTCGGATGCCTTCCAGCCATTGGCCGGAAACGCAACTCCGTAAGCCGACTGAGATACAGGCCCGCAATGACGGTTTTATTGCAAGCGCACACCGGCAACCGGGGATAGCCGATATGTGATCGGTCCGTATCGATGGCGAGGCGACAAGCCGCTCGAATTGTCCTACAAATGCCCCCGCTTCTTTCCGGCGCACGCCACGGCGCGCCTCTTCAAAACAAAATCGCGAGGACCAGACATGGAATACCGCACCCTTGGCCGTTCCGGCCTGAAGGTTTCGACATTGACCCTTGGCACGATGACCTTCGGCGGCGCGGGCCCGTTCGCCGCTGTCGGCAATTCCGATCTTTCGGAGGCCAGGCGCATCATCGACACCTGCATCGACGCCGGCATCAACCTCATCGACACCGCCAACGTCTATTCGAACGGCATTTCCGAGGAGATCGTCGGCGAAGCACTCGGCGGCAAGCGCAAGAACGATGTGCTGATCGCCTCCAAGGTGCGCATGCGGATCGGCAACGGCCCCAACGACGAAGGCCTGTCGCGCCATCATCTGATCCGCGAATGCGAGAGGAGCCTGAAGCGGCTGAAGACCGATGTCATCGACATCTATTTCCTACACGAATGGGATGGCGTCACGCCGCTGGAGGAGACGATCGCCGCGCTCGAGACTTTGGTCGGCCAGGGCAAGGTCCGCTATGTCGGCTGCTCCAACTATTCGGGCTGGCAGGTGATGAAGGCGCTCTCTATCAGCGACAGCCACCAGCAGCCGCGCTTCGTCACGCAGCAGATCCACTACACGCTGGAAGCGCGCGAGGCGGAGTACGAGCTGCTGCCGATCGCGGTCGATCAGGGCCTTGGCGTGCTGGTGTGGAGCCCGCTGGCCGGCGGCCTGCTTTCCGGCAAATACCGCAGCGACAGCCCGACCGCGCGCCAGCTCGGCGGCTGGTCCGAACCACCAATCCGCGACGAGGACAGGCTGTGGCGGATCGTCGACGTGCTGGTCGAGATCGGCAAGGCGCGGGGCGTTTCGGCGGCGCAAGTGGCGCTTGCGTGGCTGCTCGGCCGCCCGGCCGTTTCCTCGCTGGTGATCGGCGCCCGCAACGAAACCCAGCTCAAAGACAATCTTGCCGCGGCAAGCCTGACGTTGTCCCTGGACGAACGCCTGCGCCTCGACGCCGTCAGCAGGCCGCCGGTGCTTTACCCATACTGGCACCAGCAGTTCACCGCCAAGGACCGCTTCGGCCCGGCCGATCTGGTGCTCGACCGCAGCGACATCTGAAAGCTTTGCGAAAGTGTCCCGCGCCCGAAAAGGCGCGGGATCAGCCCGATATAAACCGCCAGACTTCCGGGTCGGGTTCGATCTGGCCGCTCAGCACGAAATATTTGTAGAGGACGAGCAGCGAGACCGCCCGCTCGTCCTTTTCGTTGCTGAACCGGCGGCAATAAGCGTTGGCTGCCGTTACGATGCGTTGAGCTTCCGCCGGATGCTTTTCGAAATAGGCGATCTTGTCGGCGACGTCCGAAAAATCCGGCGCCAGCGGCGCGTAGTGCACATTGGCCTCGAGTTCAGCTTCGGCGAACCAGGTCTCGTAAGTCGGAGGCGGCATCAGGCAGAGCGAATTCGAGCTCATGATCCATTTCAGGTTCGTCGCCACGTCGTTGCCTTCGAGCGAGACTATGTAGCGGAACTGCCGCTGCTGCGGGATCGTGAGATACGGCTTGCGGTAGTTCTCCGGCGCGCTCGGCTTGGGCGAGCCCACATCGCAAAGCGGCAGGTCGCGCACGGCATCGACGAACCGCTTGCGGATCGGATTGTTGAAATCGCCGCGCCAGACCGCCATTGGGCGCTTGTCGGCGAAGGACAGATTGTCCCTTGGCATGTTGAAATGGCGGAACTTGTCGAGCTTCATGATCACGGCGTTGCCGTTGCCGTCGCGGATCGGCCGATCCTTGACGATTGCCGGCATCGCCGGCACGTCGACGACATCGCCGAACTCGAGATCGATGAGCAGGTCGCGATCGAAGTAGCGGGCGAACTCCTTCAGGTCGTAATAGTACATGCTCCCGAATTTGGGTATTCGACCGGCCGGGATGGCAGCCGGGCTCGGCACGAAGCTATGGTCGAGCTTGTTGTAGTAATTGACCCGGTCGCGGACCGTTTTGCTGGAGAGCTTCGCCTGCTGCAAGCGGCCGGCCAGGCGCTGGCGAAAGAGAGCCTGCGGCACCACATCGCGCGTGATGTTGCGTACGAAATAAAATACCCGCGCTGCGGTGCGTAAGGGCGAGGCCATGCGTCCGTCGTTTCAGTAGTGCGGTGTTGTTCCCCGCACCTCCTACAGCATTGCGCCGCACATCTTGCAAGCCCCGGCCGCGATGCCCAGGCAAGCCAGCCGCGCCTTATAGCTGTTGTGTTTGGCGGCCAATGCTCCTAGCAAGGACGCACAAAATGAAAGGAAGCGATATGGCCCGAGCACCGAATTACGGTCAGGAACGCAAGGAGCGCGATCGGCAAAAGGCTGCCAAGAAGGCCGAGAAGCTGGCGGCAAAGGCCGCAGCCAAGGAGCGTTCGAGACCCGAGGACAAAACCGACGTTGGAGCGGAGGCGACCGAATAGAGCCCGGCAGCCAGTCCGGTACGGGTTCGGTGCGCTAGCCCGGCGCCTTGTCGCTGACGAAGACGTTCACTTCGCGGGCTGCGGCAATGAAAGCGCGCCGCGCGCCCATAGCGGGCTTGTCGCCCGCCAAGGCATCGTGACAGGCCTGCAGCGCTTCGCGGTGCTTTGGCGTGCGCTTTCCGGGCCAGCTGTTGAGCAGGTAATCCGAAGCCTCGCGGGCCGAGCGCAAGAGCTGATTGGGCCCAGCCGTGGCCGACTTGACGGTCACCGGTATTTCAAAACGGTTGTTTTCCATCGCCGCTCTTACGCCATCGACGTGTGCGAAGCGAGGCCCAAAATGCCTGCACGGGCCAATCAAGCGGCAACGACGGCGAAGCCCCTGGCCCGCAGGCCGCGCCGGTCGTCATGCAGCGACGTCACCAGCCGGTCGCGGCTGCCCGTGATATGGGCCGAGAGCAGCCGCGCCGCCTCGTCGGCGTCA
>NZ_JHQR01000348.1 GCF_014843825.1 Mesorhizobium silamurunense
CAGCGTCTTCGCGGCGGAGCGGGCGAGGCGCGGCGAAAGCTCGAGCGCAAGGACGTAAATCGCGGCGGCGGCGATTGAGAACAGAAGCGTCGCATTCGGGTTGGCCTCGATGCCGCCCGGAAACGGCATCATGCGCTTGCTCCGCCGGTCGCCGGCTTGCGCAGCAGGAGCGACTTCGCGGCGAGCGCCGCCCCGCCGGTGATGAGCACGCAGGCCAAAAGGATGCGGAGCGACGGCTCGGCTACGCCGGCCGCGATCAGCACCAGCGTCGACAAAAGCGGCGCGGCATAGCTTGCCGCCCCCAGCACCTGGATGTTGCCGCGCTTGACGCCGATATCCCAGGCATAGAAGGCGGCCCCCACCGGCATCAGGCCGAGCCCGACGACCGCCAGCCATTGGCCCGGGCCGTCGGGCAGCACGGTTTTTTCGAGCAGCAGGTGGCAGGCGAGCGAAAGCACCGATGTCGCGGCACAGAACCAGGTGACGATGGAGGTCGGCACCGACGGGAAGCGTCGCGACAAGAGCGAATAGGACGACCACAGCAGCGCGCAGACGCCCGCCACCGCATGGCCGAAGGCGTAGCGCGCGTCGAAGGCGAGCCCGCCGCCCTTGGTGACGATGAGGAAAGTGCCGGCAAGGCCGAGCAGCGCGCCGACGACATGGTTCCAGGCGAGCCGCTCGCCCGGCATCAGCGCCGAGCCGAGCACGATGAGCAGCGGCCACAGATAGGCGATCAGGCTCGCCTCGACCGCCGGCGCGTTGCGCAGCGCCGTGAAGTAGAAAAAGTGGTAGCCGAACAGACCGGCAATCCCGATCAGCCACACCTGCGGCGGAATCTTCTGGCTCTTGTCCGGAGCCGGCATCATCAGCCTGGCGGCAAGCCCGACGCAGGTGCCGATGGCGAAGGTGATGGCCGACAGCAGGAACGGCGGCACCTGCCCGGAGGCGTCGGTGAGCAGTGCAAGCAGCGCCCACATGGCGACCGCCGAGAAACCGATCAGTGTTGCGCGCCCCATACTTGTCCCCGGCGGCGCGCCGCGGCGCCCTTAGCAATTCCAGGTGCCTGGCGGTTTTCCGTCCAGAATTGCGTAAAAACAAACTAGTTCACTGCTTCAAACCGTCTCGCGCTTATGGTCAGCGGACCGATCTGGGTCCCGACCGTGGCGCGGATCGGCGCATATACGCCGGATTGGCCGAGCGGTGCAAATGTCACCATCATGCGGCTCTTGTTCTTGAGGAACTCAAGCGCCTTGCGGCCCTTGCGATAGCCCGCCACCGGCTCGAAGCCCATCTTGCAGGTAACGGTGTCGCCCTTGTAGCCGGGCACCGAGATCGAGCCTTTCGAGGCATAGGTCAGCGACAGGTTGGCGCGCATCTCGCCATCGTAGAATTTGACGGTCCGGCCGCAGACCTTGTCCAGGCTGTCGGCATGGATGACGGTGGCCGCCATCGGATCGAGCACCGATTTCAGGTCGCCGGCGCCGACCGGCACCCAGCTCTTGGGATCGCGCTTGCCCGGCCCTGGAAGGACCTTCGTCGAGGAGACGTCGCCACCGGCGAAGCGTATGTCGACCACCGATGCCTTCTTGCCGGAGGTGTAGTCTGCCCGGAAGGCCTGCGGCCGCATCTGCTGGCCCGAAATCGTGCCTTTCGACGAGATCGTGCCCTTGGTGTCGTCGAACAGCTTGGCAATGCCCGCGGCGGAGACCGTGCCGTTGATGGCGTAGTTGTCGCCGTCGTAACGGCTGGAAAAAGTCGCCCTGGCGACCGAAAGGCCAAGGAAAGACACCGTATATTCGCCCTTGAAGGACTGCGGCGAGGCTGCGGCAAAACCCGACGTCGGCACGGTGACGGCAAGCAGGGCGGCAAAGGCTTGGGATGATCGAAGCATGGCGGGCAGTAAGTCCTTGATACGGCCGGAAACGCAAAGGTTCCAGCTTGGCAATCCCTTCGCGAAGGGCTTATAGGGCGAAATCCGGCCTTTATATGGAGCGCGCTTCGCCATCCCGCACTTGCCGGAGCTTGACGCCGTGGCGAAATGCAACTATGGAACGCCAACTTTTCCAAAGGCCGCCTGACCGAGACCGCGCGCCGCCTGGCGCGGGCAGAATGGTTTGGCAGGTTAGAACTGAAGGTTAGACAAGATGTCCCGCACCTGCGAGCTCACTGCCAAGGCAGTCCAGACCGGCAACAATGTGAGCCATGCCAACAACAAGACCAAGCGTCGCTTCCTGCCGAACCTGGTCAATGTGACGCTGATTTCCGAAGTGCTGAACCAGAACGTTCGCCTGCGCATTTCGGCCAACGCGCTGCGTTCGGTCGAGCATCGCGGCGGCCTCGACGCGTTTCTGGCCAAGGCCGACGCCAAGGAGTTGTCGCAGCGCGCCCGCCTGCTCAAGAAGCAGATCGCCAAGAAGCTCGCCGAGCAGTCGGCCGCCTGAAGCGCCCTTTTCAGGCGGGGACGACCGCCTCGAGCACCGGCCCCAAACTGGTGCTCTAATGAGCGAGCGTCGACATGACGCTCAGCTGGTTCCATTACCCAGGATAAAAAAATGACCTTCCTTTCACGATACCTGCCCTTCGTGGCCGCCATGGCGCTCGTTGTCGTGGCGTCGAATATTCTTGTCCAGTTCCCGATGCAGGGCCAGATCGGCGGCCTGTCGCTGGCCGACCTGCTGACCTGGGGCGCCTTCACCTATCCTTTCTCCTTCCTGGTCACCGACCTCACCAATCGCCGCTATGGCCCTGCCGTGGCGCGCAAGGTGGTGTTCGTCGGCTTCATGACAGCGGTGGTCTGCTCGATCCTCGTTCCGCCCTTCCTGTTCCGCCACGGCCTGATCGAATTCGAGACCGCCGCCGACCGGCTGGTGCGCATCGCCGCAGCTTCCGGCGCAGCCTTCCTCTGCGCGCAATTGCTTGACGTGACCGTCTTCAACCGGCTGCGCCGGCAGAGCTGGTGGCGCGCGCCGATCGTCGGCACGCTGGTCGGCTCCGTGTTCGATACGGTGATCTTCTTCGGCGTCGCCTTCTCCGCCGCCTTCGCCTTTGTCGGACCCAATGACAGCTTCGCGCTGGAAACGGCGCCGCTGATGGGCGTGCTGCCTGTCGAGGCCATGCGCTGGGTCTCCTGGGGCCTCGGCGATCTCTCGGTCAAGCTGATCATCGCGGTGGTGGCGCTGATCCCCTACCGGCTACTTGCCGCCCGCTGGAGCCAGCCAGCAGTCGCGGTCTACCCATGATCCCGCAAAGTGAGGCCCGGTTTGCGGAAAAGATCATGGCCAGACAAAGCGCGCGCCCGTGATCCCCTGGGTTCAGCTTGATTCAGCCCGCACGCCCGACGGCGCTCAGGAACTTCGCCTGAAGCGGCGCGGCGCCGAATTCTCGATCATGCTGGGCACCAACGAGCTGATGAACAGCCGCCTCAGCGGCTCCGAGGAGGCACTGGCCAGGCTTTCCTGTGAGCGGATCGCCGGCCGCAGGCAGCCAAAAATCCTGATCGGCGGGCTTGGCATGGGTTTCACGCTGCGCGCCGCTCTTGCCGCGCTTGGCGGCGACGCCGCTGTCACCGTTGCGGAACTGGTCCCAGAGGTCGTCGCCTGGGCGCGCGGCCCGATGGCCGAGATCTTCGACGGCTGCCTTGACGATCCCCGCGTTACCGTTCGCGTGGCCGATGTCGGGCACGCTATCCGCTGGGACGTGTGGGACGCCATCCTGCTCGACGTCGATAACGGTCCGGAAGGCATCGTCTACAAGGGCAATGACGCGCTCTACGGCACGGCCGGCCTGGCTGGTGCCCGCGCGGCACTCAAATCAGGCGGCGTGCTTGCGGTATGGTCGCAGGGACCGGATAGCGGCTTCACGCGGCGGCTGAAGCAGGCGGGCTTCGTGGTCGAGGAGATCAAGACGCGCGCCCACGGCAAGCGTGGCGCTCGTCACGTCATCTGGATCGCCACCAACGGTTAATGCATGTCGCCCAAAAGTGTGCAGCGGTTTTGGGCGACATGCATTAAAACAAAGACTTAAAGCGCGTCGCTCGAATCCGTTTCGACGTGACGCGCTTTAGTCACGGGCGACAGCAGGGCGATAAGCCGCCCGACGCACGTCATTCCAGCGGCTTTACCCTTTGTTACGGCCGATGATGCAGGATCGCCAAAACGATCCAGGACAGCGCCGCCAGCATGACCACCCAGGGCACCGGTTGGAAACATGACCTCCTGCTCGCGCTTTGCGCGACGCTGCTCGTGCTGGCGATCAATGCGGTCTCCGGCTTCCCGACGATCGCGGATCTTGGCGCCGACAACGACAGCATGCTGCGGTTGGTCGAGGTCCGCGACCTGCTGGCCGGCCAGAGCTGGTTCGATCTTCACCAATACCGGATGGGCCTGGCAGGCGGCTTCTCCATGCACTGGTCGCGGCTGGTCGACACGCCGATCGCGCTGATCATCCTCGCCTTCCATGCGCTGGGCGCCAGCACGGCCGCCGCCGAAAGAGCGGCGCAGATCATCTGGCCGCTCTCGCTCCACGGGCTCACCATATTCGTCATCCTGCGCGCCTCGCGGCGCTTTGCCGGCGCCGACGTGGCGATGCCGTCGCTGGTGCTCGCGACCGCGGCGCTGTTCTTTCTCGGCATTTTCAACCCTGGCACGCTCGACCACCACAATGTCCAGCTCCTGCTGACGGCGGCCAGTCTCTGGTTGCTGATGGAGGCTCCCTTCTGGCGGCCAGCCGCCCTTCTGTCCGGCCTGTGCGCGGGCCTCACGCTGGCTGTCGGCATGGAGACCGCGCCTTACGTGGCCGCGCTTGGCGCTTGTGCCGCGGTGCTCTTCATCCTCGACCAACGGGAGCGCCTGATCGCGCGCGGCTTCGGCATCGGATTTGCCGCGACAGGTTCGGTGGTCCTCGTTGCCACCATACCGCCGGCGGCCTGGGGCGTGGCCCAGTGCGACGCCTTCTCGGCCTTCCAATTCGTCATCGCGGCGCTGTCGGGCTTCGGCCTGGCGGCGATTGCCGCTCTGTCCGGGCAATCGACGGCCAGGACACGGTTCGTCTCAATGTCCGTCTTGGCCCTGGCGGTCGGGGCCGTTGCGATCGTGCTCTTCCCGCAATGCCTGGCATCGCCCTATGCCGGCATGGATGAGCGCGTTCGCACCTATTGGCTGAACGACGTCGTCGAGGCGCAGCCCTTCCTCAGTGTGGCCGTCAATCAGCCGAAGCTGATGGCGGCGCGCTATGTGACGCCCTTCATCGCGATCCTGTTGATCGGCCTTCGGCTGCGCGGCCGCCGCCTGCGCCGCGAGGAAGCCCTTGCCGCCGTGCTGTTGATCCTTGCCTTCGTCGTCAGCCTCTGGCAGGTGCGCGGCTCGACCTTCTCGGTCGCCTTGGCTGTGCTGCCGCTCTCGACCTGGATCGCCGGGATCCGCATGCAGGCAAGCGCCGCGCAGTCATGGCGCGTCTCCACCCGCATCGCGGCGGCATGGCTGGTGTCGCTCAACGCGACCTGGGCCGGCGTTGCGGTCGCCGCGCAGTCCGTGGTCCAAAAAGGGCCCAGGGAGATCAACTCCGACGCGGACCATGCGCTGACCTGCGGCAAGGCCGCAGACTTCAGCGAGCTGGCCGCCATGCCTGCAACCACTGTGCTTGCCTCTTCCAATCTGGGCTCCGCCATAGTGATGTTTACCGGCCACAGGGCGTTGGCCGGCCCCTACCATCGCAACGTCGGCGGCAATCTCGCCATGCTCGACGCCTTCATGGGAACGCCGGACGCCGCCCGCGCCATCGTCGAGCGCGAACATGTCGGGCTGGTCGCCATATGCCGCGGCAATTCGGAAGAGCTGTCGCTCGCCGCCGAGGCTCCCACAGGCCTGGCCGCCCGACTGTTGAAGCGGGACGTTCCCGACTGGCTGGAATTGGTGAGCTCTTCGGCGAACAAGCCGGTCGAGATTTACAAGGTCCGCTGAGGATCACGGCAATTTCAGGAAAAGCGTAGCGGTTTTCCGCCCGGAATTGCCCAAAAACCAAGCCTTGCTCAGTCCTGATGCAGGATGAATTCCAGGTAGAGGTTTCGCTGCAGGATCGACTGGTTGTCGTCCGACACCAGCGACACCATCAGCGCACCGTCGTCGCGGGTCCAGACGTCGAGCCCTTCCATATTGTCGATCTGGTAGCCCATATCGGCTTCCATCAGCACCGGGCCGTCGGCGACCGCGCCCTTCTCGACGCTCTCGCCATAGATGCGCCGCAGCCGCATCTTCACCCCGCGCGCCATCGAAAAGCTGCGTTCCAGCAGAAGCAGGTCGCCATCGGGCAGGAAGGCGCCATCGGTGATGTCGAAATCGCCGTTGCGCTTGACCGTGAAGACGCCCCTCCTCGGTCCCTCGATGATGGCGGCATAGATGTTGCCGGCCTTGTCGAGGCTCTTTTCCGAAACCACGACCAGGCCGCCCTCGTGCTGGCCGTGGGGATTGGCATGCGTGACCGTCTCGAAGCCGCGGTTCTGGCGCAGCTCCCGGGCCGGGACAAGATAGTCGAGCGTCTCGAACGGCGCCTTCATGTCGTCGGGGTCGATCTTGAACTGGACGACGCGCTGTTCGCGCTCGAAGCCGACGGTGGCGATGCCGTTCTTCACCGCCAGGCCTTCGGCGTCGACCTCCCATTTCTTGTCGATCGGCTGGCCCGAAGCGTCGACCATTTGCTGCATGCGGAAATTCGACACGCCCGAGGGGCGCTTGTCGGCATCGTGAGTGACGGTGCCGAAGAACCAGAAGCCGGTGTCGGCGACGCCGATGAAGTCGCTGCCGGGCTTGAGGAAGCGGAAAGCCGACAGCGCGCCGAAATCGCGCGACGGCGAGGTCATCTCCAGCCCGCCGACAAACTCAAGCGGCCCGAACTGTTTCTGGTCGCGGCCGACGCGGAACTCTGTGATCGGCCGCGCCGAAATCTCGATTGCCTCGACCGGAGCTCGCTGGGTCGCAATCGCCGGCGAAACAACCGCGCAGGTCAGCACGCTGGCGAAAACCGTCCGCCGGAATCCGCCTCGCGAAAAGGTCATCCGGCGCGCCGCAAGCCGCCGCGCCGCGTGTCGCGCGCGCTCTCCTCGCCGAACAGCGATGCCAATTGCTCGGTCATGGCGCCCGCGAGTTCCTCGGCATCGACGATGGTGACGGCGCGGCGATAGTAGCGGGTGACGTCGTGGCCGATACCGATCGCAAGGAGCTCCACCGGCGAGCGCGTCTCGATGAGATCGATCACCGCGCGCAGGTGCCGCTCCAGATAGTTGCCGGGATTGACCGACAAGGTGGAATCGTCGACCGGCGCGCCGTCCGAGATCATCATCAGAATCTTGCGCTGTTCCGGCCGGCCGATCAGCCGGTTGTGCGCCCAAAGCAGCGCCTCACCGTCGATGTTCTCCTTGAGCAGGCCCTCGCGCATCATCAGGCCGAGATTGCGCCGCGCGCGCCGCCACGGATGGTCGGCGGACTTGTAGATGATGTGGCGCAGATCGTTGAGCCGACCCGGATTCGGCGGCTTGCCATCCTTCAGCCATTTCTCGCGCGCCTGCCCGCCTTTCCAGGCGCGCGTGGTGAAGCCGAGGATTTCCACCGAAACGCCGCAGCGCTCCAGCGTGCGCGCCAGAATGTCGGCGCAGGTCGCGGCAACCGTGATCGGCCGCCCGCGCATCGAGCCCGAATTGTCGAGCACCAGCGACACCACCGTGTCGCGGAACTTGGTGTCGCGCTCCTGCTTGAAGGACAGCGGCTGCATCGGATCGATGACGACGCGCACCAGTCGCGCCGGATCGAGATAGCCTTCCTCCAGGTCGAAATCCCAGGAGCGGTTCTGCTGCGCCATCAGGCGACGCTGCAGCCGGTTGGCCAGGCGGCCAACGACGCCGGAGAGATTGGCGAGCTGCTTGTCGAGGAAGGCGCGCAGCCGGTCGAGCTCCTCTTCCTCGCACAGGTCCTCGGCGCCGACCGTCTCGTCGAAAGCGGTGGTGAAGACCTTGTAGTCGATTTCCTTCGGCAGGTTGAGGAAGGGATTGTCGTTGCGGCGCGCTTCGCCCGGCGTCTCGGCGTCGGAATCGTCCTCGTCGGAGAGATCGTCCGATGTGGCGTCGGTCGCCTCCGTCTCGGCAGAGTCTTCCTCGTCGGCAGAGGCTTCGGCATCTTCGGACTGCGACTGCTCCGAGCCGGAATCGTCCTCGCCGCCTTCCTCGCTCTGCTCCTCGCCCTGCTGCTCGTTTTCCTCGTTGTCCTCGGAGTCTTCCGTCTCCTGGTCGTCGCCGAGTTCCTCGGCCATTTCCATGGAGACTAGCATGTTGCGCACGACGCGCGCGAAGGCCTGCTGGTCGTCGAGCTTGGACGACAGGCCGTCGAGGTCGCCGCTGGCCTTCTCCTCGACCCAGGGGCGCCACAGATCGACCAGCCGCTCGCCACTCTTCGGCACGGCGCGGCCGGTCAGCTTCTCGCGCACCATCAGCGCCACCGCCTCCTCGAGCGGGGCGTCGGCCTTGTCCTTGACGTCGACCAGGTTTGCCTTGGCGTATTTGTCCTCGAGCATCGAGCCGATATTGTCGGCCACGCCCTGCATGGCGCGGCTGCCGATCGCCTCGACGCGCGCCTGCTCGACGGCATCGAAAATAGCTCGCGCGAGCTTGCCTTCCGGCGCCAGCTTGCTGTGGATGCGTTGATCGTGGCAGGCGCGCTTCAGCGCCATGGAATCGCCGATGCCGCGGGTGATCGCGATGTCGTTGCGGGAAGCCTTCTTGGGCAGTTCCGGCAGGCGGGCGCGGTTGCCGGCCAGCGCCGGCCTGTCCTTGGCGAAGCCGACCTCGAGGTCCTTGTCGCCGGCGACGGCGCGCATGCAGACGGTGACGGCGCGCTTGAAGCTGTCCGCTTCAGACCCGTTCTTCGGCTTGTTGCGCGTGTTGTCGCCCGGACCCGCCATCGATCATTCCCTGCGCGTTTTGGCCCGAAAGGCCAAGCCTCCCGGCACGCGCTACCCCAGCACCACGTTGGCGGCGCTCTCCGGCAGGTCTTCGCCAAAGGCGCGCTGATAGAATTCGGCCACCACCGAACGCTCCAGCTCGTCGCACTTGTTGAGGAAGGTCAGCCGGAACGCCATGCCGATATCGCCGAAGATCTCGGCGTTCTCGGCCCAGGTGATGACGGTGCGCGGGCTCATGACGGTCGAGAGATCGCCATTGATGAAGGCCGAGCGCGTCATGTCGGCGACGCGCACCATCTTGTTGACGATCTCCTTGCCCTTGCTGTCGCGATAGTGCTTGGCCTTGGCCAGAACGATCGAGACCTCGTTGTCATGCGGCAGGTAGTTGAGCGTGGTGACGATCGACCAGCGATCCATCTGCGCCTGGTTGATCTGCTGCGTGCCGTGATAGAGGCCGGTGGTGTCGCCGAGGCCGACCGTGTTGGCGGTGGCGAACAGGCGGAAGGCCGGATGCGGACGGATGACGCGGCTCTGGTCGAGCAGCGTCAGCCGGCCCGAGGATTCCAGCACGCGCTGGATGACGAACATCACATCCGGGCGGCCAGCGTCGTACTCGTCGAAGCAGAGCGCCACATTGTGTTGATAGGCCCAGGGCAGGATGCCGTCGCGGAACTCGGTGATCTGCAGGCCTTCCTTGACGACGATGGCGTCCTTGCCGACGAGGTCGATGCGGCTGACATGGCTATCGAGGTTGACGCGCACGCAGGGCCAGTTGAGCCGCGCGGCGACCTGCTCGATATGCGTCGACTTGCCGGTGCCGTGATAGCCCGCCACCATGACGCGGCGGTTGTAGGCGAAGCCGGCAAGGATCGCCAATGTCGTCGCCTTGTCGAACAGATAGTCCGGGTCGATGTCGGGCACATGCTCGGTCGCTGCCGAATAGGCGGGAACCACCATCTTGGAGTCGAAGCCGAATTTCTCCTTCACCGACACGGTCGTATCGGGCAGGTTGGCGATGTCGCGATCGACCTTGTTCATCACTATCAACGTCTCCACGGGCGAAACGCCGCGTTTCGCCGGCAATCGATTTTGTTCGGGGGCGGTCTTAGAGCCTTTTCCAACCTTATGAAAGTTGGAAAACGACACGGACCGTAGGGCCGCTCAGCACAATCCTGCTTGCTTGAGCACGCGATAGGCCTGCAGCACATCGCGGAACCGGTCTTCCGAACCTCTGTCGCCGCCATTCGCATCGGGATGGTGGCGTTTAACCAGTTCCTTATAGCGCGCCTTGATATCCTTGCCAGTCGCCTTTGTATCAAGGCCAAGCGTTTCCAGCGCCTTGGCCTCAAGCGGCTTTGCCTTGCGCTCGCGCACTTCCCGCGTTCCGCCGCCGAACAGGTTGAAGGGGTCGCGCATGCGGTTGTAGTAGCCGGCGCGCCCCGAACGCTGCTGCGCGAAATCGGGCGCCGAACGCATCCCGCCGCCATTGGCACCCATGCGCCAGGTCGGCCGGTGGCCGGTCAGCGCCTCCTTTTGGAAGCGGGCGATCTCGCTGTCCGACACGCCCGAGAAATAATTGAAACCCTTGTTGTATTCGCGCACATGCTCGAAGCAGAAGCGGAAATACTCGCCCTCCTTCAGGCGCCCGACCGGCGCGCGATGCGTGCCGGCCTCGCTGCAACCGTCCCACTGGCAGATCGGGGCGCGCGACTTCAGCTCGGCGTCCTTTTCCGGCCGGATGCGAATTTTCTCGAAATATTTGGGATACGGTTTCATCTCACCCATTTATGGGCTGTTCGCTGGTGCGAAACAAGAATTGACATTTCGCCGATGATCGCTCTAACCGCTGAATCACGGCTTAAAAGCGGTCGAAAGTGCAGATTTTGCGGCGGTGCCGCAGATGTGGTGAAGGAAAGCTCCGATGTCCATACAGTCGACGATGGAAAACAAGCTGAAGGCGGCATTTTCGCCGGAAAGGCTCACCGTCATCAACGAAAGCCATCTTCACGCCGGCCATCACCACGTCGAGCACGGCCACGAGGCCGTCTTCGACGGCACCGGCGAGACGCATTTCCGTGTCCGCATCGTCTCGCCGGATTTTGCCGGCATGAGCCGCATCGAACGCCACCGCGCCGTCAACCGGCTGCTTGCCGACGAACTCAAAGCCGGCGTGCACGCGCTGGCGATCGAGCCGGCCGCGCCTGGCGAAAAGACGCGCTGGTAACTACACGACCGTCGCCTTCAGGAAAGCCATGACCGCGGCGGTCAGCGCGTCGCCGTCCTCGCCGAAGCGGCGGTTGATCGCCATATGCGAATAGGCGCTGCCGTCGAACAGGGTGACCTTGGTGCCCCCTGCCCGTAGCCGGTCCGTTAGATCGCGGGCCGCGGCCGCGCGGATCGGCGCGTTCGAATAGGCGACGAACACGGGCGGATGGTTGGCCGTCCCGATATAGGTCGCGGGCGACAGCGCCCGCCACTGGCCTGGATCCGAAAACGCCTGCGCATAGACCGGACGCAGCTTGCCGCCCTGCGCCTTGGCCAGGGCCTCGATGTCATAGGCCTCGGTATCATCGAGCACCAGCGCGGCAACGCCGGGCAAGCCGCCGCGAAACCCCGTCAGCGCCGCGAGATGGCAACCGGCCGAGTGCCCCATGACCGCGACACGGTCGGGATCGCCGCCATATTTGGCGATATTGGCCCGCACATAGCAGTATGCCTTCTCGACGTCGCTCGCCTGGGTGGCGACATCGGCCGTGGGCAGCATGCGGTAGTCGATCGAGACGAACAGGAAGCCGTTGGCGAGCAGGAAGCCCGGCTTGGCATTGACGTTGTTGCGGTTGCCGAGCCGCCAGGCGCCGCCATGGATGAAGAAGACGACCGGATCGCCCTTGGCGCCCTCGCGCGCGTAGATGTCGAGCTTGGCCGGGCCATAATCGAGCGTCCGCGGCGCCGGCTGGCGCGGGCGCCAGGCCGAGGACGCAGCTGTCGGCAACAGCGCAGCAATGGACGCAAGGACAAAATGCCGCCGATCGATCATGATCATCTCCTGACCGCCCCTCTGCCCGACTGCCCTTCCGCAAAGCCGCCCTTCCGCAAAGAGTGCATGCGAGCGCGGCGGGCGTCCAGTTAAGGATTGTTCATCGGCCGCGCGGTTGGCTCGTCAACGGCGAGCCGGCAACCGCTTTCACGCCGTCAAATGCGCCGGCGCGCAACGCAGCCGCGTCAGCAGGACCATGGAACATTTCCCTGGTCTGGCAGTTTGATTGAGGCCCCGGCCCTGGAGGAAGCCCTCATCCATGCCGGGCGGATTATTAGTCGGACCGGAGAGCCGACGCCCTCGGCCGGCGCCTCCGAAGGGTGACCACCAATGACGATGACGTATCGAGCTCCAGCCGTGCGTGCCAACGGATGCTCAGGCCGTTTGCAGCGGCTGCGCCTGTTCCCGGCAATTGCGCTGGCGGCCTTCCTTTCGGCTCCGGCCGCCGCGCATCAGGCGCCCAAGGGCTGGCAGTATGACAGCTCATGCTGCTCGGGAATGGACTGCTACCAGGCACCTACCGCCGACGTGAAGGAAACGAAATATGGATACCAGCTCTCCACCGGAGAGCTAATTCCCTACTCCGACAGTCGGATCAAGCGCTCGCGTGACGAGTTCTTTCACGAGTGCAAGCCCGGCGGCGACGCGAAGTCTCAGCATTCGTTTTGCCTCTATGTCCCCGACCACGGCATGTAAGCGGGGGAAAAACTAAGATTCTTCTTGAAGCTCTCCCGGCTATCACCACCTTAAAGATTATGGGTGAGCATTCCGTCCGCATCGGGTGCTTTGAGACGTCGATGCCCGATTGCAGGCGCTCTCCTTCATGTGAGGGAACCACAATGCTTTCCGGCAGTTGAATACGAGACGAGCCGACTGGCCGACTGGAAGCCCGAGCGGCTCTGAGGGCAGAATATCATGCGAGAGAACCAATCCGACGTCTTCGATCTGTTTTCGGAGATTTACGCCAACGCGGCCCAGGAAGAGATCAGCCTTCAGCAATATCTGCTAGCCTGCCGCGAGGACAAATCCATGTATGCCTCCGCGCCTGAGCGGATGGTCGAGGCAATAGGCGAGCCGAACCTGGTCGACACCAGCAAGGATGAGCGGCTCGGGCGCATCTTCTCGAACCGTACCATCAAGGTGTACCCCTCCTTCTCCGATTTCTACGGAATGGAGGATACGATCGAGCGCATTGCCGGATATTTCCGCTATGCCTCGCAGGGTCTCGAGGAGCGCAAGCAGATCCTCTATTTGCTCGGGCCGGTCGGCGGCGGCAAGTCCTCGCTTGCCGAACGGCTGAAGAAGCTCATGGAACAGCGCCCGATCTACACGCTGAAGGCCGGCACTCAGATCAGCCCGATTTTCGAATCGCCGCTCGGCCTGTTCCACCCCGATCGGATGGGCGATCTGCTGGAAGACAAGTACGGGATAGCCCGCCGTCGCCTGAATGGGCTCATCTCGCCCTGGGCGGCCAAACGGCTCGACGAACTGTCCGGCGACATTTCCAAATTCAGCGTGGTCAAGCTGTCGCCGTCGCGTCTGCGTCAGATCGCCATCGCCAAGACCGAGCCCGGCGACGAGAACAACCAGGACGTCTCGGCCCTGGTCGGCAAGGTCGACATCAGGCAACTGGAAAATTTCAGCCAATCCGATCCGGATGCCTATTCCTACAGCGGCGGCTTGAACCGGACCACGCAGGGCCTGCTCGAATTCGTCGAAATGTTCAAGGCGCCCATCAAGGTCCTGCACCCGTTGCTGACGGCAACCCAGGAAGGCAGCTACAACGGCACCGAGAATTTCGGCGCCTTCCCCTATCAGGGCATCGTCGTTGCCCACTCCAACGAATCGGAATGGCAGCAGTTCAAGAACAACAAGAACAATGAGGCCTTCCTCGACCGCATCCTCGTGGTCAAGGTTCCGTATTGCCTTCGCATCACTGAAGAAAGGCAAATCTACGAGAAGCTGCTGCGCGAAAGCGATCTGGCAAACAGCCCCTGTGCGCCCGAGGTGCTGGACATTCTCAGCCGTTTTACGGTCTCGACCCGCCTTGCCGAGCACGAGAATTCGCCGCTCTACACCAAGATGCGCGCCTATGACGGCGAGAACCTCAAGGAAATCGACCCGAAGGCGAAATCGGTCCAGGAATATCGCGATGCCGCGGGCGTCGACGAAGGCATGACCGGGGTCAGCACGCGTTTCGCCTTCAAGATCCTGTCGCAGACTTTCAACTACGACACCAAAGAGGTCGCCGCCGATCCCGTGCACCTGATGTACATCCTCGAGGAGGCGATCAAGCGCGAGCAATTCCCCAAGGAAACAGAAGCCGCGTACCTCGAGTTCATCAAATCGGAACTTGCAGCGCGCTACGCCGAGTTCATCGGCCACGAGATCCAGAAGGCCTATCTGGAATCGTATAGCGAGTACGGCCAGAACCTTTTCGACCGCTATATCGCCTACGCCGATGCCTGGATCGAGGACCAGGATTACAAGGATCCCGATACTGGCCAGATCCTCAATCGCGAGGTTCTGGACAAGGAATTGTCGCAGGTCGAAAAGCCGGCCGGCATCGCCAATCCCAAGGATTTCCGCAACGAAGTGGTCAAGTTCACGTTGCGCGCCCGCGCCCGCAATCATGGCCGCAACCCGTCCTGGACGAGCTATGAAAAGCTCCGCGAGGTGATCGAGAAGCGCATGTTCGGCCAGGTCGAGGATCTGTTGCCGGTGATCAGCTTCGGCTCCAAGCAGGACAGCGTCACGGAGAAGCGGCACAACGAATTCGTGCAGCGGATGGCGGAGCGCGGCTATACCCAGCGCCAGGTGCGCCGGCTGGTCGACTGGTATATGCGCGTGAACAAGGCTGGCTGAGCAAAGCCCGAACGGTTCCATGCCGATCTTCATCGACCGCCGCCTGAATCCGAAGGACAAGAGCCTGAGCAATCGTCAGCGCTTCCTCCGGCGCGCCCGGGAAGAGCTCAAGCGCAGCATTCGCGACCATGTCCGGACAGGCCGCATCGCCGAGGTCGACCGCGAGCATGCCGTGCCGATGCCCCGGAAAGGCACCAGCGAACCGACCTTCGGCGACGCCAAGGACAGCGGCCAGCGCCAGCACATCTTGCCCGGCAACAAATCGTTCAGTCCCGGCGATCTGATCCCCAAGCCTGGCGGCGGCGGCGCGGGCTCTTCGGCGCCGGGAACCACGGAATCCGAAGACGATTTTCGCTTTGTGCTGTCGCGCGAGGAAGTGCTCGACCTCTTCTTCGAAGATCTCGAACTGCCCGATCTGGTCAAGCTCAATCTCAAGCAGATACTGAGCTTCAAGCCAAGACGGGCAGGCTTCACGGCAAGCGGGGCGCCGACCAACATCAATGTCGGACGCACGATGCGAAACAGTCACGGGCGCCGCATCGCGCTCAGGCGTCCCAAGCAGGCGGAACTGGACGCGATCGCCAAGCTGATTGCCGAGCTGGAATCGAAGCCGGCAAGCCCGGCAATACGCGAACGCGCCGCGGCTCTACGCAAGGAGCTTGACCTGCTTGAGCGCCGGCGCAAGCGAATTGCCTTTGTCGACCCGGTCGACATCCGTTTCAATCGCTTCGACCCCCAGCCAGTGCCGAATGCGAGCGCGGTCATGTTCTGCCTGATGGACGTCTCTGGGTCGATGGGGGAGCGCGAGAAGGATCTGGCCAAACGCTTCTTCGTGCTGCTGCATCTATTCCTGACGCGACGTTATGAACGCACCGAGATCGTCTTCATTCGCCACACCCACGAGGCCAAGGAGGTGGACGAGCATACGTTCTTCTACCATACCCAAAGCGGCGGCACCGTCGTCTCCACGGCGCTCGAGGAAATGCATCGCATCATCGAGCAGCGCTATCCGGTCGCCGAATGGAATATCTATGCCGCCCAGGCTTCCGACGGCGACAATTTCGCCACCGATTCCGAGCGCTGCATAGAACTCCTCGACCGCAAGCTCATGCGCCTTTGCCAGTATTTCGCCTATGTGGAAATCATCGACGAGCGCGAAAGCCACATTTTCGGCTCGACCGAGAACGGAACGTCGCTCTGGCGCGCCTACAACGCCGTCGACGGGAAATGGCCGAATTTCCAGATGAGGCGCATCGCCGCTCCGGCCGATATCTATCCGGTCTTTCGCGAGCTCTTCGCCAGGCAGCCTGCGCTGCGCAAGAGTGCGTGAGGACACTGGGTCGATGGGATAGGAGCCGATGGTCAGTCAAGCGCGCAAATCCGAACTGCTGTTTTCCGGGTCGGACTGGGATTTTGCGAAACTGTCGCGCGTCTACGAAGAGATCGAGGCGATAGGGGTCGAAGAGCTTCGCCTCGACATCTATCCGGTGCAGATGGAGGTCATTTCCTCCGAGCAGATGCTCGACGCCTATTCCTCGGTCGGCATGCCGCTGATGTATCGGCATTGGTCGTTCGGCAAGCATTTCCTTTACAACGAGTTTCTCTACCGCAAGGGCGCGCGCGGTTTGGCCTATGAACTGGTCATCAACTCCAACCCCTGCATCGTCTACCTGATGGAAGAGAACACCATGGCCTTGCAGGCCCTGGTGACGGCCCATGCCGCGCTTGGCCACAACCATTTCTTCAAGAACAATCATCTCTTCCGGCAATGGACGGACGCGGGAGGCATCCTGAGCTATCTGGACTTTGCCAAAAGCTACATCGCCCGATGCGAGGAACGGCACGGCCTGGCGGCCGTGGAGGCGGTGCTCGATTCCGCCCACGCGCTGATGGAGCAAGGCGTCTTCCGCTACCATCGTCCGCCGAAGCTGTCGTCGGAGCAGCAGCGCGAAGGGCTTCGCGAGCGCCTCGAATATGAGGAGCGCTCCTATAATGATTTGTGGCGCACGCTGCCGCCGTCGCAGGGAAGGAACAAGCCAGAGGCAGCGGACGAAAGCCTTGCCGAGCGGAAGAAATCGCTCAATCTGCCCGAGGAGAACCTGCTCTACTTCCTGGAGAAGAACAGCCTGGTGCTCGAGCCCTGGCAGCGCGAGATCATCCGGATCGTGCGTGTGATTGCGCAATATTTTTACCCGCAGCGGCAGACCCAGGTGATGAACGAGGGCTGCGCCACCTTCGTGCACTACACGCTCATGTACATGCTTTTCGATCGTGGCCGCATCAGCGAAGGCGCCATGCTCGAGATCCTGCGCAATCATTCGAACGTGGTTTTCCAGCCTGCCTTCGACGATCCGCGTTTTTCCGGCATCAATCCCTATGCGCTGGGTCTCGGCATGATGCAGGACATCCAGCGCATCTCGACCGAGCCGACCGCGGAGGACCGCGACTGGTTTCCGGACATCGCCGGCCGCGGCGACTGGCGCGACACCTTGCTCGATGCCTGGGCCAACCACCGTGACGAATCCTTCGTCCGCCAGTATCTGAGCCCCGCCCTGATCCGGAAATGGCGGCTCTTCGTGCTGGCCGACGGCGCGGACGAGCCGCACTACGAAGTCGCCTCGATCCACAACGAGCGCGGCTACAGCAAGATACGGTCCGCGTTGGCCCAGAGCTACGACGTGGGTGCGAGCCGGCCCGATATCCAGGTGGTTGACGTCGACCTTCTGGGAGACCGGCATCTGCGGCTGCGGCACAATGTCAAGGACGGCATCCTGCTCGAGGACGAAAGCCGCGACGCGACCCTGCGCCATATCCGACGCCTATGGGGCTACGACGTCAGCCTGGCGGCAATGGATGCTGAAACCGGCGCGACGCTCAGCGAGCGCTCGACAAAGGAACTTTGAGATGGTTCCCGGTTGCACCAAGGCGCCCGGCAAGTTGCGTCTCAAGGAGCCACCTACAAATTCGTGCAGGCGATCTGCTATCCCGGCTTGACGATTGGCGGATTTGCCGGGATCGGCGGCGTCGTCGCGCTCGCGGTCCTGCTCTACGTGACGCCGCAACCCTCTAAAGGCCGAACGGATAGGTATCGGGAACGCCCGCCACTGCATGCTCCGGTCCAAGCGGCGTTACCGCTTCTGTTTCGTCGAACCAGACGAAGGCATCGAACTGCTGTGCAAGCGACACATCCGCATAATGGCTGCGCAATTCGGTTTCCGACCGATAGATCACGCCAATAAAGCGCTCCAGCCGGCGCTCGAGAAGCCGGCTCCGCAAGGGTTCATCGCGCCTCAGGTCGAGCAGGAAGCGCGCGACGCCGCAATCGTGGCAGAGCCGCTCGTAGCTGTCGCCATGCGAAGGCCGCACTGCTTTCACTTCCATTTCGCCGTCCCAGTCCGAGGCTGCGGCAACGGTCCCGGAATGGGTGCCAAAGCCGATCAGGGCCACCTCGTTGCCGAATTGTTGCCGGCAGAGCTGGCCGATGTTCACCTCGTCCCGGACGATCCCCATTTCGGTGTAGCGGGCATCGCCGATGTGGGAATTGTGTGCCCATACCACCGCCCTGGCATCCGGGCCACGCGCCGCCAGCAGATGCTCCAGCGTCTCGAACATATGCGTATCGCGCAGATTCCACGATTGCGGGCCGCCATAGTACATGATGCGATAGTAACGCTCGGCCGAAGCGATGAGCCGGGCGTTTTGCGTAGCGTCGAACAGATCGGCGCCATCGCGCTCGGCGTGTTCGAGCTGCCTTGCCAGCAGGTCGCGGCACTGTTGCAGCACGGCCTCTTCGCATTTCTGATAGCCTTCGGTCAGCGCGGCGCGGCCATAAGTGGAAGGTTCACTCTGCCACGGCGTCAGGCAGCCATAGCGTTCACGGGCGACGCCTGCCGCTTGCGGATCGACGCGATCGAGGTATTTCAGGACCGCTGCGATGGATCCGCTCATGTTGTAGATATCGAGGCCATAGAAGCCTGCCTGACGGGACGATAGCCTGACGCGGCCGTTGTATTCTCGCTGCCACGCGACAAAGGCCGCGACATCCGTGTTGCGCCACATCCAGGTGGGAAATCTCTGGAATGGCGTATCTGGGCTGGCTGAAGCGGCGCGGTGGCGGACGTAACGGTCGATCGCCGCGGCATCGGGCCAGTCGGCCTCTACGGCCACAACAGTGAAGCCGTGCTTTTCGATGAGTCTGCGGGTAATCGCGGCGCGGGCCCGGTAGAACTCGGACGTACCGTGGCTGGCCTCGCCCAGCAGGACAACGCGCCGATCGGCAAACCGGTCGAACAACGCGCCGAATGCCGGATCATCGAATTCCGGGAGCGGCTCGGCCGCCGCGGCGATCATCTCCGGCAGGCTTCGGGCGCGGGCACGGCCGACAAGATGGCCGGTCGTGGCGAAGTTGCTGCCTTCAGGCCAGCCCTGCTCGCCGATCAGGGGAACAAATCTTACGCCGCCGAAATCCTCTTCGCTGTAAGTCGCGGCTCCTGTTCGCACGACCTTCAGAAGCCGCTGCTCATCCGGCTCGTCGCCGATTGGAATGACCAGCCTGCCGCCGACGTCGAGCTGTTCCTGCAGCGCAAGCGGTGCGCCTGGTCCGCCCGCCGCGACCAGGATGGCATCGAAAGGAGCTGCTTCGGGCCAGCCCTTGGTGCCGTCGCCGGTCCGCACCTCGATATTGCCGTAACCCAGCTTTTTGAACCGTTGCCTAGCCGTTTCAGCCAAGCCGGGGTGACGCTCGATCGTATAGACATGGTCGACGATGCGGCTCATCACGGCGGCCGCATAGCCGGAGCCCGTACCGACCTCAAGGACATGGTCCCCCGGCTCGAGCCCGGCCATGTCGATCATGAAGGCGACAATATAAGGCTGCGATATCGTCTGGCCGTCGGCGATCGGCAATGGCCCGTCTTCATAGGCGAATTCTTCAAAGCCAGGCTCGACGAACGCTTCACGCGGAACCTCGCGCATCGCGTGCAGAATCTCCCGATCGTGGATGCCACGGCGGCTGATGTGGACGTCGACCATTCGATTGCGTTCACGAGAAAGATCGAGCATTTTTTGCCTCCTTGGGGAACGCCGAGGCACTTGACCGCTATGTTTCCCGGGCTTGCGGCGGCGTCTTGAACGCGCTTCTCACGGATTGCCTCTCCAACTCATGCGAGGCCTCATGGTTCCGCGGCGGAGCCAGCGCTTGCCGCGCACCAAATCCGTTGTCGGCTCAATCCGGGGGGCTCAGTTGGACCGGATGATCCTAGCCGGTCGTCAATGAGCTCGTTGCCCTTCGGCAGGCTTTGCGGAAAATGGCGTAACGCAAGGCGAAGATCGCCATTTGCAGGCCGGTATCACCTGAGTATCAACGCGCCTTAACCCTCGCCGGCGGGACGGATCCTCAACCTCGCAATGCGGTTCTTGTCGCGCTTCATCACGACGAAACGCTTGCCGTGGAAGGTGAAGGCCTGCTTTTCCTCGGGGATCGTCTGCGTCTCGTGGATGACGAGGCCGGCGATCGTCGTCGCCTCCTCGTCCGGCAGATCCCAATCGAGCGCCCGGTTGAGGTCGCGGATCGGCACCGTGCCGTCGACGACGACCGAGCCGTCGGCCTCCTGCTTGACGCCTTGCATGTCGACATCGTGCTCGTCGGCAATCTCGCCGACGATCTCCTCGATGATGTCTTCCAGCGTCACCAGCCCTTCCATCTCACCATATTCGTCGACGACGATGGCGAAATGCGCCTTGCGGCGCAGGAAGGCGTTGAGCTGATCCTGCAAGGTGGTGGTGTCGGGCACAAACCATGGCTTCGACGCGATTTTTGTCACGTCGATCTTGGAAAAGTCGTTGCCGACCTCGTTGAGCGCCCTGAGCAGATCCTTGGCGTGCAGCACGCCGACGATGTTGTCGAGCGTGCCTTTCCAGAGTGGCATGCGGGTGTGCGGGCTCTGCAGGATCTCGCGCACCACCATTTCCGGCGGATCGTCGGCGTTGACCGAGCGCATGTTGGTGCGATGGACCATCACGTCCGAAACCTCGAGCTCCTCGAGATCGAACAGCGCGCCCAGCCGGTTGCGGTCCTCGCGCGCCTGCCCGTTGCGGCGGGTGTCGTCGCCGTTCTCGTCCGGCTCATCGTCCTCGGGCGCCGTCGGCTCGATCGGCTGCAGACTGTAGCCGAGCGCCGCGAACAGAGGGGTGCGCAAGAGAAGCGCCAGCACGATGATGGCGGCAAGGACGGCTGCGGCGATCCAGCCGGCGTCGATCATCCGGGATGGCTCGCCTTGAGGAAGGACAGCACTTCCGAGGGCGGCACGTCCTTGGCAATGAAGGCCTGGCCGACGCCGCGCGTCAGGATGAAGGTGAGCGCGCCGCGCGAGACCTTCTTGTCCTGGGTGATGAAGCCAAGCAGCGCCTCGGCATCCGGCAATTCGCCGGATATGTCGGCCATCCGCCAGGGCAGGCCGACGGCGCGAAGATGCGCTTCCACGCGCTCGGCATCGTCAGGGCTAGCCAGATTGAGGCGCGCCGAGAAGCGGTGCGCCAGCGCCATGCCGATGGCGACGCCCTCGCCATGGACGAGACGGGCGCCGTCGTAATTCGTGGCGGCTTCGAGCGCATGGCCGAAAGTGTGGCCGAGATTGAGCAGCGCGCGGTCGCCGGTCTCGAACTCGTCGCGGGCGACCACATCGGCCTTGGCCCGGCAGGCCTCGGCGATGGCTTCGGTCCGCTCCTGGCCGCCGGCGAACACTTTTTGCCAGTTCTCCTCCAGCCAGGCGAAGAAGCCGGGCCGGTCGATCAGCCCGTATTTGGCAAGCTCGGCATAGCCGGCGCGGAACTCGCGGATCGGCAGCGTGTCGAGCACGCCGGTGTCGGCCAACACCAGCTTGGGCTGGTTGAAGACCCCGACCAGGTTCTTGCCGCGTACGCTGTTGATGCCGGTCTTGCCGCCGACCGAAGAATCGACCTGCGCCAGCAGCGAGGTCGGCACCTGCACGAAATTCATCCCGCGCCGCACGATGCCGGCGGCGAAACCGGCAAGATCGCCGATGACGCCGCCGCCGAGTGCTATCACCACGTCGCGCCGTTCGAGCCTGGCGGCGAGCACGCCGTCGACGACCTCTTCGAGGTGGGCGAAGCTCTTGGTCTTTTCGCCGGCCGGCAACGTGATGACGGCGGCCTGGATGCCGCCTTTTTCCAGGCCGGCCCTCAGCGTTTCGAGATGCGCTGCGGCGACATTCTCGTCGGTGACGATGGCCGCCCGTGTGCCGGGAAGGCGGCCCGCGATTTCGGTTCCGGCGCCGGAAAGCAGGCCGGGCCCGATCAGTATGTCATAAGCACGGTCGCCGAGCCCGACCTCGACCTTCACCGGTTCGGCGTGGCTCACGGCTCTACCTCGTCGTCGCTGGTGGCGATTGCCGCGATCCCGAGATAGGCGCAAAGCGCGCACACCACCTCGCCGGCGATGACTTCCTTGCGGTCGTCGCGGGTCGAAACGGTGATGTCGGCCGTGGCATAGACCGGATAGCGCTCGCCCATCAGCTTCTCCAGCACGCCGCGCGGATCGGGATTCTTCAACAGCGGCCGGTTCTGCTTCTTCGAAACCCGCTCCATCAGGAGATCGAGATCGGCCTTCAGCCAGACCGAGACACCATGGCCGGCGACCGCCTCGCGCGTCTGCGCGTTCATGAAGGCACCGCCGCCGGTCGACAGCACCTGCGGACCGTTCTCGAGCAGCCGCAGGATCACCCGCTGCTCCAGCGCCCGGAACTCAGGCTCGCCATAGCGCTCGAACAGCTCCGGCACGGTCATGCGCGATACGCTCTCGATCTCCTGGTCGCTGTCGATGAAGGGCAGCGAAAGCATCGCCGCCACCTTGCGGCCGATCGCCGTCTTGCCGGCGCCCATCAGGCCGACAAAGACGATGGAGCGGCTGCCGAGGCACTCGAGCAGCGCGACACGGCCTTCGTCCGGCGGATTTGCTGGTAGCGCGTTCATGCGGAACCCTCTTTGCGCCGTATCGACATCAAAAGCCTGTTTGCGTCAAGCAGGGCCCCGCAGGCGGGCCTGATCGTGCGGCTTTCCTTCGAGAACCTTCGCCGACAAATCCTTTGCCCAAATCCTTCGTCCTTGAATTGGCCGGATTGGCGTCCCATAAGGGCACAGGGTTTGGAATCGCAGAACAAGAAGACGGGCGAAGATTGAATGCCGACATTGTTTCGGTTTGTCGTGACGCTGGCGGTTCTTGCAGGCGTCACCTATGGCGCGATGTTCGCGCTGGCGATGTTCGTGGAGCCGAAGAAGGCGGAAATGAGCGTGCGCATTCCCGCCGAAAAGCTCAATCCGAAGAAGAACTGACCCAGGCCAGATGAACAGCGCGGCCCGCATCGAAGCCTTTCTGGAGATGATGAGCGCCGAGCGGGGTGCGGCCGAGAATACGCTGTCCTCCTACCGCCGCGACCTGGAAGACGCCTCCGAAGCCATCGGCGGCGGACTGGCGGGAGCGGGAGCGGAGAATATCCGCGCCTATCTCGACGACATCGCCGCGCGCGGCTTCGCCCCGACCTCGCAGGCGCGCAAATTGTCGGCAATCCGCCAGTTCTTCAAGTTCCTTTACGCCGAAGGCCTGCGCGGCGACGACCCGACCGGCACGCTGGACAGTCCGAGGAAGGGCCGGCCGCTGCCGAAGACCATGACCGAAGCCGAGACCGGTCGCATGCTCGACCGTGCGGCGGAGGAGGCGGGCGGCGGCGCGCCGGACGATGATCGGCTGGCGGCGCTACGCCTGCACGCGCTGGTCGAGGTGCTCTATGCCACGGGCCTGCGCGTTTCCGAATTGGTCGGCCTGCCGGTGACGGTCGCGCTGCGCGACGACCGTTTCTTCATGGTGCGCGGCAAGGGCGACAAGGAGCGCATGGTGCCGCTGTCGGCCAAGGCGCGCGCCGCGATGCGGGCATGGCTTTCGGAGCGGGCAACCAGGCCGGCCTTTGCCGACAGCCCCTACCTATTTCCCGCCTCATCTGATAGCGGCCATCTTTCCCGGCAGGTTTTCGCGCGCGATCTCAAAGGTTTGGCGGCGCGGGCCGGCATCGCCTCGGCCAAGATCTCGCCGCATGTTCTGCGCCATGCCTTTGCCAGCCATCTCCTGCAGAACGGCGCCGATCTTAGAGCCGTGCAGCAACTGCTTGGCCATGCCGATATCTCCACCACGCAGATCTACACCCATGTGCTGGAGGAGCGGCTGGTGCGGCTGGTCAACGATCATCATCCGCTTGCCGACTAGGCCTCATATCGCTATGTGAGGGCGACGTTCCACCGCCCGGAGCCAGCATTTCCATGGTTCCGCCAGCCATTGCCTTCCGACGGATCGGTCCGCCCAAGCATGTACAATTACCTCGATTTCGAAAAGCCGGTGCAGGATCTGGAGCTCAAGATCCTTGAGCTGAAGAAGCTCGCGGAGAACGGCGAGGCGGTCGATGTCGCCGACGAGATCAGCAGGCTGGAAAAGCGTTCGCGCGATGCGCTGCGCGACCTCTATAAGGCGCTCACCCCGTGGCAGAAGGTGCAGGTGGCCCGCCATCCGGACCGGCCGCACTGCCTCGACTACATCAAGGGCCTGTTCAGCGATTTCACGCCTTTGGCCGGCGACCGCAATTTCGGCGACGACCAGGCGATCGTCGGCGGCTTCGCGCGCTTCCGCGGCGAGCCGGTGGCGGTGATCGGCCAGGAGAAGGGTTCCGACACGGCAAGCCGCATAAAGCACAATTTCGGCTCGGTGCGGCCTGAAGGCTACCGCAAGGCGGTGCGATTGATGGAGCTTGCCGATCGCTTCAGCATCCCGCTCTTGACGCTGGTGGACACCGCCGGCGCCTATCCCGGCGTCGGCGCCGAGGAGCGCGGCCAGGCCGAGGCCATCGCGCGCTCGACCTCGGCCTGCCTGGCGCTGAAGGTGCCGTCGATCTCCGTCGTCATCGGCGAAGGCGGCTCCGGCGGCGCCATCGCGATCGCCACCGCCAACCGCGTCTACATGCTGGAGCACGCCATCTATTCGGTGATCTCGCCCGAGGGCGCGGCCTCGATCCTTTGGCGCGACACCACCCGTTCCAAGGACGCGGCGACCAACATGAAGATCACCGCCCAGGATCTTCTCGAAATGAAGATCATCGACGCCATCGTTCCCGAGCCGATGGGCGGCGCCCAGCGTGCGCCGGAAACGGTGATTGCCGCCACCGGCGACCTGATCGCCAAGACGATGAGGGACTTTGCCGGCGCCAACGTCGACTTCCGCGAGCAGCGCCGCGAGAAATATCTGGCGATGGGCCGCAGCCTTTAATCGGGCCGCTCGCGGTAAACTGTGGCGGCAACGAACAATTTCGCCACAAAAATGCCGCCGCATTCGGCTCAATGAAAATATCCGTGAGGGGTTGGCCGATGCTTGCGGTAAGGAATTTTCAAGGTTAACGGGCTTACGGTTCATTGGTGTTCAGCCTGCGGGCCAGGCCATGCCGAAGCCGTTGGCCCGAGAGAAAAGACGTAGCCGTATCGATGTTTGCCAAGCTTGCCCGCACCGGAGTCCTGATCGCCGCGATAGGCGTCGCCGGCTGCAATGATTCGTCGATGAAGGATTTTGCGCCGGAGGCCAACAAGCCGCTGCCGGACAAGATCCTTGCCGACATGAGGGCGAAGGGCATGGTGCGCACTTCGTCGGTGATGGCACGCATCTTCAAGGAAGAAGGCAAGCTGGAGATCTGGAAGGCCAAGACCAACGGCCGCTACGATCTCGTCGCCAGCTACGACATCTGCAAATGGTCGGGCAAGCTCGGTCCCAAATACACCGAGGGCGACCGCCAGGCGCCAGAAGGCTTCTACACGGTGCGTCCCTCGCAGATGAATCCGCGCTCGAACTACCACCTGTCCTTCAACATCGGCTTCCCCAACGCCTATGATCGCGCCAACGGCCGCACCGGCGCCAACCTGATGGTGCACGGCGCCTGTTCGTCCTCCGGTTGCTATTCGATGACCGATGCGCAGATCGAGCAGATCTATGCCTTCGGCCGTGATGCTTTCCAGGGCGGCCAGACCGAGTTCCAGATCCAGGCCTTTCCGTTCCGCATGACCGCCGCCAACATGGCGCGCTACCGCAACGACCCGAACTACGAGTTCTGGAAGATGCTGAAGGTCGGCTACGACAATTTCGAGATTACCAAGGTGCCGCCGAAGGTTGACGTCTGCGAGAAACGTTACGTCTTCAACCAGGTCGCGCCCGAAGGCACGACCTTCAACCCGACCGGCCCCTGCCCTGAAACGACGCAGCCCGACTCGCTGAAGACGGCGTATGCCAACTATGAGAAGAGCTACGACGCGGCCTTCAACTCGGCTGTGAAGTCGAGCACCCCGGCACCCAAGCCGACCATTGCCGGTATCAAGGAAGCCAGCATCGTTTCCGATTGGTCGAAGCGCCGCGCCCGCGGCGAGCGCGTGCCGATCGACCCGCCGTCGATGAATTCCGACGGCTCGGTGACGGAGACGACGCGCATGGGCCGCATCGATTCCCCGCTTGGCCGGAAGATGGCGGCGATCGACGCGGAGAAGGAAGCCAAGCGCAAGGCCGAGGAGCAGCGGCTGGCCGCGATCGAGGCGGCCAAGGCCGCCAAGGAAGCTGCCAAGGCGCAGGCTCTGGCCGAAAAGGAAGCCGCCAAGCAGGCGGCTCAGCAGCCGGTGGTCACCGCGGGCGTCGAGGTCGCGCCGGGCCAGCCGGCGGCTGAGACCCAGGCGGCGAGCGCCGACGAAGGCACAGTCTCGAAGCTGAAGAAGAAGCTACTCGGCATGTTCGGCGGCTAGATTTTTCGATCTTGGCCAGATCAACCGCTATCTACGATTTGAAGGGGCTGAACTGCCCGTTGCCGGTGCTCAAGGCGCGCAAACGCCTGGCCGCGATGCGGCCCGGCAGCCGTCTGTGGCTGGAAACCACCGACCCGCTGGCCGTGATCGACATTCCGGCCTTCTGCGCCGATGCCGGTCACCAACTGATCGAGACGGCCACGATTGCCGGCGGCCATCGTTTCCTGGTCGAACGCGGCACGGCGGCCTGAACCAGGTCTTTCGTCTTACAGTCCGGCAATCGCCAGCGGATTGGCCTCCAGCGCCGCCCGGTCGGGCGTGTCGATCGACGGCTTGTTGGTGAAGGCGGCGAACAGCCGCTGGATATAGTCTTGCGGCATATCAAGCGTGATCAGCACCAGCCGGGTGCCGCGCTGCCCGTCCGGCCAGGCCGGCAGCCTTGCCGGCGGATGCAGGACCTTCTGCACGCCGTGGATGACCAGCGGCAGTGACGGATCTTCCATCAGCTCGATGACGCCCTTCATGCGCAGCAGTTTCTCGCCATGCGTCGAGCGCAACAAATCGAGGAACATCTCGATCGCCGAGAACGGCACTGGTCCATTGTGGACGAGCGAGTGGGAATGTACGCGGCTGTCGTGGCGATGGTCGTGATGATGGTGGCTGTGATCGTGGCCATCGTCGTGGTGATTATGATCGTGATCATGCGCTGCCTCTTCGCCGAGCCAGCGCCGCACATCGGCGCTCTTGGTTTCGGGATTGTAGAGGCCGCAATTGAACAACGATGCCGCGTCGGCAGCGGTATCATTGACGTCGAGCAGGACGGCGCTCGGGTTTATCTGATGAAGTCGCGCCCGCAGGGCCTCGACACCGCTTGCCTCCGTGAGATCGGTCTTGGTCAGCACGATGCGATCGGCGACCGCCGCCTGCTTCACCGCTTCCACATGCGCATCGAGCGTGGCCTCGCCGTTGACGGCATCGACCAGCGTGATGACGCCGTCGAGCCGGAAAGCCTGCAGCAGCGCCGGATGCGCCATGATCGACTGCAGCACCGGCGCAGGGTCGGCAAGCCCCGTGGTTTCTACGACGACGCGCGCCAGCTTGGCGATGCGGCCGGTCTGCAGCCGGTCGACGAGATCGGCCAGCGTGTCGACAAGGTCGCCGCGCACCGTGCAGCAGAGGCAGCCGTCGGAAAGCTGGATGATGCCGTCCGAAGCCTGCTCGACCAGAAGATGGTCGATCGCCACCTCGCCGAACTCGTTGATGATGACGGCCGTGTCGGCAAGCGCCGGATCCTTGAGCAGCCGGTTGAGCAGCGTCGTCTTGCCGGCGCCGAGAAAGCCGGTGAGCACCGAGACGGGAATGGGAAAGCCGCCGCGCCTCTGCCCTGTCATCGCTAGTTCGCCGCCTTGGTCGATTGATCTCCCTGCGCCGCGGCGGAAGCGGTGGCGGCGGGTGCGGCGCCGGCCGGCAGCGGCATGTCGGGCCGCCAGGTCGGCAGCGGCACATCGGCATAGTTCTGATCGGCCTGGTCGACGAAGGCCTTGGGCGCCGGTCCGGTCGCACCGCCGAGGCCGACCGCGATCAGCGTCGGATGGTCGAGCTTCACCTGATAGGGCGATTTCGGCTTGTCCTTGGCGGCGACGGTCGGCGCTGCCTCGGATTGCTCTTCCTTCGGCTTCTTCTTGCAGATCTCGTCATGCAAATCGTTGGGCGACAGCGTGTCGCCATAGGGCTTGAGCGCCGCGAGCGTCGTCGCGCCGGCTGCCGGCGCATCAAAACCCTGGTCGAGCAGTTTCGCCGCCGTTTCGGCGCGGCTGATCGCTGATTTTTCGCCGAGCACGACGGCGACCAGCGTGCGGCCATTGCGGGTCGCCGAGCCGATCATGTTGAAGCCCGACGAGCAGACGAAGCCGGTTTTCATGCCGTCGGCGCCCGGATAGCGGCCGATCAGGAGATTGTAGTTGGGAAGCGCCTTCTTGCCGACCGCAAGCCCCTCGATGGAGAACCACGGCGCATATTGCGGAAAATCGTTGCGGAGCGCCGTCACCAGGACGGCAAGGTCGCGCGCGGTCGTGTATTGGTCCGGCGAATAGAGCCCGTTCGGATTGACGAAATGCGTTCCGACCATGCCGAGCCTGGCGGCCTCGGCATTCATGCGGTCGGCGAAGGCCGCCTGCGATCCGCCGATGTTCTCGCCCACCGCCATGGCGATGTCGTTGGCCGACTTGACCAGCATCATCTTCAGCGCATTGTCGAGCCGCATCACCGAGCCCGGCTTGAAGCCCATCTTGCTCGGCGGCTCGCCGGCGGAATGTTTCGTCACCTTGATCGGCGAATCGAGCGCAACTTCGCCGGCTGCGATCGCCCGGAACGTGACATAGGCCGTCATCAGCTTGCTCAGCGAGGCCGGGTACCAGCGCTTGAAGGCGTCCTGGTGCTCCAGAACCTTGCCGCTCTTCAGGTCGAACAGCACCACCGGATTGGCGCGCGCGGCGCCGGAAAGCACCGGCAGTGCCAGCGCCGCCGCAAGCAATAGGTTGAAGAAATGCCTTTGCCGCATAATCAAATCCGAAATCGCCTCTTGCCGTAATCGCCGCTGGCTCCGTAAGATTTCGTTACGCGATAGCCAGCATGGTGCGGACCGACCCTCGACCCCGGACCGCATTATGCGGTGCTATTTACCCTATGTGACGCCAAAATGGCAAAGCGCCAGGCAATCACAATTGCCGGGCAGCGGCCCTGAGCCGCCTGCCCCAACAAAGAGATGGACCGATTATGCCAATTCTCAACCGTGCCGCGGAAATGCAGGAAGAAGTCGCCGGCTGGCGGCGCCATCTGCACCAGACGCCGGAACTGAACTTCGACGTCTTCCAGACCGCCGCCTTCGTCACCGACAAGCTGCAGGCCTTCGACTGCGACGAGGTTGTGACGGGGCTCGGCAAGACCGGCGTCGTCGGCATCATCCGCGGCCGCAAGGGCGAGGGTCCGACCATCGGCCTGCGCGCCGACATGGACGCGCTGCCGATCGCCGAGATCACCGGCAAGCCCTATGCGTCGACCGCCCCGGGCAAGATGCACGCCTGCGGCCATGACGGCCACACCGCCATGCTGCTCGGCGCCGCCAAATATCTTGCCGAGACGCGAAATTTTGCCGGCTCGGTGGCGGTGATCTTCCAGCCGGCCGAGGAAGGCGGCGGCGGCGGCAACGAGATGGTCAAGGACGGCATGATGGAGCGCTTCGGCATCTCGAAGGTGTTCGGCATGCACAACATGCCCGGCCTTCCCGTCGGCGAGTTCGCCATCAAGCCCGGCCCGATCATGGCGGCGACCGCCGAATTCACCATCACCGTCAAGGGGCGCGGCGGCCACGCGGCCATGCCGCACGGCACGATCGACCCGATCGTCATCACCAGCCAGTTGGTCGGCGCGCTGCAGACCATTGCTTCCCGCAGCACCGATCCGGTCGAGGCCGTCGTCGTGTCGGTGACCAAGTTTCACGCCGGCGATGCCTACAACGTCATTCCCGAGAAGGCCGAGATCGCCGGCACGGTGCGCACGTTGAAGAAGGAAGTGGCCAGGAAAGCGGAAGAGCGCATCCGCGCCATCTGCGCCGGCCTGGCGTCGGCCTTCGGCGCGACGATCGAGGTCGACTACGACGCCAACTATCCCGTCACCTTCAACCATGCGGAAGAGACGGTCTTCGCCAGCGACATCGCCGCCGACGTCGCCGGCGACGCCCATGTCCACCGCGCCATCCAGCCGGTGATGGGCGGCGAGGATTTTTCCTACATGCTGGAAGCGCGCCCCGGCGCCTTCATCTTCATCGGTAACGGCGACTCAGCCGGCCTCCACCATCCGGCCTACGACTTCAACGACGAAGTCATCCCGCACGGCATGAGCTACTGGGTGCGGCTGGCCGAGACGGCGCTCGCCGCCTGAGCGCCTCCGCGGCGCGGCGGCGAGATTTGCCTCGCCGCCCACTCGCCCGGCGCCACGGAGCAAAGTGCCGCTCGGCACGCCAGCAACGCCTCTTGGCGAACGGGCCCGAAGCGTTTATGTGTCGGGCCGCGTGGTCCCGTAGCTCAGTAGGATAGAGCGGCAGATTCCTAATCTGTAGGTCACAGGTTCGATTCCTGTCGGGATCACCAATAAAATCAATAGCTTAGGCGGCCATTACTAGGAGATTGGCGGCGCCGAGCTACTAAGCAGATACTAACGGGACGATCCAGAGGTGGCGCGATGCCCGATTTTGATCAGAATCGGGCTGACGGGGCCGCCAGAGCCCTGCCCCAAATTCACTCCCAATAATCCCGTCGACCTGAGATTGAGCCGACCAAATGCTCCTAAAAGATGCCCTTATTGTTTGGACGCCAAACCGCGCTCCCTTCGAGAATCTGCCGACGGCTGGGAAGATTGCTGTAACTACCCTTCCGGAGCCGGACGCTCTAAAAGCTCATCCATCGTCTTATGGGGCGAGTGATATTGAGTGGACCCAGGCTTCCAATGCACAGCGTCATAAGCTGTTGTCCGAAAAGCTAGAGAATATCGCGAAAGATGATCAGCTTGACCCGAGTGATATTCTGGATAGCTTGGGCGGTATAGACGATATAGATACTTTGGTTTTCAAATTTTAAGGGAATTATCCCTTGAGATACGTTTCAAAGAGGCCGCTCGGGAACTTGACGGGGACCAAACTGGCGACGCGTTCGAGAAGGCGATGCGCAGAAGCGCGCCTATCAAGGAGCGAAAATAGGCTCTGTTAAAAGGGCTTAGATTGCGATCGATTTCGGCAGTGTTCTCAGGTAGAATCTGGTCTGATAAGAATCGGATTCGCCAGTATGACCACTAAATCTCTCGACATTGCAGCCGTGGATTTGTTCTGTGGTGCGGCCGGATTATCGCTTGGCCTGAGGGAAAGTGGTATCGCGATCGCTGGTGGCGTCGACCTGGATCCCGCCTGTCGCTATCCGTTCGAGGCAAACATAGGTGCGAAGTTCCTAGAGGGCGACGTGTGCGACCTATCTGCGCAAACTGTGGCCGAAATGTACGGCACTGCCCGTATCCGAGTTCTAGCCGGGTGCGCTCCATGCCAGCCCTTTTCCGGCTACACTACTAAGCGACGCGGGATTGATCCCCGGTGGCAATTGCTGCTGGAATTTCTTCGTATTGTCCAGCAGGCGAAACCGGAAATTGTCACCCTAGAAAATGTCCCACGCCTTGTTCACCTTCCATTGTGGAGTGAATTCGTACTTGGCTTGGAAGAGGTCGGATATTCGGTTTCATGGGACGTGCTTGACGTTTCGAAGTTCGGCGTTCCGCAGCAACGAAGAAGGCTCGTCCTGTTAGCGTCGAGATTAGGGGCGATTCACCTTCCATCGCCTTCGGAAGGCAAGGCTCCGACTGTCAAAAGTGCGATAGGAAAACTGCCGGAAATCAAGGCTGGTTTGAGGAACGCGATTGACCCGCTGCATACCTCTCGCGCTCTCACTCCTAAGAACCTCGATCGGATCAAGGCGTCGAAACCAGCAGGGACTTGGCGCGAGTGGCCGGAAGAAATGCGCGCCGATTGTCACAAAGCAAAATCTGGCAAGACATATCCATCGGTCTACGGCCGCATGTCGTGGGATAAGCCGTCGCCGACTATCACCACCCAATTCTATGGATTCGGCAACGGTCGGTTTGGTCATCCTGAGCAGGATCGAGCCATTACCCTTCGAGAGGGCGCGGTATTGCAGTCGTTCCCGATCGACTTCAAATTTGCGCCATCAGACAGCAAACTGAATTTCAGAGCGATAGGACGGCTCATAGGCAATGCCGTTCCCCCGTCGCTTGCTAAGGCGATCGGCACTACCATTGTCGAGCATGCGCGCGCTTACGCCGCGTAGGCCTCATTATCTAAGAACGCCTCAATGTTGGTCAAAATTTCGAACATGAAACGTGTCGATCTTCGACTGATTTCGACAAGCTCGTTTGCGGTGTAATTTCGGCCAACCTCCTCGAAGGTCTTAAGGCCGTG
Source organism: Mesorhizobium silamurunense (assembly GCF_014843825.1). Lineage (GTDB taxonomy): Bacteria > Pseudomonadota > Alphaproteobacteria > Rhizobiales > Rhizobiaceae > Mesorhizobium > Mesorhizobium silamurunense. Next base: position 32,694 of record NZ_JHQR01000348.1, read on the forward strand.
AGCGAGATCGTTGCGGTTGCTCTTTATCGTCAATAGATCAGCGCCGCCGGCGGTCCTGGAATGATCGGTGTGACACGAGAAGCCATACGTCTTGCCAAGGGCGCGAATGCTCTTGGCATCGACGCTACCCGACATCTTACGTCGTAACTCAACGCAAGAGCAACGAACTCAGCAGGGACATTTTTAAGAGCATAGGCTTGGGGATCAGCCTTGCTTTTGAAAAGCCTCACGAGTTCAAGACGGAGCTCGCCCGACAGCCTGTCGAACGGCGTCGAGGCTTGCGCAATCTCGCCGTGGATGGTCTCGACAGCGCCCCTCAAGGTAGCTTCGATCAGATTATATAGAAGTAGGAAGGTGCCGCCCCGCAATGTCATTAACCGCCTAGATTGGGCCCGCGTTGCGGACCCTATTGGCGCGTTTTTCTCGACAGTCATCACGACCGACAAGTAGTGGCGCACCTGCCGCTTACGCTCCGCAAAGTCAGTCAGGAACTCTTTTGTCATTCGGCGAGCAGCCGATCTCGGACGAATGTTACGCGCCCGACCAAATTCGCCCTATTGTTAGCAGCATCGCTGGTGGTCCAGTCTTTGAACTCATCGCTATCGAGCCAAGAACTTACGTTTGCCGCCGTCAAATCGGGGTTCTGTTCAAGGGCAAGTGCAGTTCCAACGGCGATCGCTTCGAATCGGACGCGTGGCACTTTCCGGCCAGGACCAGACTTCTTGAAGCCGTTTGGATAGTTTGCCTGAACAAACTCAAGCGTTTTCGTCCAGATCGCTTTCATGCTGGCAGCCACGTCAGTGCCGCCGGGCTGTTCGGCGAGTTCTATGTTTTTGTCTTTGACGTATGAAAGCAGGAAGTCCCTGACGACCTTACCTTCCTCACCCAATCCATAGACCTCGAAGCGATCCTTAAATGCGAAAAATCGGGTAACCAACTCCTCATACTCATACCGTTTTGCAAGCGCCTCGGAGACCGGCGCGAGTAAGTGGAGGAGTGGGTCCCCAGCAAGGGCAGTGCAAAGGTCCAAAAACGGACCCTGCTGCATGCCCCGGCGCACTTCTACGGCCTCCAGTGTCACCGAACCGGTGTTTATCCTGTCAAACATTTCGCGGCGGACGTCTTCAGTCACCGCTTCTGTCAATTCGATCAGCCGAAGAGTCGAGCGCTTGAACCGGCGCTGTCTCGACGTGGGTAGGTCCGAGAACTTGAAGCCGTTCAATGCATCGAGTCGACTCAGCCCTGACAGCGTGAGGTCATCGGTCAAAAAGCGGGCGAGGGTACGGATGCGCTGAACGCCATCGACTATCTCAAGCCGGCCCGAACTATCGGGGTCATCATCCTTGCTCACGTCGGCAACAAAGATAAATGGCACAGGGAGCCCGATCAAAAGGGACTCGATAAATCTAGATTGCTTTTTCTCCTGCCAAACCAAATCTCTTTGATAATCTGGTACATATATTTCGTTCTTGTCTTCGCCGCGCCCTTTTAAATATTGTTTCGCGACAACTTCAGCGGGATACTCCCTAACTATGTATCGAACGTCTTTGATGTTTTTGACGATTTGTTCTTCAGCAAGCGCAACCTCGTCTGAAGAGCGCGTCGGCTTTGAGCCTGCTACAGGGAAAGTGTCGTCAACCAACTCAGGATCGTCGTCTGCAATCATATTACCAGCCCCACCAAATCACAGGACTGACTGTACCACCGAAATTGGCTGGTCACGACTCCCGGCGATCGATCGCGAAGCTATCTGACCTTAGTGGGGTACGCAAAGTATAATCGCCAACGGAAATGGGCTACCTGCTCGGTCACCCCTCGCAGCGCTGTGCCAATGGTAATGAACATCCCACGAGACGGCAGCAGCCTTGCTCGAGTGTAGTCGTTCTGGGGGATTCATTCAAACCTTATCCGCTCCACCTCGGACAAGACGATGCTGTCGTCTCGACGGTCGTATAACTGGGTAGTCCGCGTCGATGCGTGGTTTGCCATCTTGGCGGCCTTCTCTAGCGTCCCATTGTTGAGTAGGTAAGCAGTGATGCCCGTTGCGCGAAAAGTGTGATTACAGATGGCCGTTTTGATTCCGGCCTGCTTCGCGCGCCGCTGTACCATAGCGTATGCGTTCGAATGGCAAAGACGGTCGTTACCGAGTGCACTAGATTGACGGTTCCAGCTTCTGAATAGCGCCCGGTCAGGCTGACTCCGTAAATTCGCGGCCTCGATGTACGTCACGAGCCAGGCTTCAAGTTCGTGATGGCAGGGCATGTCATGGAGTTTGCCGCCCTTCTCATGCAATCGAACCCACAGTCGACGGTGTTGAAAATAGACATCGTCGACAACCATGGCGAGAGCCGCACCAATCCGCGCAAACGTATACAGCATCGTTCCAATCAACGCCCGATCCCGGAGTCCGATGACGTTCGCGGGGCTGATTGATTCGATGAGTTGCCGCGCTTCAGACGGGTCAAGTACCGCTGTCTTACCTTTGCGGATGATGTGTCGAGGGCTCTTTACAGAGGCAGCGGGGTTCGTTGGTATAACTTGACCCATCACGAGCCAGTCGAACAACATTTTTAGGGCAGCCAGCTGCTGCTTTACCGAAGGAACAGAATAGCGAAATCCCAACTCTTCGACCCATGCGGCAACGTGAATTGGGCCGATCGAGGTCAGGTCCGACAATCCCGCCCTGTCGGCCCAATTTAAGAAAGCCGCGACAGCGCGGTAGTAGGCGATGCGGGTATTGGGATTGCGGATATTGGCAGCAAAGAATTCCAGAAATCGGGCTTCCGCGCCAAGGCCAGACCGGCGAACGAGGGAAATTAGTTCTTTTTGCCGGGAGCTGGCGAGCAGCAGTTCAAGCATCTGGCGCGCGAGCGAAAATTAGAGCGGAAAGATAGGATTGAGGCGTGATCATGATGAATTTTTGCAGCCGATCGGCGACCGACGAACCCTGAACCTCGACCCTCTTCCATAGGCGAATATCTTCGGCCAACCCCTCGGCGAGCACTTCTGGCATTTCCGTCTTGGCTGCAGCCAGTTCGACAAAACAACGCCGCGCTTGAGCAAGAACCACATAGAAGGCTGCGATCTCACAGCTCAATTCTGGGTCGAACAAACCCATCCGGCGCCTGAATTGACGGAAAATTGGTAACTCGGACGCCTGACAACAGAGGTAAGTGGGGATGGCCATTTTGTTACCGGCCGCCAAGTGCCCCTGATACCCAAATAGTGACCCGACATGATCGCTAGCAATGACAGTTTCCAGCACCGCATTGATCTCAGCACGGAAGAGCCCAGCCGTGCTCCTGGCATCGTTCCAGCGCACCAAGCCGACGAATAAGATAAACACCAGGGTAAAAACGGAGAAAAGCATAAGAGCGGTAAGCAAAGCCAAAGCCTCCAATACAATATAACGTACTTTATATTATACGGAGTTCGGCAAAATCTATAGGATTATCTTCCTTGTCTGGAGAGAATCGGCCTCCGAAGCTTATCGCGCTTGAGCCGAGGACGGCGCTGGCGGACTTCACGCTAGAGTATCCCTTCCTGCTGAGCCTTGCCGAGGATTTCAATAAGAACGGCGCTCTGTTTCTCCGTTGGAATCCTCGCGGGCATCTGTTCCGCAATCTTAAGTACGCCCATCTCCTTTGGCGACAAAAGCCGCCGACTCGAGCCTTCCTTTAGAATGAGCGCCCAATGCGACCGTGGTACCTCAAAAACCTGCTTTTGTGCCTCGATCCCGTTGTCAATCTTCTGCGTTTGGCGTGCGGTCTTTGCTTCATGCCGGTTGTCCTCCGTGGAGGCGAGACCGGCCCAGAACTCGTCGGGCAGAAGCCCGGCGATATCGTCGGCCTGATTGAGAAGCTGCGCCCAGCAGCCCTCCCGCTTGCACCACTCTGAAATGTTGGAGATGCCCTGCGGCGGTCGGATGATATCCTCGTTGACCGTCGTCGCGATGATTGCCATGGCCTGTGAAAGCACGCCATCAACCCCCTGCGCGGCCCAGATGCGTTGATAGTCGACGGCCATCTTCCGGCGCTTGGTGATCTCGCCGAGCATGGAGAGCGTGTAAGCTACGGTGTTGGCACGGTAGCCACCATTGTACCAAGGCTGCGCCGAAACCAGCTTTTCGGTTGCACGGAACAGGATGCCGCGAGCAATCGCGCGCTTGAAATACAGCTCGTTAAAGCCGTCCGACGACTTCTCCCATTCCTTGCCGATCCTGAGAGCATAGCGGGCGAAATTTTTCTGGCTGCCGAGGTTCACCCATCTCGGGTGATCGTCGAATACGTTCTCGAACTTGGCGAGGTCAGTCTTCGTGAACATCTGCGTCTTCGGATATTCCGCCCTGAAGCGCTTCTGTTCACCCGCCGTTAGCTTCGCCTGTGCGTCTACATACTGGCCGCGCGCGCGCTCATAGAACCATTTAGTCTCGCGCTGTGCGCCTTGCTGGGCTGGAGCCCATATGCGGCGCGAGAATTCCGCCATGCGGACATGGAAGGGGTGGTTGGAGAAGAAGTCGGCTGCGTTCACCCGATTCTGCGTGTTGGCATATTCCGAAATGCGGGGAACGACCATCTCGCTCTGTTCGCTATCGATCACCGACAGCTTCATCTGAACGAAGATGCCGGACAGATCGGCCTTATCGCGTCGCTGGGTGTGGAACAGTGATGCGGTGGTCTGGCCGCCGTTCACGATCTGAAGATCAGTCATGCGGGCGATCTGGAGCCCTGAGTTGGTCACTCGCGTCTCTACCTCTTGGGCGGTCGCGGTAATGCCGTTGTTGTAGGCGAAGAACATCTGCGGCTCGTTGAGGATCGTCGCCCGGATGCCTTTGTTCACCTGTGCTCGGGCCTGAAGGAAGGTCCGTACGTTCTGCTCCAGCAGGCGCGCGCTGTATCTGTCGTAGAGTGCGGCGAGGATCGGCGCCGGCATGACGATCAGATAGGACCGATAGGAGTCCGACCCGAGATTGGCGGGCAGACATGCGATGCCGTCCCCGAACAGCTCCACAAAATCGATGTCGAGCGGCTCTTTGTGCCCGCGCGAACTGCGCTGGCGTTGGAACCTCGCCATGTCCCAGATATGATAGCTGGCGCGTATACCGCCGACCTCGCCATCCGGAAATGCCTGAAAACGGTCGCTGAGCACCCGTTCGGAAGTCAGGTAGAAATTGACTAGGCGCAGCATCGCCCGGCGGTCGGCAATCTGACGGACGAGACCATACTCAGGCGTAGTCAGGTCGGGCTCGAGCGTACCCTGGAGGCTCGCCTCGAAGAAGTTGACGGCCCGCTTGAAGGCGGCGTCCACGTCGGTCCGGGTGAGCGTCTCCAGCTCGCGGCGGCAATCGAAATCGGCCACGAACACATCGAGTGCGCCCTCGTCGTTGAACCAGTAGCCGTCGACACGCATACCGCGCGGGGCACGGTAGTGGCAGTGCTCGAAGCCTTCGACGAAACCGGTCTCGATCAGCTCGGTGGAGACGGCCTCCATGAAGGCCTCAAGCTGATAAGTGCTGTTAGCTTCTGCTCCAGCCAACATCTCCTGGCGGAAATCGTGAAAAAACTCCTCGACCGTCTGCTCCATCAATTTCTCCCGAAAACGGCCTCGCCATCGCATTCATATGGCGCGATGGTTTCCAGCCTGATGTCGTAGGCGACCCTATCGATACCGGTTGGCAGTTGCGACCGCATCAGGCGCGGGAATTCGTCACTGACACGATAGCTGCGTGCGTCACTGACGACGAGGCGCGGTCCGTCATAGTCGGGGAGCGGCGCGTAGCCGTAGGCTACCAGCTTCCGATCGAACGCCTCGACAGCCTCTGCCTCTCCGAGCCGTCCTTGGATTGTGGCGATAATCTCATTGAGCGAGCGGGCGCCGACCGCATCGGGCAGGCTGCTCAGCCGATAGATGCGTAGGAAAAGCGCATCGTTGAGGGACTCAAGCTGGTCCTCCGAGGAGATTCGGACCGTGCTGCGTTCGCTCCCAGAGAGTGATTTGATCTCCACCGCCGTGTTGCCGAAGATGAAATCCTGATGAGACTTCTCCGGGCCGAGCCAGGCTTCGATGGCAGTGGTGGTTGATGCCTCGCGGTCGATCAGCTCAAGCAGGAAGGTGAGTTCGGCGAAGAGGCCGCGGACCTCCTCAGCCGACAGGAGCTGGCTGCGGCCGGACAGGAAGGTCTTCCACCGCCGGATATGCGCGAGCGCGACCGCGAGCGAGCTCGCGGAGTCGGTAGCTCGCTCCAGCGCGAACGCGAGCGTGCGGCACAATCCCTCGAAAAGGTCACGGTCGACCTGTTTCTCAAGGGTGAGAACCAAGCGCTGCAGTACCGGGCCGCCGCTGCGAAGATCAACGTCGATGCCGTGCACCGTGACCACATTCTTGCGGTACTGGACCGTGTGGTTGCCCTGAAGCTCCACGATGAACAAACATGCGCCGGCCGTGTCACGTCCCCAGAAGCAGGGCACAGCGGTTTCGCCCGAAACCTGACGGACATTGAAGTCCGCGCCCGGGACGGAAATGTCATCCCACGGCGAGGACTCAGCCATCGTAGTCCTCTTCCTCGTCCGGGTCGTCAGCATAGCCCTGCATCTGCTGGAGCCAGATCTTGTTCACGACGACATTGATGGTCGTCGAATAGTCCCCGTAGGGAAAACTGACCCCGAAGGCGGTGATCGGCCCCGCCACGGCCTCACCCCTAGGCTCAAGGCTGTGGATCATGAGAAGCGGCTTGTTCCGGACCATCCGATAGTGCGTGTCGGACACCGCGCCAGTTCCATCCTCGCTGCCGGCCAGCCTCTCGGCCTCCAGACGCTGAGAGTCGCTGAGGCCGAGCTTCTCATCGCCGCGGGAGGCTACGCGATCCTTGTTCAAGCGCCACGAGGTTCCGTTCGGCTGACCTTTGCCGACAACGCGCACCTGATTGTTCAGGGTGAAGGGTTTCTCGCCGCCCGAAGCGCCCGAGGGTGAGATAAGCAGGACGTCGGTCAGCGGCCGCCGCTCGGCAATCCGCTCCAGATAGGCCACCACGTCTGATTTCTGACCGGCAAAGGTCGAGTGAGATTCGAACCTGGTGAGGAAGTCCTCGACCACCGCCACCGGCACGTCTCCGAAGAAGAAGCCCTTTCCGGTAGGCTCCGCCGAGCGTCCTCCAAAACCGTTCTGCCAGTGTTCGGCGATCAGTTTGAAGTTCCGGGTATTCACGTCAGGATCTGTCGAGACGATGTAGCTCTCCCGCAGCCGGCCGCTGAAGCTCTGCTCGACCGTGATCTCCTCGCCGGAGCGCATCTTGTTCGCAGCGGTGATCAGTAGGCTGTCCGGATGGGAGCAGACATAGAGGCCGAAATCCTTCGGGCTCAGGCCGTCCCGTCTCATCCGCTTGACCTGCTGGGTAAGCTCCTCGGCGGCCTCGGCGATATGGGAGTACCAATTGATGGAATCGCGTGAGAGGTGGACTCGGCAGAGGTCTTCAAAGCCGGGCCGGTAGCCGAACCAGCGGCCCATCTGCATGAGCGTGTCGTACATCTTCGTGTTGCGGTACATGTAGCTGACGGTCAGACCCTCGATGGTCAGGCCGCGCGACAGGCTGAGGCCGCCGACCGCGATCGCGGTGAGCCCGACGCCCTCCTTCTCATATTTCGTATAATCGAGAACCTCGTCGCTCTTGCTGTTGATGACGTAGAGATGGAGGTGATCGAACACACCGTTCAAGGCAGCCTTGACCTCGGACCAGGTAAAGCCGACCCCGGCATATTCCGCCTCGAAAGCCTGCTTCAGGCTCTGCATATACACGTTGGCGGACGAGACGGATTCCGGCATGAGGTAATTGGCCCGGACCGCCTCGCTAATCTTTTTCTCGCGGAGGCTGATGAAGTCGCGCACGGCCTTCTGCACTGGAACGAAGCGCGACACATTGATCATCATGGAGCAATGCTTGCCGGTCTGACCGCGAAGATTACGGATGGCACGGGCGACAATAAATTCGTCGAGCGCCCGGTAGAGACTCGGCGGCAGTTCGGGCACCGGGTCGTCGCGCTTGTGCGCGTATGGGATGAAGTCCTCGCAGTCATCGATCGGCTTCACGATCGACTGGCTGGTGTCGTCATTGAGGAACACCTTCTCAGCGCCGAAATAGGTGGTGGGCGCATCCAGACAATAGATGAAGTCGCGGGGGAACAATTCTTCGCGCACGTCATCGTCATAGGCGTCGGGATTGATGAAGATATTGGCGAATGGTGTTGCCGTATAGCCAACATAGCAGGATTTCGCGAACAGCCCGAGAATGCGCCGGATCATGGCATTCGTGCGGGTCGGGTCGAGATCCTCCTTGTTGGTATTGATCGAGGCGTTGTCGGCCTCGTCGTCGATCAATAGCATCGGCACGTCGGAAATTCGGCCATCCCCCTGCGCGTTAAGCGCCTTCAGCCATTTATGAAGCGCTGCGAGCGTCGTGACGTTTTTCTTGATGACGAGGATAATCGGCTTGCTGAAATCGTTGATCTTCCATCCGCTTTTGGCCGCCGTATTCTTATTGAAGTCCTCGTTGATGTTGGTGAGCGTCGCAGGGTGCGGATAACCAGAGTCGAGACCAACGCCGATCGATCTGCGGTCCTCGGGATCGCTCGACCGGCCGATGAAGGCCTCATCGATACGCTGCTGCGTCTGTTTGCGCAGGTTGTTATGAATGCCGGCGATGACGATGATGAATTTGTAGCCGGTGTCTGCGGCCCGCGCGATCAGGCCGGTGTAATTAGCGGTCTTGCCAGACTGGACATGGCCGATGACGAGACCTCGGCGATTCCAGGTTGTACCCTCACTCAGAGGGTCTTGGAGATGTCCTAGGATACGACCGGTTACGTCGCTCAGCGACTGCACCATCCGAGGCGGCCAGCCGTCCTTCAGAAGAAATTTCTCGTAGGCGCTGGCGTAGGTCCAAGTGATATCTTCGCGCTTGCGAACCCACTGGTCGTCATGCTTCGCGGTAACATCGACCAGCGAGACGCCGGCTCCCATGCGAGTGTCGACTGAGATCATCGCTTCGGTGACGATATTGCGGAGATCGCCAGTGTAGCCGAAGATGGCGGCGATCTGTTTCGCCTTTTCCTCCACCTGCTCGCGCGTCGGCGCTTCGCTCAGGTTGGCGAGGCCCGAGATGAGCGCGTTGGCGATATTCCGCTCTTCCGTGATGATTGTGGCGCTCATGCGAAGGTCTCGCTGATAAATTTCTCGGCCGTCTCGATCTGGCCATCGAAGAGGCGAGTCGAGCGCACGATATGCAGAAAAGCATTAGGATCGCCCGGTCCGTCGCCGTAGAGAACCTGCTTGAGACTCCTCAGGCGATCCAGTGTCTGGTTCTCGTCAACGGTTGTCTGGCTTACCTCACGCGGATGCGTTGAGTAATCCGAGTAGATCATCTCGACTGGCAGGGCGGCGGCGATCGAATCGAGAAGCACGCTGAGCGATACCGCATCTTCAGGCGAAAGCTTCGCGATCAGCGATATGATGAGTGGATGCTGTTCATTGATCGCGAAACGGATGCCGCCGTGATCGGCGTAGCGTTCCCAGAGCGGAGCCTGGTTCTCTTGAAACAGCCTCTGGCCCCGACCACGATGCACGGTCACACTGCGGGCCGTGATCTTGGCGATGATCTGGCGCAGGCGCTCCCGCACGACTTGCGGTGGGCGAGCGCGCGATTTCTTGATGTCGATGGTCCAAGCTTCGTCCAGGCTGTTGGGGAAATCGATCTGGACCCGGGCGAGCTTCGTGGCCTCGCCTTTGGGAACGAGCCGGAACCAGTCACCCCACGCCATTAGACGCCCGTTTCGATAGATGTAGGCGCCTTGATTGGAGATGAAGTCGCTGCGGTCCTGATAATAGTCGTACTCCGATGCGGACAGTCTGCTGTGGTGCGGCAGTATGTAAGGCTGCATCGAAACAGCCACGTCATCGACCCAGACAGTTTCCTCGGGGAGGACCTGTGTTGCCGCATTCTTCCGGCAGAAAGGATCGAAGGGTGTGATTGGATGACCGTTGATGCGGATCGTCAGTTTCCGTCGACCCTTCACTTCACCTGCGAGGAAGCGGTGGAATACCAGCGATAGGTGTCGCTCGACGACGGCCAGCTTCTCGTTGACAATCTCATCCCGCTTCTGCCCAGTCTCATCTTCGAAAAGTCGGTCAAGGTCGCGCCAGATGACCAGCGTGCCAGTATCACCCAGCGCTTCTAAGAAGGGCTGCGCCGCGATCTCGGCCGGCTCGAGAATGGAGACGAACCAGTCATCGTCCTCCTCGACCTGGGCGAGATTCCATTCTGCGCCAGCGCGTTCGCCATTCACAGAGCTCACAACGGTGAGCCGACGGCATTGCGAGAAGGACGCGGTCTTAAGTCCGAGGCCGAAACGTCCGAGATCCTTCGGTCCGCGCTTCTTGCGAGGGTCAATCGCGCCGTGGCGCATGGCTGCTATCACCTCGGCTTCCCTCATGCCCCGCCCGTTGTCTGCGATGACGAGGACGGGCGTGCTGCGGCTCATGTCGCAGAAAAGGTGAATCTCAGTTGCGTCGGCTGAAATGCTGTTGTCGATCAGGTCCGCAACTGCAGTTTCGAGCGAGTAGCCAAGATCGCGGAGAGATGCCGTCAGGCTGGAGGCGCTCGGCGGCAGATGATGAGGTCGCGCCATCAGCCGTCCTTCCGCAATTCGCCTGCCAGACGGCGGGCGACGCCTTCCGCATCCGCCTTCAGTTCGCATTCCCACACGGTCAGGACGGTCCACCTGGCCGATTCGAGCGCTTCTTGGTTGCGCGCGTCGCGGCTGACGTTGCTATCGAATTTCTCCTGCCAGAATGCCCATCGCGTCGATGGCGTGGTCGCGTTTCGGCAACCTGGATGCCTATGCCAGAAGCAGCCGTGAACGAAAATCACGGTCCGGTATTTTGGCAGGACGACGTCGGGACGGCCGGGAAGCTGCTTCGCATGAAGCCGGAACCGGAACCCTGCGCGGTGCAGCAGCGAGCGCAACAGTAGTTCAGGGCTGGTGTTCCGGCCTTTGATCCTTGACATGTTCCAGCTTCTGCGCTCGCTGGTCAACGTGTCTGCCATCATCGACCACTCCGGATGGAGTCAAGCACTTGGGCGATGATTTCCGCGATCTGCTTTGCTAGCTGCGGCGGCACCGCATTGCCGACTTGGTGATATTGTGCAGTTCGTGGCCCTGCGAAATGATAGTTGTCCGGGAACGTCTGGAGGCGCGCCGCCTCGCGCACGGTAAGGCTTCGACACTGCGCCGGATCGTAGTGGATGAAGTAATGGCCATCCTTCGAAATGTGTGACGTGATCGTGGACGACACCTGCTCGGCAAGCTGCACTCGGAATCGGTCAGAGAACATTTTACCGGTACGGCCTTCCTCGACGTTTTGATGGTCGGGAAGAAGAGCGGCAGGAAAGTCAGCAAGTTTCGGACTGCGCCCGGTTTCCTGCGCAAAGGTCGCAGCATAGAGATAGCGGCGAAGGTCGGACGCCATGTGACTGCGCGCCTCGTGCAACGTCAGGATCGGCAATCGATCATCAAATAGGCTGCGCAGAACATTATGATTCGGGCGCCGAAGCTTGTAGCGCGTAGAGGATGTAACACGCGGCGACTGCATCTCGATCAGATTTTCGAACCTGAGGCCGCGTGCGACGGGACCGGCGTATGTGGCGCCGTTCAGCTCACGTCGGACATTCATGCTCGAAATCTGGCGGATCTCTCGCAGCCACGCCGTCGGACTGTCCTCCCCCCGCGACAACCCGCTTCGGATCGCAGGAAGTGAACCTATTGTGTCACGGACCGTCGGCGCTCCCATCCTCCTAAGCAACGTCGGTCTCGCTTTCAGGTCGCCTCGGATGCCGACGATGAACATACGATGCCGTGCCTGGGGAATGCCGTGATCCTCAGCTCGAACCAGAAAGAGGCGGGGATCGACTTCGCCCTCAGCTACTTCCTCCTGCGTAAGCGAATAAAGTCTGTAGGAGAGGTCAGCCGGCGCACCAGGGATTGCGGTACCGGGCCACGCGAGATCCTGGACGATACGGGAAATGGCAGACTTGCCGTCGATCGTCGCTGAAAGCAGGCCCTTTACATTCTCCATGACGAAGACGGGGGGACGGTGATCCGCTATGATCCTGAGATATTCGAGATAGAGGGTGTGTCGCTCGTCTTGTTCGAACCCCGGCCGTCCCATCATGCGGGAGCGGCCGGCTAGAGAATATGCCTGGCAGGGCGGGCCTCCAACCAGTGCCCATGGCTCGTTGGCTTCGAGGCGATCTTGGATAATGTTGCGCACCTCCGCGTGAGTTTCGCGACCGAGCGAGATTCGCAGTGCGCTGCGCATGGCATGGGCATGGGCGGCAGGGTGCCGAGCAAATAATTCAGACTCCGAAATCCGACCTGCTAGAAACTCGTAATAATCCTCCGGAACTTCCCCTTCGCGAAAATGTCGAAAGAAATGACGGAGTAGGAGTGTCTGATGCGAGAATGCATCCCGTTCAATCGATACGACACTGCGGAACCGACGACGCGACTTATCGTCGAGTGCGGAGGCAAATCCTTCCCCTAGTCCGCCCGGGCCGGCGAAGACGTCTACGACAGGGTATCCGGCTATTGGCTCGCCCGCGACATTGGTGTCATTCGAAGCCGATCGCGTTTGTGTATTAAGCTTCCGCTGTCCCAGCATTCTCAACGACCGACCTTCACCGTTTTCTGCGCCGTGTCATCTGGCCGCTTCGACGGCTCATTCAAACGCTGACAAATACTCCACGCTCATCACAACGACGACAGGCCTGCCGTGCTTTTCGACTTGGACCAGCGCAGCATGGGCATAGCCGAGAAGCATCCCGAAACTGTTTTTCGGGTCCTTCGCGGCCATCGTTCTCATCGCGGCACCGCATTTATAAAGTGCTGTTTTAGCTACTCGGGAGAAGGATGCAACACGCAAACGATCTGGTCGGGAGAGCGGCGTGCCAACAGGAGCAACATGCGGCCGAAACAAGCACGTGGCGTCAGTGTCGATGAGGATCGCAATCAAGAGTATTGTCTTATTGAGGAGAGTTTTCGAGGGCTACCGCGTAACCATAGTTCTCATCTCGTTCCAGCCCGTACCGCGAATCCGCTTCGGCGGCTTATCACGACATTTCATTGAAACGGGCCATTGTCAAAGGCCCTTCATCTCGCATTTGGTGTGAGAACGTCACATAAAAACGTTGGTCACGTGATGTTGCGCGGGCGCGATAGATGCAATCGCGGCCAGCGTGATGGAAGCCTCCTAATAAGAGGTAGGTTCGGCGTCGCGGTACAGATCGGCAGCATGCCCTAGCGAGCCGCGTGTCGTCACGCCGAGGATAGAGACTTCTTCGTTTGACTGCTCGATTAGACGCTTCTTCTCAAGTACCTGAAGCAACCCTGTTAATTCGTGGCGGGGGTTTAGACCCGATGCGGCTGCAATCGCTTGAACCTCTTTTTTTGGGAGGCTGATCTGATTCGTCTGGCCGAGCTTTGTTAGAAGCGTCGCAGCCCTCATCGATAGCGGGAAATTCCGCAGGACCATTTGCGTCCAATACAAGCTTTCGACCGCGGTGAATGACCCACGCCCCCTGGCGGCGAACGCGCATGCAGTGAGCTACCGCTTCTGCTCCGTAAGCGGACCAAAATGCCTCATGGACTGAATGTCCCTTGCAGGGTCGACATGTCTATGAGAACCAGACGACGGATTGTCAAAACGGCTTGTCGGGCTGCCTCAAGTTGTCAGAAACATACGAGCTGACCAACATCATTTCGGTCTGGCAGGTTTTATGAAAATTTTCGTACGTATCCAGCCCAATTAATGGTGCCAGGTTTGTCATCTTCGCTGCCATCTCGTCCCACTTCTGCTTAACAACCTCTGGCGAACCAACACGTAGCTCCACTTTCTTTGCCGCCTTGCCCAACGCCTCTAGCGATTGGGCATCAAAAACGACTCCGTACTTTGCGCATATCGAGCCCATGTGATAGTGCCAGTAGATATTGGAAAGCTCCGTCACATCTTCCGGCCGAATTCCTGCAGCAGCTAACGATTTGGACTCCTTCTCGGCTTCGATCAAATTGTCGATCCAGCCATTTCGCCCCGGGAAGATGATGCCGTGGGCGACCATATAGACAGCATCCTTATTGGATGGGTTGCTCGAAAAGCGCTGAACAAAACCGATGGAAGTATCCCCATTTTGCTCTTTTTGGAAGTAGACGCGCGAGCAGCCAATATCGAAGAAAAGGTCCATACGGATACCTTCGGTAGATTTGCTATATGGGCAAATTTCCCAATGCCCCTGAACGAGTTTTTCATCGTCGTCCAAGCTCATATAGTAGTTGCCGTTTGGGTCAAAATACACCTTCGCCGCACTCCGATAATCGGTCTGCCTAAGAAACACCGACTTGTCGGAAAGGAACTCCCTCAAATTATTGGACTGGGCCGCGTATCCGCCTAACCTCGCGCCCGCCGCAGTCACCATATACTTCTGAACCTTGGCGTCCGTGGATTGGGCACCTGCGGGGTGAACGGCTGCCGCCAAGGAAAATCCAACAAGGAATAATAGACCCAAACCTGCGTGATATCTCAAAAGTACCCCCTACCTGCGATGGCACAGCCAAATAGGGGTTTTATAATACGTGGTTTCAAAAAAGACTAGGTGATCGCTTCCTCTCATGGAAGTTAGGTCCCGCGTCGGATGGAATTTGCGCAGATTGCGAGTGGCCCAAGGGATCTCTCAGGATGACCTTGGACTCGCGGCTGGATTGGAACGCGCATACATTGGCCATCTCGAACGAGGGACCAAGAACCCAACAATTCTGACTCTCCAAAAGCTAGCAACCGCATTGGGTTGCGACGTTTCGGAGTTGCTGAGACTAGTGCCGAAAGGAAGCGAAGGTTTGGCACCTCTAAGGGCAGGCCGCAGGAAGAGCTAAGACGCTGCTCGATCAACGAGCTTTGACGGTGTTCCATGAAACTCGATCGCTAAGCGCTCGATCTCCCCTTGACGTCCTTCGGATCGCCTGCCTCATTCTGTCCAGTATCTTATTTCTCCAAGCATATCTGTGAGAGGCTTGATACGGTTCGCCTGACTCATTTCGGTTAGGATAGATACGAAATAACTCTCCATTGAGAGGCAGCTTCTCAGACTTAATCCAAGTCTTGGAGACATAAGTGCCCAGCCTTCCTGCTCTCGCTTTCTCGACGATGTATGGTTCGAATTCGATCGCATCAGCAGGCATCGAGTTGAGGAATTTCAGCCTGAGAAGTGGGCCATATACGAAGCGCTTGAATCTGGCGATTTCCTTAGGGTGGATTAGCCAGATCGCATGAATATGGACGTTCTTGGGTGAAGCTGGCACCACGGACGCAAAGCGCGAACCTTCGAAATCTAAGCACACGATGACCTTGGGAAGGCTCTGCGCGAACTTCTCTCTCCTCCAACCCTTCCCAAAGGTGAAGGATGCCAGAGCATTGTACAGCATATGGAAACTGTCCAACTCTATCGAGAAATCATGGTTCATAAGCCCGAGCCTGAGCTTTTCTTTGAAGACATCGCCGGCAGCGAACGTCATCGTCATGAAGAATGCACATTCTCTCAGATATGCATCTTCTGAATCGTATACGGATCTTCCGGCAGATTCGTAGTAGTTATGAACCAGGTCGGAGAACCATTTTTCATAGTAATCGGACTTATTAAATTTCGATCGATCGTTATCAGGTGTAGTAAAATTTTCAGTTATCATGTTTTGCCTCACTTTCATTTAGATAATAAAATATTACCTCCAGGCGAAACATTCGCCAGAGTTTCAATTTGCGAATCTTCATGTTTTGCGAAGTCGGTGTTCCGCCCAACGCAACAGTTCATGAAAAAATATTTGGATGTTTTTATGGACTGTCAGCTAAATGCCAAAAGCCCATTGGTTTACCATAGCTAAAATTGACTATCAGGTAAAGTATTTTAATGATATTCAGATGTCGATCCGAACGAATGTTTATCTAGATACTCGGTCAAGGTCGATTTTTTGTATAACACGCGTCTGCCGAACTTGTGAAATACGGGGCCATTCCCTTTTTGCCGCATTGCTTCCAACGTCTTCGTAGAAATCTTCAGGTATTTTGCAACTTCCGCTTGTGTCAATAGTTCTGATTCACCCATCCCATCGCGCCTCCTTTTGCCGCCGCCGATGGTTGGTTTTAGCTCGCCTCCGATCGGATTTGAACGATTCGTGAAATTATATCTCGCGCCTTTTTCGGCATCGGGGGATTGTTAGGCTAAAGCCGTTCGGGGCACTGAAGCGCGATCCAACGCATCTCCGACCGATTGGCTTGCCTTCCGAAGGTGATCATCGGTTAAGTGAGCATAGCGCTGGGTCGTGGCGGAGTTCTTGTGCCCCATCATTTTCCCGATCGTCAGCAGGTCGATACCCTCGGCGGCGGCGATGGATGCGAAGCTGTGACGAAGGTCATGAATACGCACATCGTCCAAACCGACAGCGCTTCTGATTTTCATCCATGGCTTTCGAATGTTCTGGAGATGCTTTCCGTCCTTCCCGCCAATGATGACGTATGGATTTCCTGTCACTTTGGGAAGGCCACGCAGGAGTTTCACAGCCTGCTTGGACAGGAGTATGGACTTGCGGTCTGTTTTTGAATCCGGAAGGTTCAACCACCCGCCATCGATATCGACCATAGACCACTTCAACGTCTGGATCTCGCCACACCGGGCACCCGTCATCATCAGGAGCCGGATCAGGGCGACTGGGAATTGCATTCCAAGCTCACCCTCATCCTCCAACTTATCTAGATGGGTGGTAAGCCGATTAATCTCGTCAACGGTAAGAAAGCGCTCTTTAGCGCGCTCCTTGAACTTCGTTACACCAGAAACCGGATTCGACTTTTTAGGGCGCAACCCCCAGGTCTCGGCCAGGTTGAACATCTTGGACAGAAGTGCCAGGCATCGGTTTGCGACGCCCGTTCCGCCCTTTACTGGGGAGCCGCCCCGTTGACGTTTCTGAACAGCCTTCGGGTCATCCGGAGCAGTCTTGCCTGATTTGACAGCTAACTTGAACGTCTCGATGTCCGCGGACGTCACGTCCGATACTGCCATCTTACCGAGAAGCGGCTGGACATGGTTGTTGATATTCGCCTGATCCATGTGCGCACTGCCCGCTTTTTTCATAACGGATGCATGCTTCTCCATGTACTCGGCGCAGAGGGCCTCAACCGTAACGCCCACGACCTGCTTGACGGTCGCGGGGTCTTCACCTGACTGCTGTTGTGCCTTGTAAATCAGAGCTTGCTTGCGAGCCTGATCCACCGTCAATGGGCTGCCATGGACTCCAATCGTCAGCATGCGCTGACGGCCCTTGTGATAATATTTCAGTTTGTACGACTTCGAATGTGCGTTTGCCACAACCCCGAACCCAGAGATTTCGGAATCCCAGAGCTGGGTGCCGGGAGAGAGAGCATCGACCTTCATTTTTGTAATTCGTATTTGGCTGCGTTTCGGCATTTGTCCCTCCGAATCGTTTATAGCGGTATTTAGTATTCCGCGCTACTAACCCAATACGATAGGAGGTAGAAAGCCTAGGGGGTCTCTGGTATCAGATGGGGGCTAACCGCTTGAAAAATAGCGAAATATAGGATTTATGAGTGACTGCTGGGGCGTAGGAACTCGGATTCCTAATCTGTAGGTCACAGGTTCGATTCCTGTCGGGATCACCAAAGTTTTCAATGACTTAGCGGGTGGTCCGCCGTACTTTTTCTGAAGATTAGTACGGCGATTTGGGTGAATGTGAGCATCAGACCTTCTATCGCTGATACAGACGCGGTTGCGGCGCTGTGATTTGGCAGGTCAACCTCTAACGCCCGAAAGGTTACAACAGGCTCGAAGAGCATGCCAAAACTTGATTTAATTGACTTTTTGCGGGGTCGGAATCGAACCCGAGTCTGAACACTCCTGCGCAGCACCGCCGGCATTTTCAACAATGCGATCTCAACCGGCACACCTACAACTTCCCTCTTTGAATGCGCGCTCGATCTGATCGATCAAGGGTTTCACGAGATGGACAGCACGTGCGGTTGCCGGCGTTGGTAAACGCTCGAAAAGTGGAATGATGCGGTTGGGCTGCGATTCATTCGCGTCGCTGAAGTCAGAACCAGAAGACCTTGAAGGCACCCGCATCCGCTTGTGCATCAACGTCGGTGATCAGCATATGCCCTGGCGATACTGTGATCGAGATCGCGAGTTCGGCGCGGGCGAGAGCGTCTTGCGCGGTTAGGCTGCTGGCCCAGAACACCGGGACTTCCCCGTCCATGATTTCGACGGCATCGCCCCAGTCGGGAGCCATCAGATCTCTTATTCCGATAATGGATGGCTCCCCGACATGGATAGGAGAGCCGTGGGCAAGCGGGAAGCGTGCGGTGAGGGCGCGAGCTTTGTCGACATCGCACCGTCTTATGGGACGCATGGAGACGACCATCTCGCCGCCAAACGGTCCTGCGCCGCATGTCATGATGCTGGTCCGAAACTTGGGGAGGGCCTTGCCGTTGCCGATGCTGCGAAGTTTGACCCCCTTTTCGATGAGGGCCGCTTCGACGGTAAGCGAACTGCCGAGCGCGAAAGCGGCAAAATCATCCCGCCACAGGTCGATGATATCTGTCTTCTGACGGATCACTTCCCCGAAGTAGTAGATGTTGTACTGGGGAGCATCGGTACGGATATCGATATCACCCAGCGCTGGAAGCAATGGGCTGCCGGCACGGCTTACCCCCACCAATGGACAGGCTTTGGGATTGCGGACGCAAAACCGGTGGAAATCGCCAGCAAAGCGACGGGGCACAATCACAACATTTGCCTGGAGCTTGCCGCTCGCAAGCCCTCCCGTATGCCCTTCATAAGCGCCCATCCTAACCAGTCTGCGCAGCTTATCCGCACCGACCAGTCGCAAATTGTCATAGAACAATGAAGTGGTCTGGCGAGGCATGGCTTCCGGGAGTATGCACGTTTCACAGACACGTCGAAAGAGCGCAAGATCATCGGCAGGATAGCCGCTTGTCAAATTGTCAGAATCTTTCCTCTTCGATAAATTGTATTTATTGGTTAGGCGGCGAACGATCGACTATTAGCATTTTTGCATAGACATACTGACTCTCACTGACAACTCAGGCAGCCGATCGCTTCTATCTGACGGCCTGCCTCCCGTAGGAAACCGAGGTCACGGTTCATGTAGGAGAGCAGGAAAGCCGCGTAGAGGACAAAGACGAGGCTGAAGACCAGCGTCTTGACGACCAGCGAAAGCGCAAAAACATTGAGGTGCGGCGAGGCGCGCGCCAGGAAGGCCAGCACGATGTCGGACAAGAGCATGCTGATGATGAGCGGGAAAACGAGTGTCAGCGCCATCACCAGAATGCGGTTCAGCAGACCGAGAAAGATTCCGGCCGCGTCCTTGCTGAACACCGGCAGAAGTTGGTCGATCGGCCAAAGGCCATAGCTGTCGTAGAGACCGGTCAGGGAAAGTTGCAGGCCGCCGGCTGCGAGGTAGATCGTGACCATGATCACGGCGAGCAAGGTGCCTGTGGCCCCCGTCTCATGGGTCATCATCGGATCGATCAGCGTCCCCATCGTGGAACCGCGCTGCAAATCCAGGATATCGCCCGCGGCCTCCGCCGCCCAGAACGGTATGCCCATCGCCAGCCCGAGTGTTGTCCCGACCACGACCTCCTTGAGCATGTAGAGCACGATCATCGTCGTCTGGAGATCGGTGCTCGTCAGCTTGTTCACGATCATCGGAAAGACCGGAACCGCCAGCGCCAGCGCCACACCGCTGCGCAGAAGCCCAGACAGCGGCACGCGCGAAAAGAGCGGCATCAGGAGCATGAACCCGGTCATGCGTGCGAGCGCGAAAGCGCCAGCCAGGAGGTAGAACTGAAGTTCCTTGACCGAGGTGAAGATTGGTTCGACCGGCATCCGCGTGCCTCAACGCGTGACGACGGGGAACTCGTCCAGCGCCGTCGAGGCCTGTTGCGCGATCTGCTGGCCAAGCAGCGGACCGAAGACGATGATGACCAGCAGGATCACCACGAGCTTGATGGTCTGCGGCAGCGATTGGTCCTGAATCTGCGTCAGCGCCTGGGCAAGGCCGACGAGGATGCCGACGGCCAGCGCCGCGATGATCGCCGGGCTTGAAGCGAGCAGCACCGTCAGAAGCGCGCTCTGGACCTTCGCCAGGATGAAGTCGTTGCTCATGCAAAACCTCCAGCGGCGTTAGCCGTAGCTCAGGATGAGGCCATGCATCAGCCGCGACCAGCCGTCTATGGCGACGAAAAGAAACAGTTTCAGCGGGATCGAAATGAGGACCGGCGAAACCATGATCATGCCGAGCGTCATCAGGACGTTCGCAACGACGATATCGATGATCAGGAAAGGCAGATAAAGCAGAAAGCCGATCTCGAAGGCTCGGGTAAGCTCGGATGCGACAAAGGCGGGGACAAGGATCGACAGATCGTCGTCTTTGAGATTCTGCCGCGCCTGTTCCGGCCACAGGCGGTTCGTTCCATCGAGAAAGAACTGCCGCTCTTGCGGCTGGGTGAATTTCATGAGGTGGCGCTGCAATGGTTCCCTGACCAGTTGAGCCGCCCTGGCGAGGTCATCGGTGGTCTGGAACTGGACCTGCCCCTCCTGAAGCCGGCCCGACATTTCGCTCAGCAATGGCGTGGTGACATAGACCGTCAACACGAGCGCTATGCCATAGAGCACCAGGTTGGGCGGCATTTGCTGGACGCCAAGCGCGTTGCGGATGAGAAACAGCACGACCGAAATCTTCAAGAAGCCCGTCATCGTGACGACGGCAAGCGGCAGCAACCCCACCACACCGACGGCGATCAGAATTCCAAGCAGGTTGGGCGAGTTCTCAAGCATTGTCGAACATTCGGACGATCCGCACTCCCACGCTTTCTCCGATCCGCACGATCTCGCCACGACCGATGCGCCTGCCGTTGGCGAGGATGTCGACACTCGCCCCGGCTACATCTGCGAGTGGAACGATGGCGCCGGGTGCAAGCTGCCTCACTTCTCCGAGCGGCATTGCGGCGCGGCCTACCTCGAAGGCAAGCGCTACCGGCAGCTCGTCGATCGTTGACTCTTCCAGGGTTTGCCCGGCTGGCTGCTGCGCGTTCTGGTTCATGGTCCACTCCCAATTCGATCCAGCGATAGCGGCCGGCGCGGCAAGCAATTGCGGGCCGTCGGCCGTCAGGGTCACCGGCGCATAAAGGCGCTCGGCAATGACGAGCGCCGCCATGCGCTCCTCAGTCGCATCGCTGAAAAGCACCACATCGTCAGTCTGCAAGCTTTGAAGCTCGCCAAGGGTGAGCACAAGCGGGCCGCGCCGAAGGTAGACCGGCAGCGGAAATTCGGCCGGGATCGGCGCCTTGGTCTTGCCGAGCTCGTCGAGAACGCGACCGATCCGCACCGCCAGAGCGGCATCGTTCGCGGTCAAGACGCAGCCTATCGTTTCATCCTTGCCGGTCAGGACAAAAGCGAATGGAGTTTCGCCCGAGATGGCATTCCCTCGCGCGACCGAGGTGATCGAGATCCCCTCACCCAGCTTGCCCTCGATCCATTCGAGATCGTCTTCGAACGCAGCCTCCAACAGCAGGGCGGCATGACCGGGCGCCAGTCGTTCCATGTCGATCACCTCGACGGCGCTGGCCAAACCTCGGTCGACAACGGCAAACGGCAGGCGCAAGCTGCCAATCGTGTCTCCGATCGTGAACGCGATGGTGCATACCAGATCGTCATCAGGCTGCTGCGCCGGCCAGACGGTCGCAATCGCCGTGGCCTTTCCTGCAACCGTGATCTCCGCGGGCGCGCGCCGGCGGTAGAAAGCGCTCAATGCGTGGACGTCCCCCGGCGCGACGGATTCCAACGGCAGCGGTCCGACGACGCCCGACCGTGTCGCCGGTTTCACCCGCGCTTTCCTTTTCGCCGACGCGAAGGCTTGTGGCATCACATCCATATTCACGATCACGGATTGGGCTAGCGTTCTGTGGACAGGCGCGGTTGCCCGCGCTCCTCTTCCTCTGAAAGCTCGGCAAAGGCCTGGCGACGACGAGCGCTGCGTCCGGTCAGTTGCTCCGATAGCCTGTCCAGCTTGGCCACTGCCCTCATACTCGCCTTGTGGTCATGGCGGGCAGCCGACAATTCCGCTTGCCGTCGCTGCTCGGTGAGCGCTGCCGTCTTCGCGTTCTCCCGCAACTGCTCGGTTTTCCTCGCGTCGCCCTCGAAGCGTCCCTGGAGCCGGCGAAGGCTGGCCACCTTTACAGTCTGTCCGACAAGCGCATCGAAGGCTGCATTTTCGGCGTTGACGGCGCGCTCGAGGTGATCCGTCACCGCTGCGGCCGCCTCGCGGCCTTGCCTTGCCGCCCGGTGCGCAGCCGCGTGGCTTCTGATCACGTCTTCCCTTGCGCGTTCTTCACGGCGGCGCCTGAGGTCGCGCAATCGGTCGATCATGTCACGCTCCTTCATCGACGATCTCCCGCATCAATTGGCGAGTCCTGCCGATGCTCTCGTGCGTGGCGGACGGCTGACATAGGAAGGCGTTGATGGCGTCGATCTTCGCCACCGCTGCGTCCGCCACGGCGTCGCTGCCCTTTTTGTACTCGCCGACACGCAAGAGAAGTTCGATGTCGGCGTAGCGAGCGAGCAATTCGCGCAGACGGCTGGCGTCGGCCCGATGCGTAGACGGCATGACGGCATCCATCAGGCGACTCCTGCTGCGCAGGACGTCGATGGCAGGGAAATGGTTCCGCTGCGCAAGTTCGTTCGACAGGAAGACATGGCCGTCGAGAAGCGCCTGGATTTCCTCGGCAACCGGATCCAGCGTGCCGTCGCCTTCCAGAAGGACGCTGTAGAGACTTGTGATGGATCCCACGCGACCGAGCCCGGAGCGCTCGAGCAGGCGCGGCAAGACCGCAAATAGCGAAGACGGAAAACCGCGCCGCGTCGGGGGCTCGCCCGAGGCCAGGCCAATTTCACGCTGTGCACGGGCAAACCGGGTTATGTTGTCCATCGCAAGCAGCACATGCTTGCCCTGGTCGCGAAAAAATTCGGCGATGCTGGTCGCCACATAAGCGGCCTTGACGCGCTCGATGGCGGGTCGGTCCGAAGTCGCGACGACGACGATCGCCCGCTCCCGGCCTTCCGGTCCAAGGTGGTGTTCGAGGAATTCGCGCACCTCACGCCCGCGCTCGCCGACGAGGGCGACCACGGCAACATCCGCGTCGGTGCCGCTGACGATGTCGGAAAGCAGGATCGACTTGCCGACACCAGGCTCGCCGAAGATGCCCACGCGCTGCCCGCGCGCGCAGGTGAGCAGGCCATCAAGAGCGCGGATCCCAAGCTGGATCGGCTCGGAAATCAGGCTCCGCTCCAGCGGGGATGGCGGATAGGCATTGACCGGATAGCTGCCGACAATGCCGTCAGGCGAAAGCGGCCTGCCATCCAAGGGCTCGCCGAACGCGCTGATCACCCGGCCCAGAAGGCCGGGTCCGACGGGCACCAGCTGATCCTTTCCGGTTGCAACGACCTCGGTCAGGTTTGAAAGGCCGGTCAGATCGCCCAGCGGAACAAGGATGGCCATCTCATCCATGAGTCCGACGACTTCCGCCTTGGTCGTCCTGCCGGTCTTGGGGTCGACCAGCTCGCATATCTCGCCGATGCGGGTTTCTTCGACGGTGGCGTGGATGACAGTCCCGAGCACACGCCGCACGCGCCCTTTCCGGGGGCGGCTGGCATCGTCGCGCAGGCCGGAGCGAAGATTTGGAACGATGGACGCCAGCCGGCCCTCGATATCGATGACGGGACCTGTCATGCCGGCGCCTCGGCCTTTGACGAGATTGCGGTGGCGATGGCATCGAGCTGAACGTCAATGCTGGCGTCAACGACGGCGACATCGGTCGAAAGGATGCACGCGGTCGCCGCCAGCGCATCGTCCGTATCGATTTCGACCGTCATGCCCAGATCACTCTTGCGCAGGATCGCGTCCAGCTCTTCGCGAACCCTGTCGACGGAAGCGGGATGGACGCGGATCTTCAGATATTTGGCTCGGCGAATTTCGGTCACGGCCTGTTTTGCGGCCCTTGCTACAAGCGTGCCGACGTCGAATTCCCCCAGAATTCGCCTGACGACCTCGAGGGCAAGACTGGTGACTTCGGCTTCCAGCCCACCGAGGTAGCGATCCACCTTGACTGCTGTTTCGCTTATCAGTCGGCTGGCATCTGCATCGCCTTGCGCCTTGCCGTCCTCATAACCCTGCGCATATTCGGCTGCATAGGCACGCCGGGCGGCGTCGCGCATCTGCTGGGCATCACGCCTCGCCCCGTCGAGAAAAGCATACCCATCCTGCCAGGCGCGCGCCTCGGCGGCGCGCAAGATGCGGGCGTAAGACCGCCTTGGCATATCGGTGGTCGCAGTAACCGGTTCGACCATCACGCCAACCTCGTCGCGCGCCGGACGATCGCCGGACCGCACTCGACGAACGGCTTGGCCGTCCGGTCGACGAATTCGTGCGGCATGAGCTTGAGGCGAACGCGCCTGCCCGTCTCGCCAGGCATCGCCTGACACCACCCGCCAAGGCAGCTGAGGCCATCGGCATAGACACGACGGCGCATATCTTCCAGAGCTTCCAACGGCTGCACCGGACCGGCCAGATCGCGGTTGGCGACTGCGAAAGTGCAGAGATCCGCGCCGAGCGCCACCTGCAGCGCATCGGCCTCGCGTCCATCAATGACAGCGGCAAGGCTGGCGGCCCAGTAGATTGCGCCCGAGCGAAGTGCGAGCTCCTCCAGATCCTCCCTCGACGATAGGGCGATCGCCCGATCCAATTCGTCGGACGGTTCATCGACCGCGCAAGAGAGCCGGTAGTGCTCGAGCAGAAGCTTCGACAACCGCTCATGCAGGCGTTGCGACTGCAGCATGCGTTGGCAAGCAGCTTCGCTGATCGCGCCGTCAAAACATTCCGCGAGCCGGGCCGCGTCCGCATAGGATGCGAGGCCGGACACGAATGCCTGCCACTGCGGGCTGGCGGCTTGCTCCGAGCGGGCCCGCGTCATGTCTTCTTCACAGGTATTGCGGAAGCGTCGAGGGCGTAGACACCGGGCCGTCGGTACCACTGCAGGTACGCCAACCGGGCAGCCAGCGCGAATATCGCCGCCGCCATGCTGAAGAACAGCCACATCGCGGCTGCCACGCTGTCCGGATGCAGCCAGAGACCAAGGAAGGTTGTGAACCCTGCCTCGGATTCCTGCTCCGGGGCTGTCGCGGCGACCGGAATGAGCGTGACGGAGACGTTGTCATAGGTCAGCCCGGCGATACCCTTGGCCACCAGCATCTTGACCTGTGGGATCAACGCATTCATCGGCACGGATGCCCGATGCCGGATGAAGACGGAGGCGGACGACGGCACCAGCTGCTGTCTCAGCGGATCGTTTTCGGGCAGAACGAGATGAACGCGCGCGGAGAGCACGCCGTCGATGTCCGAGATCGTCTGCGAAAGCTCCTGGCTCAGGCCATAGATCATCGTCGCCCGCTCTTCCACCGGCGAGGACACAAGCCCACCCCTCTTGAACACTTCGCCGAGCGTCTGGAATTCCTGTTTGGGCAAACCGCTTTCGTCGAGGATGGCCATGGCTTCGGCAAAACGGCCCTTCTGTACGGAAACCGTCATCTTGCCGTCCTTGCCGGCCTCACGTTGGGCCGGAATCCCATGACGCATCAGCGTGGCCACGATCTCGTTGGCCTGTCGCTGATCGAGGTTGGAATACAGCTCCACCGAACAGGCCTGGAGCATAAGCATGCCCACGACAACAAGCGCGACGCGGCACCCGGCGACGCATCGATTGAACAGCGCTGACCGCCGCGGCAGGACCAATTCGGGCACGAGCACTCCGCAGCCCTATTGTTGCTTGATCAGCGTGCTGGTGGACGACGTCACGGCCTTCACGCTGCTCGTCACGACTTCGAGATTGGCTGCCGCCCACATCACAGAAATGGACCGCTCGAGCAGTTGCTCGGCATTCTTTGCCGGCGCATTTTCGGCTTCCTTGCCCGACGGTGCAGCATCCTGCGTGGCGGCCGTTTCAGCGTGCGCCGGCGTGTTCGCGCTGCCGAGCGCCTTCTGGACCTGCTGCATGGTTCCTTCCAGCGACTGAACAGCGGAACCGAGCAGAGCCGAAGGATCCGTGACCGCTCCCCCTCCAGACTTCTCCACCTCGGCCAGATAGTCGAAGAGTTTGCGTTCAACGAGCGGCCCGGCCCTTTCCGATTTGGAAGACTGTCCGGCCATTGCCGGATTGGCTCCGGACGATGCCTGCGCCACCTGCTGGCCTGCGCGTGTGGCAACATCGCCGCGCTCAGGCGCGTTGAGCCGGGCGGCATCGTGCTTTTCCTGCTTGGCGCCTGCCATTCGGTTGCCCGGCTGCGCTGCCGCGCCGGCGGTGATCTGCTGCTGAGAGCTTATGCTGGTGGTCAAGTTTGCCAGCGTGGCCTCCAGGGCTCCAATCGGCGCGATCTGCATGAAGCTGCCCTCCTATTCATTGATCGGTTTTCCGGAGGGGACATTTTGCGCCTCCGCCTGCCTTCCGCGAAAAACGCGGACCGAAGCAACCTTGCCCGCTTCCTGCCTGTTGCCCTGTGCGGCGGGAACTCCGAGCGTCTTCCTGACGAGCTCGATGTAGGACGGCGGACCCGATACCGAGACGACGTCGTCCTGCGTGGAAACCTTCACCGGAAACTTCGGATCGATGACGCCCAGCCGCGAAAGCCGGTCTTCCGCGTCGGCAGCCGTGTTGGCGTCAAGCGGGATCATTTGCGTCTGAACCTCCGCTTCGGTGGCGACGTTCATGACGATACCGTCGAAATGCCAGACCAGACCGTATCGATTGCAAATCTCTTCCAGAAACTCGCGCGCCGTTCCAACCGGCATGCCGGCGCTCAAGCGTCCCTTCACAAGCTTGCTGACGCGCATAGGCACCCGCATGTTGCGGCCGAGCTCGACAAGCGCATCCGTCACCGACTGATCTATGGTGATGTATTTGTAGGGACCGGGAGGCCAGCGCGGCTCGGCGGCATCCGCCCTCGAAGCAGCAAGGCCGAACATCAGAATCACCGCAAGGGCGCCGGCCACGAAGGCAGCGTTGGCTTTCGACAACCGGTGCACATGGCAGGTACCGCGTGCCGTCAACATTGGGTCCTATCGCAGGGGCGCGGAGCGATAGCCCGCGTCGCCCGTGTCATGGTTTACCCGCCGAGTTCATCCTATCGCGCGCGTTGCCAAATTGGAAGTCCAATTGGATTGCATTTGTGTACTTGGTTCCAAATGTTGCGAACGGTGAGCAAAGCGATATGGTGCGCATGGAATCAGGCAGAAGCGGTTCTTGGTCGCCGGCTCCATGCTCGAATATGAAAGGGATCGGCCTGGGTGGCGGCACAGAAGGACCTTCTCGCGAGCTTAAATGATCCCGCCGGCATCACTGGGCGCTGGACCCTGACCGGTCCGCGTCTCGTGAGTGACTTGGGTAAATCGGTTCTGGTCGCAGCCACGTTGACTGCCGCCTCGGCGCCGGCGCAGGGTCAATCGAATAGCGGCTATGACCCGCGAAGCTGGAGTTACGATCAAGCCCGAAATGTGCTGGTCTCGCCATCCGCCCCCGACCAGGCCCCGGGTGGAGAAATGCGGCCCGCATGGTCGGCAATCCCAAGGGAGATCGTTGATTTCGGTGAAGCTCAACCGAAGGGATCAATTGTGATCAACACCACGGAGCGGCGCCTTTACTACCTATTGGGGGACGGCAAGGCGCTGCGATACGCGGTCGGCGTCGGCAGGGAGGGGCTCGAGTGGTCCGGTCGCGACACGATTTCGAGCAAGAGGGACTGGCCGGACTGGCGCCCGCCGGCCGAAATGCGGACCAGGGAAGCATCAAAGGGCCGCTTCCTGCCCGCGCGCGTCGCGGGAGGGCCGAACAACCCATTGGGCGCGCGCGCGCTCTACATCGGCAACACGCTTTATCGCGTTCATGGCACCAATCAGCCATGGACCGTCGGACAGGCCAATTCCTCCGGTTGCATCCGCATGACAAATGAAGACGTTATCGATCTATATGACCGGGTGAAGATCGGCGCCCAGATTATTGTTCGGCATTGAACCGTGATCCCTTTCAACATCAAGCAGCTCGAAACCTTTCTCCTGGTGGCGACTTTCGGAAGCTTTCGAAAGGCTGCGGAGCGTCTGAACACAACACAGCCGGCGGTGTCGACACGAATTGCCGGTCTGGAAGAAGCGCTCGGCGCGAAGTTGTTCGAGAGGCAGAGCAGCACCGTAAGGCTGACCGCAGAGGGACAACGGCTGCTGCCGCCAGCGCAACGGGTGCTGCGCGAGGCCGAACGGCTGCAGTTGACGGCAAACTCTCTTTCGGAGACCGCGGGAGTGCTCAGGCTCGGGGTTGCCGAAACCATCGTGCACACCTGGCTTCCTGATTTCCTCAAGGAATTGCAGGTGAATTATCCGCTTGTCGATACGGATATCGTCGTCGACACGACGACAACCCTTCGCAACGAACTCATGTCCCACCGACTCGATCTTGCGGTGCTGATGGGCCCCATGCAGGAATACAGCATCGAGAATATGGAGCTGCCATCCTTCCCGCTCGTATGGGTCTGCTCGCCCACCTTGAAACTACCCAACCGAGGCAAGCTGACGGTGAGCGACCTGATGCAATTCCCAATCATCAGCTATGCGCGCACGACGAGACCCTACAGCGAACTTTACCGCAAGCTGACCGGCGAACTTGAAGCGACGCCGCGTATCTTTCCGGCCAATTCGCTGGCCGCTTCCATCAAGATGACGCTGAACGGAATCGGTATCGCCTCCCTCCCCAGGGAAGTTGTCCAAGACTACACGGCCAGCGGCACCCTGCGCATCGTCGACTGCGAGTGGCATCCCTCCGACCTGCGGTTCACCGCTTCGTACTCCTCCGAACCATCGAATCCGATTGCGGAGCGGGCGGCAAAGCTGGCCGGCTGCATCGCACATGCATATGCCGCGAGAATCGGCAAGACGCAGCCTGCCGACGAACTCGGAGTTGAGCCCGTAGCGTCTCAGCCGACCGACGCAATTGGCAGGTAGATGCGGTCGCCAGAGAAAATCATATCCGGGCTCAGAATATGATCCATGTTGAGCACCACCGTATCCGCCACGTCGGCTGAATGCGCCTTGGCGATCAGGCGGATGCTGTCGCCGTCCTTGACCTCGACCCATTGATAGCCGTCTTTCTCCAACGTCGGATTCGTGCGGCCCTCCGAATTGCTGCTGCCCTCGGGATGAACCTCGACATAGTCACCCGAAACCCAGCCGCTATGCTTTTTGCCGTCCGGTCCGAACCCTTCGACGGGTATCCAGGCCTCTCCTGACGGATCGGTCGAAGGCTTCGCGGTCTGCTCGACGAACGTGCCGGGTTGCAGAACCGTCACCACGGCAGAATCGCCCTCGGGCTGGCTCCGCAAATTCAGGCCGTCATCCGCCGACACGACGAGTTGCGGGAAGTCTTCGGGCGGGGTCTTCGGCTTGCCTGGAACATCCAAGTGATCGTCGGGCTGCTGGGACGTCGCACCGCCATCCGGTTTTTTCGGATCGGGCGGAGCGGTTGTTTTCGGGTCCCAGGGCTGCGCGAGCAGGGAGTCCAGAGAGAAGAGAAGCATTCCGATGCCGAAGGTGATGCCCAGCGTCCATCGATCCGCTGTGGCCCATCGTTTGTCGGACTTCGCCGCCGCCGCGATATCGGCATCGGTTCGCGGTACCGAACGGCGATTCATCCGGTCCGTCCTTATGGCCGACGCCCAGAACTCCGCGCAGCCGAACGTGAACATGGTGCCGGCGACTGTGGCGATCGGCGCCGGCCAGGAGTGCAGCGTATAGACGGCGCAGCCAAGCACGTAGCCGGGCCCGGCCAGATGCTCGGCCATGTTACGGATCACCGGCCTGCCGGTGAACGACTGCAGCATCGACTTCGTGCCATAGACGACGTTGCCGAGCGAGAACGTGCTGTTGACGACAATATCCTTGCCCTGGATCATCCCTGTCGCGGCACCTGGCGCTGCGGCAATGAATGTGGCTCCGCCGAGCGCATTGAGGAACCGCCCGAACGGCTTGTGATTTGCAGTCGCGTTGGGGAAGATCGCCTGCGTGCCGAAAACGAGGCCTCGCACGCCGAATGCCACGGCTCCGGCAGTGGCGGTCCAGGTTGGGGGCAACGAACTCCACAACATGTATGAGGTGCTCGACATGCCGCCAAAGGTGGCGAGCGCCTGAGCGTTTTCGCGCATCCTGGCATGGCTCAGCGCCAGGTCGACGCTGGCGGCCTGATCCGGCGTCATCGCCTTTTTATGGGTCGCCCGAAAGGTCGTCAGCTGCAGCACGGAGAGGGCGTCCGTCTGATCCCCGCTCATCCACTCGAACTGCTCAAGCGTGAACTTGCGGAACTGGCCGGGGCTCATTTCCTCGAACTGTTTCGGTGTCACCGCTTCGATCCGCGGCTGGGTCAGGGCCTCGATATGGTGGATCGTGAAGGCGCCCCATTGATCGCGGGTCAGCGCCGGGATCTGCTTGCCGGTCAGCCACGGCACCTGCTTGGGATCGAATTTCGCCATGTCCATGGAACCGATCATGGGTTCAGGGATCGCCTGAACCTGGCGCTCGACGAGGTTCTTCAGCAATCCAGCCTCGCCCAGATCCTTGAATTGCTGTGACGTGAACTTCGCGACCTGGCCGGGCTTGAACCACGGCACCTGCCGCGCATCCAACTTCGACACGTCAACGAGCCCGACTTTGTCTCCTTTTATCGCCTGCAACTGTGGTTTCGTCAGGTGACGGATCAAACCCGATTTGCCGAGATCATGGAACTGCTGGTCGGTCAGATTGCGGATGTGGCCCTCGGTCAGCCAAGGAATCTGCCTCTCGACGAGGCCCGCTATGTTGACATAGCCTGTCTTTGTCTTCGGGATACCCCGCAATTGGCTCTTGGTCAGAGAGGGCAGCAAGCCGGCCTGATCCATGTCGCGGAACTGCTGTTCCGTCAGTTCGGCTACCTGCTCGCGCTTCAGCCAGGGAATCTGGTTCGGCTGGAAATCGCCCATGACGAGATCTGGCACCTGATCAAGCGGGGTAGCTCTGACGCCATCCCGGGTGAGCGGTCCGTTATTCGGAGCCGATTGCCCCTTACCGCGCGAAGGCTGCGCGGCGGTATTGGCCTGTTGATTGTTCTCTTCCGGACGGCCCAGGCTTCCCGGCACGTGACCGTCGGAAGCTCCGCGTATCCAGGGCAGCACCACGGCCTCGCCCGTATCGGGGTCGTACACCAGTATGTGCGTCTTGTCCGCCACCTCCGGGGCATCGCCCCATACGCGCGGGCCGTCTGAGGGCGGAACATGGACCTGCTTCGGGCTCCTCGGCCCGGTGCCCAGCACTGCCGCCGTAATCACCTTGCCGCTTTCGTCTTCGAGCTGAATGGTCCGGCCCGAACCGCTCTTGGTCGACGCGGATTGGGGTTGCGGTGTTGCAGCGGCAGGTTTGTTATGTCCGAAGATGTTTCCGACAATCCCGGCATCGTCGAGCGCCCCTTGCAACTCGGCCGAAGGCGGCGCGTCGAGGAAAACCCAGCGCGGTTGATAGCCTGGGTTCTCATTCCGCAGCGCCACATCCTTGTTTATCTGTTCCTGCAGCTTCGGCGTGAGCGGCACTTCGCGCATCTGCGCGACACCGTTGATCGTCGTCCAGCGATGGTAGGTCTTGACCTCGATCGCCTCGATCACATCCTGGCTCTTGAAGACTGGCGCATCCACGTAACGCCCGCCCTGGCCGGTAACGGCGTAGGGACCGTCCGGGTTGGCCTCGACCGGAAAATGCGCCTCTCCAAGCGACCCGTTGAGTTCGCGTGTATAGATCTCGCCTGCCTTCCACTTTTCGGGCTGCCGCATGTTGCGGATCTGCTGCAGCGAGTAGGTTGTCGGCGGAGCCGCCTCGATGGCTTTCCTGACCGTATCCGGTGGCACCGCTTCTTCCTTTGGCGTTCCTTGACCGCCCGGCACATGGTCCTCGGAGGCGCCGCGTATCCACGGCAGGACGTATGCTTCTCCCGTCTCCGGGTCCCGGAACAGAATATGCGACTTGTGGATCAACTCCGGTTCGTCGCCACGCGCTTGCGGCCCGTCGGCCGGCGGCACATAGACGTTCTCTGCACTCTTTGGCAGCGGTCCGTAGCGGGTGGCGGTCACCGATTGCCCGTTCTCGTCCCTTACCTGGATCGGCCCGCTTCGGCGGCTGCCTACCTGCGAGGAGAGGAACGTCAGCACGCCGTCGGCAACGTCCTGGCGCATGAAACCGCCATCGACGATCGAAGCGCCGAAATCGCTCTTGAACTGCTCGATCGCGACGAGCTGATCCGGCCGCGCCGTCTTCTGCAGGTCTGCCAGGAACTGGTCCAGCGAGGCCTTGCCGCCCTTGGGTATGGCCGTCGAGGCTCCGTCACGCGACGTTTCCACCGCACGGGCGAGCCAGGCCGGGATCGCCAACTGCTCGGACTGTCCGCCGGCGCGGTCGAAGGTCAGGGTCGCGGTTTCGTTCTTGGCGATCGAAGGCGCGGTCTTGGCGGCCTTCGACTTGTACTGGAATCTCACCTCGGCGCTGAACGCCACGGCGCCTGCCGGCAGCGGAGGCGTGGAGAACGAAATCGTGTAGCGCGTCGCCGGAGTCCCGTCGGAACCATAGAGGTTCCGGTAGATGTTGCCGGCGCTCGGCATGTAGCGCGGCTGCGGTGAGCCGTCCGGGGTGAAACGCGCCGGAAGCCAGGATTGTACTGCCGATTTCACCTTGTAGGTCGCGGAGGTGGCTACCCGATCCGGATTGAAGCCCAGCGCGCCCGGCAGCCTGTTGCGATCGTTGAAGATGACGTCGACCAGCATCGCCTCGGGGTTCACCACGCGAGCCTTCTCGCCGGTCAGCAAAACAATGTCCGCCGTGGGCGACTTGCCCGGCACCGCTGAAAGCCGCAGTCCGCTCAGCGTCGGCTCATCGACCAGAGAAACCGTGTTCGACGAATCGATCTGACCGGACTTGACGAGGGCGCGGATCGACCGGATGCCATCGCCCTGCCCGATCGCCGTGACGAGTTCGGATGCCTTCGCCGGGTCCTTGACGGCGAACTGGATCTTCAGGTTTGTCGAACCAAGGGCCGACTGGATCTGGTCGAACGCCTGCGCCGACACAATGTCGCCCGGCTGCAGCGTGTCCTTGACAGGCATTTCCGGACGCCTCTCGAAACCGATGCGCGGCATCTGATCGACCGCCGCGACATGATTGGCCACGATCGGCAGGCGTATGCCGGCCTTGGTCTCGGTCATGACGCGATCGAAAGGAAGCGCGGCTTGCAGCGTGACGTGGCCGGAGCTGTTTTCCGCCGGCACGCCAAAGAAATCGTGTTGGCCGGGCGCGAGGGTAACCTCCTTGCCTTCGAGCAAAGGCGTGTAGGTCATCTCGACCACGGTGCCTTGGCCATCCGGCGTCATCCCGACAATCGCGGCATCCAGCGGTCTGGCGTCATAGCCGGTCCCGTCGCTGAACACCGCCCCGCTCGCCGCCGCCGAGAGATCGCTGGCACGGACCGGCAGGGCCGTCTGATTGGACACAGGCCAGACGCCGGCTTGGAGGCCGGTGATGTTCCTGTACTCGCGCGACCGATAGGAGATGACGCCCTGGGTGCCGAGCGCGTCCTTGACGGGCGTCAGGCTGCGTTGGCTGACACTGTCGACGATCGACCATCCGATCATGCCGAAATCGGTTTTGGTGCCGACGCCGAAGCCAACGGCAGCAACGGTTGGCGAACCGATCCCGAACGCCTGGCCCGTGTTCAGCCGGACCCGGAAGGTGACGCCGACGCGGAAGTCGGGCAAGATCTCGCGAAGCGGCGTGCGCGGTATCTGAACGCCGTCCGGACCATAACGCTCGGCCATCTCGCGGCTGGAATAATAGCCTTTCTCCTGTTCATGGCGGTTGACGAGCTGCTCGACGGTCAAGCCGTCGAGATAGGCCGACGGCGTCTTCGGATCCTTGCCGCTGGTGTAGATGTAGCCGCTCGTGTCGCGCTCGGGCATGCCGGTAAAGCTGCGCGTCTCCGGATCCCAGACAAGACGTACCGGCCCGTCCTTTCCTGTCGGCGCGCCCGGCACGACGATGGGATCGCCGTCGGCGAGATGCGGTGTGCCGGAGGCAGTCGAACCATCGGGATCGCGGTCCGGCGACGCCGTCGAGCCATTGCCGCCGGCTTCATCGGTCTTGATCACCTCTCCTGGGATCACCGGGTGGCTGGGGTCGTGGAAGACCTGTTCTCCGGTCGGCCTGTAAACGCCGTCGGCGCCGATTTCGTACACATCCATCGGGCGCCCCGAAGGGCCGGGTTCCAGCGCCAGTTGCGACGGTCCTTTGCCGCCGGGCGGCTGCTGGAACGGTCCGTCGCTGCCGGGCGGCGGATTGGCATCAGCGCCGGGAGCGTTGGGGTCCTGCGTGCCCGTTCCTGGCCGCATCGTCCGCAGACCGTGGATGCCAAGCCCCGTGCCGGCGATGCCGGTGCCGAGACCCGTAAGCGCGTTGGCAAGCTGGAGACCGTTCATCTGGTCTCCGTTGGCGGCAAGATCGTAGGCGGATGTTGCCAGTAACGGTGAGCCGACAATCACCGAGCCGACATCCATCCCCCACGCCGCCTTGTTCAGTCCGGCGCTCGATTGCATGTATGTGCGGGTTTCGGATGCCAACGCCCAGTTCGATCGTGTTGCGCCGATGCTGCCGGCGAAGGCGCGGGGGCTGGCGGCAACGCCTGCCAGGAATGACTCACTCTTCGCCGCCATGCCGATGGTGCGCAGGCCGCTGGAAGCCATGGGCAGCGCCGTGGTTGCTGCGCTGGCGATGTTCGTCAGCGACTCGCTGTCGTACCACTCGCCGCCATGGTCCAGGTGGTTGACCTCGTTTATGACCGCTCTGGTTCCGAGATAGGCCGCGCCGGTATAGGCCAGCGGCGCCGCGACCGGCGCGGCCGGCGTGAACGACAGGATGGTGGCGATGCCGGTGCCGATGCCAACCAGCGGATCGACGACCTTGTCCCAGACGGAGACGTTGCGGGCCTTCACAACTTCAAGCGCGATCTTGCCGTCGGCTCCCGCCTTCATCTCCAGGCCTTTGGGAACAACGAGCTTGCCGTTCTCGCCAAACTGGCTGTTGTTGTCCTGGAAATCGCCGAGGTCGTCGAACTTCTTGCCGGTCGCGTCGACGTAGCTGGTGTTGCCATCACCGTCGCGCACCGCAAACAGCGTCACCTGCTGCGTTCCAACCTGGTCGTCGACATAGAAGATCGGCACGCGACGCACATACGGGTTGTCGCCGCCGATATCGCGGATCTCGTCCGTCACATTCTTTATCGCGTCGCGGCCGTCATCGGTCGAACTGTCCAGGCCGAGCGTTTTGGCTACCGTAGTATCTAGCTCCGTGCCGTGCTGTTGGTGGAACTCCTTGTCGTAGCCTCTGTCGAGCAGCTGCTGGAACCTCGGCTGATAGATGGCGTCGAGCGTCTGCTGCTCGTGCTTGTCCAGATAGGTTTTGTCGACAGTGGTGTTGTCATCGGCCAGCAAAGACGGCTCGCTGAGCCGAAGCTCGTGATAGTCGTTGAAGCCCTGTAACTGTCTGCGCAGATCCTGGATTTGACTTATCTGAAGCCTTGTCGCCTCCAGCCTGAGCTTGGCGACCGCCAGTTCGGGATCGACCCAGCGGCCATTGGGGTCGTCATCCTTGGTATCAAGGTCGATCCAGATCGCCTTCCCGCCCTGGCTCAGCGCATCGATCCCATGCTCGTTGTAGTTCCGGGCAACGTCCGGCGCCACCTTGATCGTCTGTCCGCCGACATTGATCTCGACCGGCTGCACGCCGTCGGGCAACGTGCCTTCGGGAGCATCGACCGATCCCGGCTTGTGATGCGTCAGCGCATTGTCGAAATTGGTCTGCAGCGTCGGCAGCTTGGCGTTCAGATCGGCGAGGCTGTCGCCGAGCTGCCGGTCCAGGACGTCGTTGAGGCTCTTTGCCGCCTGCTCCTCGCTGGACCTCACCGATTGCAGGCCATTTGCCGTGCACATTTTTGCGTTGGAGTCGTAGCCGGCCAGCAGCGCCTGCCAGTCTTTGTTGAGTTGGCGATCGCGGTATTCGCCCCTGACATGCTTGTCGTTCAGGCTGTAGGTCAGCTGCTGTTCGGTGGTTCCCTCATCGAAATGGTTGATTACCCAGAGCTGGCCGTCACGGATCTCGAGCGACGAGTTCTTGTAGTGCCCGAGGTAGTCGCCATTGATGCGATTGTACTTCTCGTCAAAGTTGAAATTCTGTTTACCAAGATATTCGGTAGCCAGCTTCTGCTCGAGGTCCGTCTGCCGCGCGTTGACCTGTGCGGCATCGGCATGGGCGTCGAAATAGTTCTGGTAGGCCTGGGCCAGTTCGAGCTGGTTGCCTGCCGTCGTCTGCAGGGCTTTGAGGTCCTTGTATTCCTTGGAGTCCGCGGGGACGCCGGCGAGTTCGGCCTGCCCAACCAGGTAATCGATGGTTAGCTTGTCGCCCTTGCTCAGATGCAGGCCGACCTCGGAAAACAGCTTGTCGACGGCGCTATGGTCGGCGACGCCCTGGTCGTATTTCGGATCAAGGTCGGGAGTGCCCCGCGCTTTGACCGACGGCGCATTCGGATCGCCCAGAGGAGTGAGCTTGCCTTGACCGGCGATGGCATCCTTGAGAACGCGCCCGGCATTCTCATACTCGCCTCGGGCATCCTGTGCGTTCTGCAGAAGGGTATTGGCTTTGGTCAGCCGCGCCTGCGCATCGGCGAGGGTGCCCTTGGGTTTCTGCGGCGTCCATTGCAGGCCGTGAGGCTCCAGCGCCTTGTTTATGATGGTTTGCGCGCCGTCGACGGCATCCTTGTAGGCAGGATCGAGCAGATCGACGTTGAACTGCTCCTGCCGCTGGCCTGCCAGAGCCCGCGTCTCGGTGATGCGCGACAGTGCGACGTTCTCGTTGATGATGGCCTGGGCGACTTGGGGATCGACCCACCTCCAGACGCCATCTATCTTCATCGGCATCCATTTTCCCCCCGAGGGTGCGTTGCCCTGGGGTGGATCGCCAAATGGATCGACAACCCTGTTCTGCCCGTCCAGCTTGGGCTTGGCGGGCGTGCCCAGGTGGTATTTGTCGATCAGGGCCTGTTTGTCCTGTCCGGCCTTTTCCGCGGCATCGATCAGGCTGGGCAGGGTCTCCCCTGCCAACAGCCCCTCGACGAAGGTCTTCACGACCTCGCCCTCTTTTGCCACCTTGGGATCGCTGCTGTTGGGGTTCACCGCCAGCAGCGTCCTGGCCAGGGCTTCTTGCGTGCTTCCCGCCTCGATTTTCAGGTCGGTGCCGGTGGTGTTGTTGTGCAGCGTCATGCTGCCATCGGGCTTGGTGGTCAGCGTATAGCCGTTGAATGTGACCTCGACCGTCGTGCGGGTGCCGTTGTCGATGGTAATTTTTTCGCCTGTGTGGATTGTGCTCGGGTCGCGCGACGAGCTGAAAAGCTCCGGATTCGTCCGCCTGAGATCATCCAGCGTCACGCCATACTGTTGCGCGATAAGGGTCAGGTTGTCGTTCGGCTTGACCTCGTACTCGACAGGCTTGCCGCCATTGATCTTCTCGGTGGTGGTCGTCGTCACCCGGCCGTCTTGGTCGGTGACGGTCTTGGTTTCGGTTCCCTTGCCATCGATGGATACCGACGTTTTCTTGCCGTCCGCCGTGGTCGTGACGGTGCGTACGTCGTGCTGATAATCGTAAGAGTAGACGATCTTGCCGCCGGAGCGCGGATCGACGATCTCGACCGACTGCGCGTCGCTGCTGCTGGTAGTCTTGACCTGATAGCCGGCGGCTTGCAGTTCGGCGATCACCTGTTCGTTGGTGAGGCCGTTTTCCTTTGCGATCTGATCGATGCTTTTTCCGTCGGCAAGATCGTGTTTGATGTCCTGCGTGCTGGATCCGCCTGGGTCCTGGGCGGGCGCCAATATGGTTTTGTGGCCGTCCGGTCCTGTGACGGTGGTCACGGGAAGAGAGGGGCCGGCGCCTGGCGTCACCGTTTCCACCGACGCACCGTTGGGCAATGACGTCCGCTCGGTGACGGTTCCTGTCCCGAGATCGTCCTCATAACGCGTCGTTATGGCGCCAGTGTCTGAATTGTAGCTGCTGGTTTCCTTGCGCCCGAGCCCATCCCGGGTCGGCGTGGTGGTCGCTGCGCCGTTAGGCTGTGCCTGGACGGTCGCATAGTAGCTGTCATGCTGGTAGTCGTAATATTGCGTGACGGTGCGGCCGCTGGCATCCGTGATTTTCGTCGCCTGCACATCGCCATTGCCGCTCGTCGGGTCGGTGGTCGACACGGCCATCCCGCCGGATCTGAGCGCGGCGATAACCTGTTCGCGCGTCATGCCGCGCGCAGCGGCAATCTGGTCGATGCTTTTGCCGCCGGTGACGTCCTTGACGATGTCGCGGGCAGTCGTCGCTGCCGCGGCGCTGTCTTCGGGCTTGCCGCCATCGAGGTCCACCGGCGTCAGCGCAAGCGTCGAATCGGGCCGCGCGAAGAGGGCTGGCGTGACCGTCGTTCCATTGCCGGATGTGCCATTGCTGGCGTGCACGACATTGGCGCCCGGCGTCGCCGGAGCCGGCTGCGGCTGAAGGGAACTTAGTTGCGTGTTTACATGCGCCAATTCCTGGCGGGCTTGTGCCGCCCAATCGCGCTCGCCCATTCTGTTGGCAAGCCTGATTTCTTCCCGCAGCTCCGCTGCCTGCGCCTCCAGCCGCGCGATCTGCGCTGCATCTGCCTTGGCGTTGACCTTTTGCGGCTGGAGCGGCGGCTTGGTGAGTGTTATCGGGCGAACCATCTGGACGACCTCCGGAAATCACTGTTGCCGGCAGTCTGGCCGCCGTCACGCCCGTCCCGATCGCAACCCTTCCGTTGTTATCGAGGGGGCTTCCAATAAATGCCGAAAGCAGCAAGCTGCTCTTCCGACTGCTTCACTCGTTCCGCCGCATTCGTTTCTGACCGCGTTGCCGTCAACGCCGCCAGGATTTCGACGGCGGCGAACGCCGGCGACATGCTTCGGAAGAACGATTGCGAATTTGAGGTAACAACGATTGCTTCCCGCGCGATCCGGGTCAGCGGCGAGACGCTGCTGTCGGTGATCGCCACCACGCTGACGCCCTGCCGGGCCGCTTGGCGCGCCACTTCTATCGTCATGCGTTCATAGGGCGTCATGCCCACAGCAAGGAGCACGTCGCCGCGCCCTGCATGCTGAAGGGCATCCAGACCCTGTCCGGCGATCCCGCCGACAAGCATCACCTTGCGCTCATCGCCAGCCGCGAACGACATTATGTGAACGAAATGGCTGGCAATTGCATAAGCCGAGCCTGAGCCGAGACCGAAAAGATTGCGCGATCCCGCAAGCAGCTCGGCGGCGGCGATGAATTGCATGGCGTTGCCGTACTCGCCAAGACTTGAGATCTGGGCAGCGAGAGAGTCAGCCACGACCCCGGCCGTCGAATATCCCGAATCGCCATCCCGTTCGCCACCCTGTCGGGCTGGTTCTCCGGCTGTCGTCTCACGCAGCGCGCGCGCATAAAGGCTGCGCATGTCCTCATAGCCTTCAAGGCCGAGCCACCGTGCCAGCCGCATCATTGTGCTGTGCGAAACGCCGGCCTGCTGCGCCTGCTCGCGCATCGACATCAGCGCCACATCCTTGGGATGATCAAGCACGAAACGCGCCGCCACCCGCAGTTGCGGCGGCATATTCTCAAACCGTTCGACCAACAGCTCCGCCAAAGGACCTTTTTCCATTCCCATTACCCCATCAAACCCCGTCGGTCAGGCTACTCCGTGAGCGCCTGAAACGCAACAGTTGGAACAAACATGTCTCAAACATTCCAAGTGGACTTTCATTTCCGATCGTCCTGCCCTAAGTTGTTATAGCAAAGTCCCGGACCGCAGGCGTGAGCCCGGGCTTGCAACCTGAATAGCCCCTCAAGGAGACAATGATGGCTGCTACCCCTCCCATTACGTCCGGCTCTGCAGGGTCGCCGGAACAAAACCTGGACAAGATGATCAAGCAGCAGGAGCGCATGTTCAGCCTAGAGATCACGAAAGAGATCGCGAAATCCCAGCACGACATGCTGATGAGCACCGCCAAGACGCTCGGCGAGTCGGCTGAAAAGGCTTGACGCAGGAGATGCTCGAACTCATGCGCCGCCGCGAGCAACCGGCGGCGTACCTGCACAGCGGAAATTTTCGAACGCCTTCGTCCGGCTGTATTTGAAATCCTCATCGGCGGGGAGATGAAGTGGCATGACCGCTAGTCCTATCGGCAGATATCTGGATGCCGCGCCAGGGCGACGGCTCCGATCCATCATTTCCCTATCGCCGGCAGCCGCACAGTCCATCGCGCTCAGCGTAACCCACGGTTTTCATGCCGGTGCCGAACTCGGCCTGGTTGGCCCCCTGTATACGATCGGCTCCAGCACCGAATCGGACGTTGTCCTCAGGGATGCCGGCATTGCTCCGATCCACGCGAGACTACGGCGCAAGGGCAGCCAGTTTGAAATCGAAGCCGTCGGCGGCGATGTCGCGCTCGCCACAGGCGAAATCATCCGTCAAGGACAGGGCACTCGCTGCAGGTTGCCGGTTGTCATAGGCATCGGCGACGCCCGCATCCGGCTGATCAATCCGGAACACCCTTCCAGCCGGTGGTCGATCGGCAGTCGTTCCATGCTGGTTGCAGGCAGCGTTCTCTTTGCCGTTTTCGCCGTTTCCGTCGCTGCCAACGGGTTCTCTCTCGCCAAGTCCGACTTCTCTCTCGCCAAGGTTGGCGCGCAGACGTCTTCTCAAGACGATCAACCGGTCAGAATGGCTTTCGCCGGCGAGCGGGACCAGGAAGTGCTGGACGATTCGTCGCCAGCGCAGATTCAGACTGTCGCCGAAGCGGAAAGCCAGCTCAAACAGCGTCTCGATCAGTCCGGCATAAGCACGGTGACCGTCCAGCGATCGCCCGGGCGCCTGGTGGTTTCCGGCATGATCTCGAGTGACAAGGGTAACGTCTGGACCGAAACGCAATCCTGGTTCGACCAGGCGTTCGGCGCTCGTGTCCCCTTGGTATCCAACGTCATGATCGGCAACGCGCAACAGCCGCCGCGCCTGACGCTGCAGGCGATCTGGTATGGCGAGCGCCCTTACGTCATCGCAGCCGACGGCGCGCGCTATCACGAAGGTGCGTTCACGGATGACGGCTGGACCATCAAACATATTGGCGAGACGGAACTTCTCTTGACCAAGGGCGGCGCCACGGTCGCGCTGAAATATCCGTGAACCGCCGGCTCGAAGGGCCGCGCCTCGATTCGGTGAGGACGGACACTGCCGGCCGCGACGTGCATCAGGCGGAAGGCGTTCGCGGCCAGACAATCAACCGGCGACGGATGAATGGCGTCGAACAAGGCGCAAAGCGCGCTCAGGGGACGAAATCGGCAGCCGCCGCGGACAGGCCTGAAACGGCGGAATTCCAGGCCTCTCGAGATGCGGCGGGCGAATCGCTGGATGACATTCTCATCAACTTCGTCATGCCCACTATTCCGGAGCCGGCCATCCTGCGTCGCTCCGTGCCTATTCTCCAGCATTTCATAACGAACCTGGTGCCTGACCTTGAGGGCGGCGAGCAACTCAAGACGCTCGCCAGAGCGCTGATCGAGGGTGAAATCGAGCGTCATCGCGATCTGCTTGGTCGCATGCAGGAAGGAATCGAGATCTGACCGACCCGGATGACACGGTCCACCTGCTGCATGTCCTGGGCTATCTCTATGGGTGTCATGGGCAGGCCAAGCGAGGTGCGACGTACCTGCTCATCGCCGCACAGCTGGCGCCGGAAAATGCCGGTCTCCTGCGGACATTGGCGCACCTGCTCATACTTGATGGCGAAGCGGAAAAGGCGCTGGCCACGATTGCCAGGCTGGAGACCTTGGAAGGAATGGACCACCCGGCGCTTGCATTGCTGAAGAGCCGCGCCCTGCTCGTGGCCGGGCGCAAGACGGAGGCTCACAGTGCCTTGCTGCGCTTCCTGTCGCAACGAGGCGTTGAATGACCATGACCGTGTCTGAGCGGCTTCTGCAATTCCTTGCCAGGCTGTCGCGACGCAGCGATCTGGTCATTGCCGTCCTGTTGCTCGTCGCCGTGGTGATGATGCTCATCCCATTGCCGACGTTTCTCGTCGACATTCTCATCACCTCGAATATCGCCATCAGCGTGCTCATCCTGCTGGCTTCGTTTTACGTTTCTCATCCGCTGCAGTTTTCGTCGCTGCCGTCGGTCATCCTCATCGCCACCTTGTTCCGGCTGGCGATCACGATTACGACGACGCGGCTGATCCTGCTCCAGGCCGACGCTGGCGAGATCATTACCGCCTTCGGCACCTTCGTCGTTGGCGGCAGCATTGCGGTCGGCCTCGTCATCTTCCTGATCATCACCGTCGCGCAGTTCATCGTGGTTGCGCGGGGTGCCGAACGCGTCGCCGAGGTGGCCGCGCGCTTCACGCTCGACGCTCTGCCGGGCAAGCAGATGAGCATCGACGCGGAGCTGCGCAACGGCGATATCGATCAGCCGGAAGCACGCCGTCTGCGCCAGCAGCTGGAGCACGAGAGCCAGCTGTTCGGCGCGATGGACGGCGCCATGAAATTCGTCAAGGGCGACGTCATCGCCGGGATTGTGATCATCCTGGTCAACCTTATCGGTGGTTTCGCCGTCGGCACGCTGCAGCACGACATGTCGCTGGGCGATGCGGCCGCGACCTACTCTCTGCTCACCGTGGGTGACGGACTGGTGGCGCAGATACCGGCGCTGCTCGTCGCAGTCGCTGCCGGCACGATGGTGACGCGCGTCGGCAGCGCGGATGGGACAGGCGACCTTGGCCGGCAAATAACCAGCCAGCTTCTGCGGGATTCGCGTGCACTTGCCCTCGCGGCGGTGATCATGGTTGGCCTTGCCATGGTGCCAGGCTTTCCTTCCATCGTATTCCTGGTCCTTGGTGCCTGCTTCGGGGCGGGCGCCTATGCAATCAGTCGCCGCAGCGCCCAGGAGTCCGAACCCAAGGACAGCGGCCAGATCGCGGTGCAGGAACAACGGGGCAGCTCCGCTTCGCTTTCGGCAATTCGCACCGGAACGCTGCCTGCCTCGTATCGCGTGGTCGTACGCCTCGGCTCCGAGCTCGCGGACGCGATTCCGGAGCCCGAATTTGCCGGGCTCGCCGACGGCGTTCGCCGCGAACTCTTCGGCGATCTCGGTGTCGATGTTCCGGCCATCGGCATGCAGGTCGACGAGATGCTCTCGCCACGAAGCATCCGCATCGACCTGGAAGGCGCGCCCATCATGGACGCCGAAATTCCCGCCGGCCGCGTTCTCGTCGAAGCGGACCTTACCCATCTTGATCTGCTCGAAGTGACCTACGAAAAAGCTGTTTCGATTTCAGGCCAGCGCAAATTCGTATGGGTCGATGACCGCCACATCGCGGCGCTGAAAGAAGCCGGCTTCGTATTCTCCACGCCTGCGGAAACAGCCGCCAAGTGGACCGGAAATGCGCTTCGGCTCTATGCCGGCCATTTTGTCGGCATCCAGGAGACACGCAGGCTTCTGTCCGACATGGAGACGGAATACGCGGATCTGGTCAGACAGGCTCAGGAAATCGTGCCGCTGCAGAAGATCGCCGAGGTGCTTCGCCGGCTTGTCGGCGAAAACGTGCCGATCCGCAATTTGCGCCTGATCCTCGAAGCGCTGATCGAATGGGGCCAACGCGAACAGGACGTCGTTCTGCTGACGGAATATGTCCGCACATCCCTGAAGCGCCAGATCAGCTTCCGCTCCGCCGGCCGCAACAACATCATCGCGGCTTATGTGCTGCAGCGGTCGGCGGAGGATGTTCTGCGCAACGCCGTGCAAAGCACATCGACCGGCACATTCCTGAACCTTTCGGATGACGATGCGCAGGCTTTGGTCGGCGAAGTCGAGCGCGCGCTATCGCACAACTCCACCGACGTCTCGCCGGTCGTCCTTGCAGCAATGGACGTGCGCCGTCACATGCGCAGCCTGCTCACGCACAATGCCATCGAGCTGCCTGTCCTGTCCTTCCAGGAACTGGCGCAGGAATTCAACGTCCAGCCGCTGGCCACGATCACCGGCCGCAGCGGAAGAGCCGGCGCGCGCGCGCAGGCGCTGCCGTCGGCTCAAGCGAAAGCTGCGCAGGAGGCAGCCTCATGACGGCAGCCGGACGAACGGGGACATCTGGGGAATCAGGAGAGGAACGGCATGACAATCCACGATACCGCAGCAGGCGTTCGATCCGCCGCTTCCGCCGGGCGGACGGACATGCGCTGGCTCGCTATCGCGACGGTTGGCGTGTTGCTGGCTTTGTTGTTCACGATTGCTGACGCGACGGCGCAGAACGTGTCGCCCCTGCCGAGCAAGCCGACGCTCGACCTGCCGGTCGGGCAAGGCCGCTTGCTGCGGTTCAATGAACCGGTCGAATCCGTCCTGGTCGCAGACACCACGATCGCAGACCTCCAGGTCGTGTCGCCAAGCATGGTCTATGTCTTCGGCCTCAAGCCCGGCCTGACCAATCT
The DNA here is from genome assembly GCF_014843825.1 of Mesorhizobium silamurunense. Lineage (GTDB taxonomy): Bacteria > Pseudomonadota > Alphaproteobacteria > Rhizobiales > Rhizobiaceae > Mesorhizobium > Mesorhizobium silamurunense. Next base: position 77,522 of record NZ_JHQR01000348.1, read on the forward strand.
CATTGCGGTCACTGCCAACGAGCGGATCGAGGCAACGGCTCAATTCCGCGTCACACCCGATGTCACACCTGCCTCCGAAGCCAAGCATGCAATGCAGCCGAATTCGGCGACAAATCTCCACATTTTCGGAACCCGCATCGTCATCACGGGTGAGGCACGAGGCGTCGATGAAGCAAAGGATTTGGACAATGTCGCACGCACATTCTCGCCGCCGGAACAGCCGCCGCTGAATAACATGACCGTGCAGGGTTCGCAGCAGGTCAACATCCGCGTCCGCTTCGCCGAAGTCTCGCGCACGGAGTTGCAGTCGTACGGTGTCGACTGGTCTGTCGGATACAAGAGCGGCGGCTTCGAATTCAACATGTTCCAGGACAATGGTGTGCCTTCGGGCGGTGGGAATTTTGGTCTGAACCTAGACCAGGCGCACGGCCTCAATTTCGACGTCCTCATCGAAGCCCTGCAACGCAATGGCGTCGTCAAGATACTGGCCGAGCCGAACCTGACCGCAGTGACCGGACAGACGGCGAACTTTCTAGCCGGTGGAGAAATTCCGGTGCCTATTGCGCAGGGATCCGACGTCACAACCATTCAATACAAACCTTTCGGCGTATCGCTCGGCTTCACCCCGACGCTCATCGGCCGCAATCGCATCGCGCTCCACGTCCAGCCGGAGGTCAGTTCTTTGTCGGATGCCGGCTCCGTAACCGCCAACGGCTTTGCCATGCCGAGCTTCGTGGTCCGAAGAGCGGACACGACGGTGGAGGTGGCGAGCGGTCAGACCTTTGCGATCGCGGGCCTCTTCCAGCAGCGGACCTCGCGCAACCTGGAGAAATTTCCGGTTCTGGGCGATGTACCCGTGCTTGGTCCGCTATTTCAATCGCAGCGCTTCCAGCACGAAGAGACCGAACTGGTCATCCTGATCACGCCCTATCTGGTGGCGCCGGTGCGGGACAGCCTCGCCACCCCACTCGATCGTCCGGCTGCCAAGCGGCTCAGTCGCAAGCACGCCAATGACGCGTCGGCGACCGGTCTGATCATCAAATAGCGGGAAACGACCATGACATTGCGCACCGCTTTCTGCTCCGTGCTTCCCGCGCTGTTTCTTGCCGGCTGCGTGAACAGCCCGCAACAGCGGCAGGATTATTCGCCCGGCTACAGCTATGTTTCGACCGATGCCGGCGGCTCCGAGAAAGGCAGCGGCTCCATCCTGGCTCCCAATGCATGTCTGGCCGAACCGGCCGACGACGACAACTCCGCCGCCAAAACCGACCTCACCATCGTCTCCGGTGTCGGCTCCCATCTGCCGGCCGGCTGCGCCAATGCCTACAATCTTCAGCGCATGGCCGAAAGCCAGCGTGACCTCGTCGAGGGCCGCCGCATGGGACCGGCGGCCGCCGCGCCGACCG